>JAICTU010000052.1 GCA_025936205.1 Polyangiaceae bacterium | reverse complement strand
CTCGCCGAAGCCAACGTTGCCACCCTCAATGGCTACATGGAGCAGGGCAAGAAGAAGATCCTCACCACCTGCCCCCACTGCTTCAACACCCTGCTCAACGAATACCCGGATTTCGGCGGCAAATACGAGGTCATCCACCACACCGACTTCTTGCTGGGGCTCCTCGCGGAGAAAAAGCTCGTGCCTCGGAACCCCGTCCAGGGACGGCTCCCGTACCACGACTCCTGCTACCTCGGCCGTTACAACGGCGTCTACGAATCGCCCCGCCAGATCCTCTCGCGCATCCCCGGCGTCGAACTGGTCGAGCCCACCTACTGGAAGAAGGACAAAGGGCTGTGCTGCGGCGCTGGTGGCGCCCAGATGTGGATGGAGGAGCAGAACAAGGATCGCATCAACGTCAAGCGCACCCTCCAGCTGCTCGACACCGGCGCCAAGACCATCGCCAGCGCCTGCCCCTTCTGCATGACCATGCTCGGGGATGGGTTGAAAGCGAAAGAGAAGGAAGCGGAAGTGCGCCAGCTCGACGTCGTCGAGCTGCTGCTCGAATCGTGCGGAGCCGGCGAGGCACCGGCTCCGGCGACGGCAGCGGAGTGAACGGCGGTGGGCTAGGCGATGTCCTTCGATGGCCCGACACTGATCGCGGGATTCCTCGTATCCGGCATCGGCTTCGTCTTGCTCAGCTACGGCAAGAAGATGTCGCGCCCTCCGCACCTGCTCGCCGGCCTCATCCTGCTCGTCTACCCCTACTTCGTGCCAGGCGCGATCCTGACGCTGGTCATCGCGGCGGTATTGCTCGGACTGCTCTGGTTTGCAGTGAAAAAGCTGGGATACTGACATTGCTGCCCCACCCGCCGCGCTGCGCGCGCCGACCTGATGAATCACGATGAAGCACACGGGTTGCGCTTCCAATTCAGAGCGTTGGCACGCGCTCGGCGCGCAGCACGTCGAGCGAGACACAGCTACCCTGCACGGCATCGGTGAAATAGCAGGGCTGGCCCTCCGGGGGTGCCGGCAGCTGAAAGCTCCGGCGCTCGATGCGCAAGGTGCCGTCGGGCTGCGGTAGCAGCACCTGCTCTTCTCGGATGAGCTCGCAGGCATCACCGCTGGAGTCGATGACCGAGGAGCGCAGCGTGTCATAGTTGTCTGGCCCGCAGAGAGGGTTGTCGAGCAAGGTCAGGTAGGGGAGCGCCAACAGGGGTGTGTTGGGATCGCTGGCGCTCGACAACTCCATCGTGAGCTCACGGCAGGCCTCGATGCTCTCGCATTCCAGCGGCACCAGCATTCGTGTGTCTCCCAGTGGCGAGTACGGGACTGCCGCGACGAAGCGGGTGGTCAGCAGGAAGTAGCCCTGCGCGGGCAGCGGTTCGCCTTCGCTGTCACAGCCATTGCTGTTTCTGGTTCGATTGCTGAACCGATACAGGCCGCTCCACTCGGCCACCTGCTCTGGCCGCGGTGGAGTGCATTCGGAAGAAACGGGCAACGCCAGCCCGCCGCACCCTGCTGCAAATGGTAGCCGCCTGCACTGTTCGGGCTCGGGCGTCGCGGTCTCGCAAGGGGTCGCGGCGAGCGCTCTCATGCAGTCGCGCCACTCTCCGACGCGCGCGGAGCAGCTCGTGGTCTGGTTGCCGCAGGCGGACAGTCCTTCTCGATCGAGGTAGTAGGTGTTGCCGTTGTCGCAGCGGATCGGACCGTCCGGTGTTGCGGGCCAGGCGTCGATGACCTCCGTGCACAAGCTCCGCAGCTGGTCGCTGGAGAGTGAGCTCAGCCGGTCCGAATCGCTGGGCGCGTCGTCCATACAGCTCAGAGCCGCGTACAGCCAGCCGGACCAACAAAGGCAAGCGATGACGCGGCGTTTCTCGGACAGCTCGCAGATCCAGTGGAACATGATGCGGATGAGTTGGACTCGAGTCGGCGAGATCTTGCACGCTCCATGTAAGGTTTTCGAGCGTCGCGACCAACATCGATTCCGCATGTCTCTGAAGCAATTGCTGTTGCTCTCCTCCCTGGCGCTCGCGCTGCGACCCGAGGCTGCCCGCGCACAGACCGTGTGCCGCAGTGAGTCCGCCGTGGATCTCTCGATCGCGCTGTCGCCCCCGGAGGCGTCGCTCAGCGATCAGCTGCAACGGCGATTGGCCGCCGAATTCCGGGCTCGCGAGATCGATGTTTGCCCCCACCCTGCGGGACAGCGGGTGCTCGCGCATATCCAGGTGCACGCCTCGCTGCCCGAGCTGCATTCGGCGCTGGTACGGGTAGAAACGGACGCAGGCGCGGCTCTGGAACGCATGCTGGAGCTCGCGGCCTTGCCGCGCGAAGCCCGGCTTTCTGCCATCGCGAGCACAGCGGACGAGCTGGTATCGGCGCTGCTGGAGACCGCAGCAAGCTCCGCGCCGCAAGCAGTGGCGACGCCCGCCGCAGAAACGGACGGCAGCGCGGGTGAGCCGTTGGCGCGATCATCGCCCGCACGCCACGTGCTGCCACCGCTGGAGCTGGGCCTGGGCGCTGGCGCATCGCTCTTCCAGGCGAAGGGCCATGCCTTTGCGGGGGAGCTGCTCGCGCGCTGGCGGCCGTTCGCTCCACTCTCGGCGACACTCCGTGTCGGAGGCGATCGCACCCGGTCGGAGTCCACCGGCTACTACAGCGAATCTGCCAGAGGCTGGCATGCCGGGTTGGAGGCGGGCGTCGATCTGCTCGATCCCGCGTCGGCCTTTGGCCTCGCGGCACAGGGCGGGCTGGTGCTCGCGCGGCTGGAGCGCACGCAGGAGTACAATGCCGTGGCCACGCCTGTGGGCTTGGGTACGCGGCTCGAACCGCTGGGTAGCTCGTGGGAGAGCGCGGCCAGCGTCGGGCTGGAGGGCAGCTTCCGTGCCGGCGCCTTCGGGATGGCCCTGAGCCTGGTCGCGCTGGTACCGCTCAGTCCGGAGCCACGCGGGGCCCCGCCGCAGAGCAGCATCCCCTCGGACAGCTACGTGGTGATCGTGACCAGCCCTCCGGCGACGCCGCGCCCGACCGGCTTGGGAGAGACCTTCGGCGGCGAGCTCCGGCTGCGCCTGTGGGTGGCGCCCGGTGGCTGATCTGGACGTGCAGCTCGTGCGCCGTGCCGTCGCGGGTGAGGCCGCGGCGCGCCACGCTCTCGTTCTGCGCCTGAGCCCTGTGGTGCAGCGGCGCGTCTGTCGCCCGCTGGCGAGCAGCAGCGCGGCGCGCGGCCGCCGTGTGGATCGCCAGGAGGTGCTGGATCTGACGCAGCAGATCTTGCTCGTGATCTTCGATCACGACAGTCGTGTCCTGCGCAGCTGGGACCCAGAGCGGGGACTGTCGCTCGCCAACTTCGTGGGCCTGGTCGCCGAGCGGGAAGCCAAGGCCATTTTGCGCAGCGGTCGCCGCAGCGCCTGGGCGGAGAAGCCGACTTCGGAAGACGACGTATCGGCCCTCGCGGTGGACGATCGGGCACTGGAGGATCATGTCGTGTCGCGCCAAGAGCTGCAGAGGATCTGGCACCGCCTCGAGGAGCAGCTCAGCCCGCGCGGCATCGAGCTGTTTCACGCGCTCATGATCGAGCAGCTCTCCATCGAGGAGATCGCCGAGCGTTTCAACATGTCGTCCAACGCGCTGTACACCTTTCGAAGTCGCCTGCGGCAGCAGGTCCAGGCCATCCGTCAGCAGCTGACCGCGACGCCAGCGCCCGCGCCTGCGGCTCGAGTGCACCAGCTCCATCCCGCCCCGCGCCCCGACGCGCCGGGCCGCGGCCGCCGTTCCGTGGGAGGTGAGCCTTGACGCAGGAGCACGGCGATCGCTTGTTGAACGCGGTGGCTGACCTCGCGCGTGAGGAGCACGCGCAGCTGTTCGATCAGGACCTCGGGGACGCAGCCTTCGCGGAGCTGAGCGAAGAGGAGCTGCAGGCGCTGGCCGGCGCCGTTTCCGGGCAACTCTCTCGCGCTCCGTCTGCGATGGCCGAGCAGCAGCGCCCGCCGGCGGCGCGGCGGAATGGCGCGCGGTGGCTGGGCTGGCTGGCAGCGGCTGCGGCCCTGTTCGGGGGCTGGTGGCTCGCAGCGCAGCTGCCTTCGAGGGAAGGGCAGCTGGGAGATGTCCAGGTAGCGAGCGCCGATCGGCGGCTCAGTCTGCCCGATGGCAGCACGCTGGCGCTGGCCGAGCAGACGGAGGCGCGTGTCGTGAGGCTCGACCCGCGCGAGGTCCGCGTCCAGCTCGAGCGCGGCAGCGTGGAATGTGAGGTGGCGCACAACCCGGAGCGCCGCTTCGTGGTCGCGGTGGGCACGCTGGAGGTCGCGGTGAGGGGTACTCACTTTACGGTCTCCTACGGCCTCTCGGCGACGAGCCCGGAGCAGATCGTGGTGAGCGTCGAGCGCGGTCTGGTCGAGGTGCGACAGCCACCGGATCGCATGCTCGCGTTGCTGGGCCCGGGCCAGCGTTGGTCCAGCGAGGGCCGCGAGCCTGTGCCGAGCGAGCCTGTGCCGAGCGAGCCTGCGCCGGCAGTGCCCGCGCCAGAAGCGATCGTGTCTGCTCCAGCGCGTGCGGCTGCGGCGCACACGCGGAGTGCGCCCAGCGCGCGCGAGTTGTTCGAGCGCGCCGATGCAGAGCGAGTGGCGGGCCGCGCTCGGCAAGCGGCCGCGTCGTTCGACGAGCTGCGCCGCCGCTACCCGACGGATCCACGCGCGGGCTATGCCGCGTTCATGCTCGGCCGCATCCGCCTCGACTCGCTCGCGGACCCGAGCGGCGCCGCAGAAGCGTTCCAGTTTGCCATCGCGCATCCCGGCAGCGGCTACTTCCTGGAGGACGCGGCAGCGCGACGGGTCGAAGCACTGGCCCGGACGGGGCAGGCGGGCGAATGCCGGAAGGCGCGGGAGAGCTTCCTGCGCGAGTACCCCCAGGCTGCACGCGCGCCCGTCGTTGCCCAGCTCTGCGACCGCTAGTAGCTAGAGCTTCACGGCGCCGTGCGTCTCCGGCTCGTCCGCGCGCGGATCCACTCGCTCCTTGTTGGCGTAGGCCTTGGCCGCGCGGAAAGCGTATTTCAGGCCGTGAGTGCCTGACTGATCCCAGTACTCCCCGGCGCTCGCCACGAGCCGCAGCAGCACGAGGTTGGGATCGTCCTTGCCGTCGAACCAAACGCGGAAGCTCTCCGACCAGAGCTCTTCGACCTTGCCGCGATCCTGGACGACCTCGACGTGGCCCGCCACGGTGACAAATTGGTTGTCTTTCTGCAGGCAGACCAGCGCGTCGGGATGGGCGGTCAGCTCGTCGATTTTCGGGGTGTCCCTGCCCGTCACGAACCAGAGGCTGCCGTTTTCCTCCATTTTTGCCACGGCCATGGGGCGCGCATGCAGCCCGGTCTCGCCCCCGTGAGTGACGAACATGGCGGTTCGAAATTTCGAAAGGAGCTCGCGAAAGCGCTGCAGCGCTTCCGGTCCCTCTGGCGTAGGTGATGTTGCGTGAGCCATACGGGCTACCAAGCAACGAACATGCCCTCGCTGCAGCCGTCGCGCGGTGGGCCTTCCTGGTGACGGCGGGGCCGTGTTACGACGAGCCCACCCTCGAATGGGAATCGAGATCGAGCGGGAGCAGTTTTCGGAGGCCGAGTATGCCGCGTTTGCGGCCAAGCTCGAGAGCAACCTGCGTGCACTCCGCCGGGTGCTCGAGCGACGAGGATTCGGTGCCGGGCCCTTCAACATCGGGGCGGAGCTGGAGCTGAATCTGGTGGACGCCGCGGCGGGCCCGATGCCGGTCAACCGTCAGGTGCTGGCCAGCGCTCAGGATCGTCGCCTCACGCTGGAGCTCAATCGCTTCAATCTGGAGCTGAACGCGCCGCCCGTGGCGCTGGCAGGTCGCTCGCTGTCGGCGATGCAGGCTGAGCTGGGCGATGGCCTCGCAGCCGCACAGCGCGCGGCGGCGCAGCACGGAGCCCGCGTCGCGGTGATCGGCATTCTTCCCACACTCGCAGAGAGTGATCTGGTCTCCGGCATGCTGTCGGACAGCATGCGCTATCGGGCGCTCTCCGCGGGCCTCGCGCGCATCAAGCAACAACCGTTTCACGTCCGGATCAGCGGTGAGGACGAGCTCGCCATCCACGCGCACGACGTCACGTTTGAAGGCGCCAATACCTCGTTTCAGATCCACCTGCGGGTACCGCCCGAGCGCTTCGCCGACACGTACAACGCGGCGCAGCTCGCGACCGGTCCGGCGCTGGCGGTCGCGGGCAATTCGCCGTTCTTTCTCGGGCGGCGCTTGTGGCACGAGACGCGCGTCGCGCTGTTTCGCCAGGCCGTCGATGATCGCGCCGACGCGACAGGTGACGATTGGCGCTCCGCCCGCGTCTCGTTCGGTCACGGCTGGGTGCGGCGTGGTGCCTACGAGCTGTTCGCCGAGGCCGTGGCGCAGCACGAGCCACTACTGCCTGTGGTCGCGCCAGAAGATCCCGAGCGCGTGTGCAACGCGGGAGGTATCCCAGCTCTGGCGGAGCTCCGTCTGCACGCGGGTACCGTGTGGCGCTGGAATCGTGCCGTCTACGATGCGTCCTCGGGCGGGCACGTACGGGTGGAGCTGCGCGCGCTGCCGGCAGGGCCGACCGTGCCGGACATGGTGGCGAATCTCGCCTTCCTGGTCGGGCTGACCCTCGCGCTCGCGCCGCACATGACCGAGCACACTCATCGCATCACCTTCGGACAGATCCGGCGCAACTTCTATGAAGCGGCCCGTCACGGGCTCGGAGCGCAGCTCCTGTGGCCCAGCGAACAAGCGCCGTCGCCGCGGCTGCTGGACATTCCTCGAGCGCTGACGGAGCTGCTTCAGCTCGCGCGCGATGGTTTGGTCCAGGAAGGAGCGGTCGATCCAGCCGAAGCCGACGCCTGCCTCGAAGTGATCGCGCAGCGGGTGAAGCGCCGGCAAACCGGGGCCAGCTGGCAGCGGGCAGTGCACGCGCACCTGAGCCGCCGTCTTTCCGATCGCGAGGCCTGGGCGGCCCTGCTCGAGCGCTATCTGGAACAGAGCTCCGCGGGGCAGCCCGTCCATACTTGGTCAGTACCGTGAGCGAGCGTCCACTCCGCAGCGATCGTCGAGCTCACCGCCAGGGTGGCCTGGGATTGCGCTCGCCCGTTGCCCATCGGTAGCGCACGCCAGCGAGCGCATAGGTTCCCAGATCCAGTCCCAGGCGATCCGGGCTGTGCACGCTGAACGTTGCCACGCCGACCGCTTCGAGATGGTCTGTGAGTTGCCAGGAAGCCACCGGGCCAAGGCGCAGTACATCTTGGCTCCGGCCCGTGCCGAACACCCACTCCGAGAGAACGCCGACCTTCAACGCATCGGCCCTCAGCAAGCGCGCGACCAGACCCGTCCGGAGCACCTCGAAGACGGAGTCCTTCACGATGACGCGATAGGATTCGTCGTACAGGTACTTGCCGCGAGGCACATCCAGGGTCTTCACAGCGATCAGATCGCCGATCAGTGCCGAGTGCGGAAGCGGGACGAGCACCACGGCTTCAGCTTCCCAGGCCCAGTAGCGCGCCTTCGGGCCCGGTCCCGTCAGGACATCGGCTCGGTCGTAGCTGGATGCGGGGTTCAGCCAGCCCTTGCCGTAAGAGGAGGTGTCTCTCCAGCCGAAGGCAAGGTCGACAATGGGTGTCGAGGCGCGGAATCCCGCATATCCCTGGATGAAGTCGATCGTGGCGATGGCATTGACGTCGACTCCCGTCCAGAGCCAGTGAGGCTTGCCGTACCCTGCGGAGACGTACGGCTTGGCGTAGAGAGCGCCGCACTCGGCGCGCGCCGAGACGAACCAGCGCGTATCGCCGTGCCGCCAGTAGTCGGGATCGAGACCCTTCGTCTCATTCGCAGCGTCAGGTTGCAGTTCGGCGTCTGCTCCCGAAGGCGCTGCGGCCAGCGGAGGCGCGAAGCAAAGCGCGATCAGCGCGGCCACGCCGGCACGGAAGACTTCCTGGTGCCGGCGGTGTGTTGCAATTTTACTTACCCAGCTCGCGACGCACGGCATCCACCATCACGCCTGCTCTTTCCACGGCAGTTTTCAATTCCTGCTCAGTAACGCCGAGCTCCTTTGTCCAGTAGCGCACTTCATGCGCCTCATGAACGTTGATGCGAGCGCCATCTGCGGAGCCTCGCTTGCCTGGATCGTCAGCCATACCGACCAGTGTTGCATCGCAATTTCACCTTCACAATGGGTCAAAATGCGAGCAGCTCGGGTCCGCTTCTTCACTCACACATCACCACCCCGCTCGCCCGGATTGCCACATCGAGTCGGATTGCCTCAGCGGTTCGCGGTCGCTGCTGGCGCGTGCTACCCGTCAAACCAATTGCGAGTTGGTCTGAAGCCGGCGCGGCTGCTAAACTGTTTGCGTGTGGCGATCCTGAGTGGACTGAGTGTTCTCGTCATCGACGACGAGGCTGATCCGCGAGAGATGTTGCAGCAGGTGCTGAGTCACTGGGGTGCAGACGTCGTGGCCGTGGCTTCAGCTGATGGGGCCCGATGCTTCCTCGCGACGCGCACGCCCGATGTGATCGTCTCGGACATCGCGATGCCCGATGAGGATGGCATCACGTTTGTTCGCAGTCTCCGGGCACTTTCCGACGCCGTGAAGTCGAACATCCCTGCCGTTGCGTTGAGCGCATTCTCCGGTGGCAATGCTCGCAAGCAGGCGATGGCATCGGGCTTCAATGCGTACCTCGTCAAGCCGGTGGAGACCTGGATCCTGGCGCAGCTCCTGCGCGACATGGCCGGTGCGCCCTCGCGCAGTGAGTGACAGCGAGCCCGAGCGGAGAGCCACCAGCAACGCTTCGAGCCGCGCAGCCGAGCGGTAGTGTGACGCGGCGCGCTGAGCGTGAACGCGGATCGTTCGATCCGAGGGCATGCTAGGACCCTGCTGTGACATCAGCGCCCGGCGTGAAGTGCAGTTGGAGTAGCAAAATGCTGGCTGGCGCCCTGGCCAGCTCGGTGTGCGTCAGTGGTTGTCTCCAGAAGCCGGCGAAGAGCGCCGGGGCAGGCACGGCGGCAGCGCCCAGCGCAAAGGGTGCCCTGCTCGAGGTGGAGACGACCATTCCGTCCCTCGCGGAGCGGAGCACGCCGGTGGCGCGGCACGGGCAGCTCAGTGTGAAGGGCGCCGAATTGCTCGATGCCAGCGGCGGGCCCGCCGTGCTGCGCGGGCTCTCCTTCGGCTGGGATAACTGGTGGCCCCAGTACTACAACGCGGGAGTCGTTCACTGGGTCTGGGAAGACTGGTGCGTCGATATCGTGCGCCTGGCCATGGGCATCGAGCCCGACGGCGCCTACCTGAAGAATCCCGCCGCTTCCCGGGCGCGCATCGAAGCTGCTGTCGAGGGCGCCATTCAGACGGGCGTCTACGTGATCGTGGATTGGCATGCGCACGACTTGCATCCCGCCGAGGCCGTCGCCTTCTTCTCGGAGATGTCCGCGAAGTACGGCGACAAGCCCAACGTCATCTACGAGATCTTCAACGAACCCGAGAAGGACGAGACCTGGCCGCAGGTAAAGGAGTACGCGACCGCGGTCATCAAAGCCATCCGCGAGCACGACCCGGACAACATCGTGATCGTGGGCTCACCGGAGTGGGACCAGCGCATCGACACCGTCGTTAGCGACCCCCTGCAGGGGCAGACCAACGTGATGTACTCGGTGCATTTCTACGCCGACACCCACCGCGACTGGCTGCGGCAGCGCACGCAGGCCGCCATCGCCAAGGGCATCCCCGTCTTCGTCAGCGAGTCCGGCGGCTCGAACTCCGCCGGCCAGGGCCAGAACAACTACACGGAGTGGAAGGCCTGGATCGACTTCATGGACCAGCACCACATCAGCTGGCTCGACTGGATGATCGCCGACAAAGTCGAGACCTGTGCGCTCCTGCAGCCCGGCGCCAATTCCAGCGGCAACTGGACGCCCGCCGAGCTCAGCGAATCCGGAAAGCACGTCCGCAACGTGCTGCGCTCGTATTGCAAATGATGCCCCCACCCGTCGCGCTGCGCGCGCCAACACCGCGCGGCGTACCCCCCACCCGCCGCGCAAACGTCGCCCTACGTCACCGAGATCAGAACGGGCAGTTGACGGCCTGAGACGTGAACTTCGGGTCGTCCGCTGCTTGCAGCCAGTCGACGAACCAGAGGCAGCCATCGCGCGCCGGTCCGGCGGGGATCTTGTTGCAGTTCTGACGAACGCACTCTTTCTTCTCGGAGTAAGCGCCCGTGCAGTTGGTGAGGAAGCCGCCGTACTGGGCTCCCAAATCGTTGGTGCCCCACTGCCTGCTGCAGGCGTTGAACAGGCCCACGCCGCCGCCGGGGATCATCAGGTCGAACTGGTTGCCGGCGACGTCGCTGCCGGTGTTGGACACCTTGACGATCATCTGCTTGCCCTTGATCGCCTTCGAGCCCGGATCGTTGGCGTTGTAGTAGCCCTCGCCGGTGAACTGGATGCGGTAGCAGCCGCCGCAGTTGGGATTGGCCTTGGCGATGTAGCCGTAGGAGAGGCAATCCGACATGGCACGCGGTGCCTCGTCGTAGCAGGCGAAGGAGCCGCCGCCCTGGCAGGAGCTCTGCGAGTTGCCGGTGCGCGTGACGCCGTCCTGGGCGCAGCGGTGACCGTCGTTCTGCGAGCACGCCGTCTGGCAGCAGTCCCAGTAGCGCGTGGCATAGCCATCGCCGCCGGTCACGTTCGGTAGCCCTTCACCGGAGCAATCCACGGCGGGCGGCGGCGGTGTTGCACCTTCCGGCACGCAGCGTTTGCAGCTCACGTCGCAGTAGTTGGCGAACCACGCAGCAGAGCACTCGTTGGTTTCCGTGGCCCAGCGCTCACAGTTGGCGTCGGGCCAATCGGGATCCGGAGGAGGCTCCGTGTCCACGCAAGGCTTGGGGGCGGGAGGTTCGGTGCTGGCGCCGCCCGCGCCGCCCGCGCTCATCGGTGCATTCGCGGTGCTGTTGTTCGCGTTGGCGGCGAGGCCAATGTCGGTGCTCGGCCCGCTCTCCGTGACGCCCGAGCCTCCAGCGCCGAGCGCGTTGGCGGGAGTGTTGGCACCCGTGCTTTGCATGATGCCGCTCGCTCCAGAGCTCGGCGGGGTACTGCCGCCTGCGAAGGGAACGAGCGCTGCGGAAGGGCTCGAGTCCTCACTCTGACAAGCCCCAGCAGAGGCCAACGCCAGCAATGCGGCCACGGCGGGGCCGCGAAAGAGGAGGCTGCGAGAACGAAGAGTCGAAGCGCTGGATGGGTTCTGCATGATTCCGTTGGGGGGCAGGCAAAGCGACCGACGTTTGCTGGAAAGGGTACGTATTAGGCCAGCTTACGCGAGGCTACCAAAAGCGCCCGCAGTCCTCCCGTGAATCAGTTCTGCGATGGCAAAAGTCTCACGCTCGTTCGTCTCTGCTGCCATTTTTCAGGGATCTCTTTGATCGCACCCAAGACATCGTCGTCCTCCTCGTGTGTCGTGCGGGCGGCGTGGCTGTCGAAGCGCCGCTTCACACGAGCTGGTGCCGCCTCATCGAGCGCGAATGGAGCTGGCGTGAAGAAGTGTAAAGGACGGCAGGCGTAGAGCCGCCCCGGGCATACCCGGGGCGGTTGCAGCGAGTCGAAGTTGAGGTTTCCATGGAAACCTCGACTCGACGTCGCGAAAGCCCCCCGCCCGGGGGGCGCCCCTGCGAACGGAAGGGATCGACACGCTAGCGATCTCCACTGACCACCCAAGCCCCTGTGGCCAGGATCGCGACCGCTCCGATCCAACCGAGGGCAGAGAGTTGCTCGCCCCAGGCGAGCGCGGCCAGGAGCAGCGCCGTCACTGGTTCGAGCAGCGTGAGCGTCGCCGCATGCGCGGCTGGGATGCTCGCCAGGCTGCGCATGAACACCACACCACCGAGCGCTCCAGGCCCGATCGCGCCCAGCAATAGCCAGGGCAGGGCGGTCGCCGGCAGCACCCAGGCTCCCGCGGGCACGAGCAGCGCGACCAGGAGCAGCGCCGGCGGCATGTGATACGACAGGATCTCGGGCGCCGCGAAGCTCGCCGACAGCCGCTTGTTGAGCAGCACATTCGCTGCGTAGAAGAGCGCGCTGCCCAGCCCGAGCGCGGCGCCGCGCAGCACTGTTGCATCGGAGCTCTGCACATTCCACGGCGCGAGCAGGAGCAACAACCCCGCAAAGCCGATCAGCACGGCGGGCAACGTCTGCGGATGGCGCCGCTCACCGAGCACGAGCGGCGCGCTCACGGCCACGAACAGCGGCGCGGCATAGTGGGTGAGCACCGCCACGGAGACGCTCGTCGTCTGCAGCGCCGCAAAGAACAGCAGGGCGTTCAGCGCATCGGTCACTCCGAAGACGCCGAGCAGCGCCCACTCGCGCAGCGGACGGCCCGTCGTGCGCCGGCGCGTGGCGCGCCAGGCGAGGGGAAACACGACCACGAACATGGTCGACATCACGAGCAGCGTCGTGAGCTGCGCCGCCACCGGCTGCGCGCGCTGCGCCAGGCGCAAGATCAGCCCCCAGCTGCCCCAGCCGGCCGCGGCGGCAGCGACGCCGAGGTAGCCCGAAAGGGCGCGCGCCGGGCGCAGCTCGACAGACGAAGAGGCCATGTGCGCGCGCGGCCATAGCGGCTGCGCTACCTTCCGCCAAGCAGATTCCGCCCAGCAGATTTGTGGCTCGCCACCCCAGCGCTCCGCTCGGCCCCAGAATGTGCCCACTGCACGGGCGTCTCCTCGGCGTATGCTGGCGCCGGAGATCCGCGAAGCGTTCGCGTTCGTCGCGACGAAGAAGCTGCGGGCCCAGCTCGATTGACATCGATCCCGTCAAGCGGCTCCAGGCGCAGCGGATCCCAATCAGGCCGCCGAGCACCACTGCCAGCGCTCTGACATCATCGTGGCCGGTGATGCAGCCCAGGTGGCGGCCACGCTCGATGGCCTCGGCTTCGAAGTGCTGAAGGTGAACGCCCGCGGCGAGCCGCTTTGATCCGGCTGTGCGCGCTCAGCTGCCCGCGGCGAGCAGTGCGCGGCACTGCTGAATGCGCTTCAGCAAGCAGCGCTCCGCCGGCCCGAAGCCGCGGCTGTGAATCTCCAGCGCGCTCAGATAGAGCTGCAAGGCTGCCGGATTGGCTCGGCGTACGTGGTGGCTCGCGCCCTGGATTTCATCGATCGCTCGCGACGGTAGCAGCCGGCGCAGCGCCGTGAAGAGCACGAACGGGTAGTCGAGCCAGCTGCCGTCGCGAGACAGGGCAGCCAGCCGCGCGGCAAGTACGGCGGCGGCGTCGCAGTCGTCGTCATTCGTGGAGCGGCCGGCGCGGGCGTTCTTCAGCAAGGTCTCCAGCGGACCCGCGAGCACGCGCTCGGCATCCTTGATTCGACCCTCCTCGAGCGCTTGACCGGCGACCTCCGCGAGCAGCGCAAGCAGGCTGCCGGGTCGTGGGCACGCCCGTCGGGTCTGACTGGCGGCGCCGGCGGCAGCGAGAATGGGTGCACTGGCCGGCGCCAGCAGCGGCGTACGAAGCCCGTCCGAGCTCTGAGCGACGCGAGCCCTCGACGGCGAGCGTTCCATCGACGTGAAGGTACCGGGTGGCAGTGGACATGCCGCGCTGGCAGCCACGATCACGCGGTGTTGATCCACTGCGGCTCGAACGGCATCGACCAGCTGAGCGCCGGCGCAGGGCTTGCTGAGGAAGCGAAACACCCCCGCCTGGTTGATCGCGGCGATGGCCGAGGGAAGGTCGGCTTCTCCCGTGAGCAGGAGCCGCGTCGCCGCCGGGATCATGCGCTGGGTGCGGGCGAGAAACAGCGTGCCATCGATCTGCGGCATCTTGAGATCGCTCAGCACGACCTGGAAGTCCGGGTCGCGCTCCAGGCGATCCAGCGCCGCGAGCGGATTGTTCTCGGTCACGACCGTGAAGTCGAAGCCGAGCACCCGGCACAGCCCGTTGAGCAGGTTGGGGTCGTCGTCCACGCACAGGATCCGCGGGGTCTCGGCGCGTGCCGAGCTCTCGTTCCAGAGCGGATCCGTTCCCGAGCGAGACGAGCTGACTGCCATCGAAGCGTTGTTTCCCCCTGTTCGTCCATCAACGGCAGCGACCTCTCGGGCTTGAGCCGCCGGGTGGTGGACATGGCACGCACAGCGTTCCCCCCTGAAACGGGGCGTTCCTTTTTTTCAGTGCGTGACGATTTTGGGGGAGCGAGACAGCGAGACCGGCACTCTCAGCTCGGGGGTGCGGGTGCGCTCGCAGTCGCCGGGGAGAAGACACATGAAAAACGCCACTGTCATTTCGAGCTTGGTCTGCGTACTGGCCTTGGCCAGCCATGGGTCGCTGGCACAGACGCCGCCCGCCTCGGGCGCGGGCTCGCCTGCGCCGGGCAGCGACGGGGGGCCCTTCGTCGTGCCGCGCAGCACCGTCCATCTGCTGCCCTCGCAAATTGTCGACCAGGTGTATGAGCTGCGGGTATCGATCCCCGAGGACTACGGCAACGACGACGGGCTGCGTCCGGTGATCTACGCGCTCGATGGCCAGTGGAACTTCAACCTGCTGAGCGACATCGTCGGCAAGCTCGCCTTCGATGGCTTGATTCCGGACCCGATCGTGGTCGCGATCACCTGGGCGGGAGGCGGTGACCAGCCCGCGGCGCAGCGCAATCGGGACTTCACCCCCGTTGCAACGCCCTTGTTACCGGGCTCGGGCGGCGGCGCGAAGTTCATGAAGGTACTGGAGAATGAGGTCTTCCCCTTCATCGAGTCGCACTACCGCGCGAGCCGCGAGCGCGTGATCACCGGCGGCTCTCTCGGCGGGTTGTTCGTGGGCTACGCGCTCGTGGAGCGCCCCGATCTGTTTCAGGGGTACATCGCCTCCTCGGGAGCGTTCGACCTGGCGCAGGAGTACTTCACCCCGCGGCTGCAGGAGCTCCCGCCCGATTTCCTGCGCGACGAGCATGCGTATTTCACCGTGGGCTCGCAATACGACAACACGGATGTGGTGAAGGACTTCGTCGCCGACCTCGATGCTGCCACGAACGCCCGCTACCTCGATCTCGACGTGATTCCCGGTGTCGGGCACACGGGCAACGAGCCCTTCGCCTACACCCGCGGTCTGATCCACGCCTTTCAGCGTCCGAACCTGCACCTGAGCCCGCGCTTTCTGAAGCGCTACGAGGGCGCCTACTTCGACCCGAGCGCGCCGGAGCTTCCGGATCTGATCGTGCAGGTGGAACACGGCAAGCTGACCATCAGCGAAGACGGCCAGCAGTGGCCGTTCGAGTTTCTCGCCGCGACGCCCGAGCACTTCTACGTCGACGGCTTCGACGTCGACTTCACCTTCCACCGCACCGATCCGGGAGGTCTCGCCTTCACGCTCGACTTTCGACGCAGCATCTACGAGCAAGTGCGCCGCTGATCCGGGGCTCGCCACCCGAGCGCGACGCCCGACGCTAGAATGTGCCCGCTGCTCGATTCATTGCGCGCCGTCGCACGTTTGATCCAGAAGCGGAAAGGTGCAGGCGGATGGAACGCAGACAGCGCCGGTATCAGTGACTGCCAACAAATCCGGACCACACTCCGGGTCGGATCCGACCACCGACTGAGACACGATGTTCACGTCAATGGACGATGTTTCGCCGCTCACAAAGATCAATTCGACGTGGCACATGCCCGCGTCACTGGCTCGCAGGTAAACGTATCCTTTCGGCTCGTCTATGTTGTGAGCGCAAGGCCCGGTCGTTTTCACTAGAGGTTGCTTGCTCGAGCGACACCCAAGGCGAATCGCAAAGAGGTCAACCGGGGGCCGACACTCTTGCGCCACGTCCTCAGTTCCGCCGCAGGAAGGTAGGCCGGACACCACCATCAGGCAAACGAGCGCAGTCGCATGCGTTCCATTCATGAAGACCTCTCTGCTGTCTTGCTTCGGTGGGGCACCTTTGACACTCGCGGGCTGACAGCGTTCATTCGACGATGTCAGCGCTCAACAGAGGGTCGCCCACAATCAGCGTGACGCTCCCGTCGCCGGCGCCGAGCGCGCCTGAGCGGGGGTCATCGTTCGCGACCTGGCTCGCCCACTGTTCGACTTGCTCCGGGGACAAGCCGTTGACGGCCAGCTCGCCCCGCGAACTCCACGCCCCCGTCGCCGTCTCGCGCGCGTCGCTGCCGTACCACGTCCACCAGAACCGTTCGTACTCGGCAGGAAAGTCCGCACCGAGACCCGTGGCGACGATGAAATCAGTACGCGCTTGGTCGACGCCGACGCCGGTCCAGCGCAAGAGATCGAAAGTAGTCCCGTCGAGGTTCGCGCCGGCGGTGAGATAGTAGTTGTTGCGGCTCGCGAGGTGGCTGAGCTGGTAGCTCCCGTTCGAGGCGACCGCATCGAGCTGGCCGGGAACACGGAACCTCAGGCGCGAATCCGCCACCGAAGCGCAGATGAGGCCGCTCGGGGCGTCCAGTGTGAAGCGCACCCGAGCGGAGCCGTCGCTCGCTTCGAGCGTGCGTTCGGCGCGAGCATTGAAGGCAGCCACGGCATCGGCGACGGACGAACCGACGATGCGATCGGTGGCGGCATAGGCGCGATCATCGCCGGCGCAGGCCTCGCGCCTTGGCCAGACGGCGATGGAGCTCCAGTGAGCAGGTACCGCCGGGATCGGAATGGCGCCCGGGTCGCTTCCCGGTGCGGCCGCGTCCGGCAGGGGTCCCGGGCCGCGCCTCGAGAACCTTGGTGAGATTCTGCCCTGGCTGCCGCCGGGCCACAGCTGGATGCCCACCACGAAACCGAGGAGCTTCCCGTTGGAAGCGTCTTCGCCAAGGGGCTCGAAGGTGACGCCAGCGGAGAGAGATTCAGCACCCAGCTCGCTGTACAGGGATGCTACGGCACCAGCACGGAACTCGAGCGGCGCGTCGAAGCTCGCAGCGAGTTTGCCGTCGGTCGTCGAGAGCTCGGCATGCACCGGAACTGTCACCGTGGTCGGCGTACAGCCATCGGAGGACGCATAGCGCGGCAACGGCGCAGAGAGGACCTGATGCACGCTCTCCCCGGCTCGTGCTGAGATGTGGAGCGTCAGGCTCGTCTGCCCATCACGCGGCATGAATGCACCGACGTCGATCGCGTCGTACGGCACCCAGAAGAACGGGCTCAACTCATCCGGCGCGACTCGCGCCACGAGCTCCTCCCCGCTCGCGCCAAACATCGTCGCGTCATCCGATCTCAGGTCCGCCTCTATCGTCGCGCAGGGCTGCTGCGGCACATCTCCGTCGTCGCCGCTCTGGCCGCCCGCGCAGCTGGCGACGAACAACAGCAAGGCAGGCAGGATGTCTACGCGCGCCATGATCGACTCTCCCTGCTGAAAGGATGCAGCGCGCTCGCGCCCGACTCAAGGTACAGAGCGCACATTTACTCGTTCTTTTTGCACCAACATGTGCAGATCATTTATATTTGCCGGCGAATTACGCGAGTTACCATGAAGGTTTCCAGCCCAGCACCGCGGCGGCGCACCCGTGCAGCGTCGCGCGTCGTTCATGTATCCAGGCCCACGAGTACCGAGAGCGGCTCTGCGCCGGCCACGCACGACTACGAGCGGCTCGCTTCGGAGCTGTTGCGCGCGCTGAGGGGCGAACGCTCGCAGACAGCCTTCGCGCGGCGGCTCGGTTACCGGAGCAACATCGTGTACAGTTGGGAGACGGGGCGGGCGTTTCCGACCGCCGCCAAGGCACTGTGGGCGGCGCAGCGGATCGGCGTGGACGTGCAGGCTGCGATCCGCTCGCTCTATCGCAAGCCGCCGGGCGTGGGCCGCCTCGATCCAGCCACAGCGAGCGGGGTGGCACAGTTTCTCAGCGACCTACGCGGTCGTGCCACCGTGCAACAGATTGCGGCCGCAGTCGGCCACAGTCGCTTCGCGGTCGCGCGCTGGTTCAAGGGGACGACGCAACCTCGCCTGCCCGACTTCTTGCGCCTGGTCGAGGCGACGTCGCTGCGCTTGCTCGATCTGCTCGCCGGGCTCGTCGATCCGGCGCAGCTGCCGTCGGTGTGCGCAGCATGGCAGAAGCTGGAGCTGGCACGCTCCGCGATGTACCGGGAGCCGTGGTCGCAAGCGGTGTTGCGCGCGCTCGAGCTGTCGGACTATCTCGCGCTCGAGCGTCACGAGATCGGCTGGATCGCGCGCCGGCTCGGCATCTCGGATAGCGAGGAAGCACGCGCGGTCGAGTTACTGCTCGCCACCGATCAGATCCGGCGCGTCGAGCAGCGCTACGAGCCCGCACCGTCGACAGTGGTCGACACGCGGCGCGATCCACAAGGCGCGCACGAGCTGCGCATGTTCTGGGCGAAAGTCGCACTGGACCGGCTGAAGGCGCGCGGCGAAGGAGGCCTCTTTTCGCATGGCGTATTCGGTGTCTCGGAAGCAGGCTACCAGCGGTTGCGAGAGCTGCAGAAGGCGTACTATCAGGAGGCGCGCAAGGTCGTGGCGGAATCGCACCCGGTGGAGCGCGTGGCGCTTCTCAACCTGCAGCTGATGCCGCTCGGCTGATGGCTTTCACGGGGGAAGGCGCGGGAGAGTCGGATTGACGTGAGGTGGGCATATTCTGGAGACGCGCGGCGCCTTGTGGTGCCGAGCCCTGATTCACTCCGCCGGGCGGGGGCGGAGCGTTGGTGCTTCGCCCCCGGCACGCGCTGCGCGCTCAGACGTACTGGGCCGTCCACGCGCCGCTGATCTGCCGCGTGGCCGCGTTCAGGCGGTTCCAGACGTTGATCACGGCGATCGATAGCACCAGCGAGGAGAGCGCCTTCTCGGAGTAGTGCTTGGCGGCCTCGTTCCAGATCTCGTCGGGCACCGGGTCGCCGCGATCGGCGATGCGGGTGGTGGCTTCGGTCAGGGCCAGCGCCGCGCGTTCGGCGTCCGAGTAGTAGGGGGCTTCGCGCCAGGCGGCGACGGCGAAGATGCGCTCGTCCGGCTCACCCATCTTCTTCAGCGCGCGGGAGTGCATGTCCAGGCACACGGCGCAGCCATTGATCTGGGAGGCGCGCAGGTTCATCAGTTCCAGGGTCGAGCGCGGCACATCGCCGGCCTCCACGCTTTTGACGAGCGCCATCATCGCATCGTAGGCGCCGGGCAGGGTGAGGGCAGGGCTCTTCATTCGTGCTTGCATGTTCGTTCTCCAACTTCAGGGCCTTCTGGGGCCGTTGCGTCCGAGAACGATCATGGGGCGCCGCGATCGACATCGCAGCCTGCGATTTTGCTCGAGCGGTCAGCTGTCGAGCGCGGCACGCTTGCGCAGGAGCAGGGCGTGCTCGGCCGGGGCGGTCTGCACCTCCAGCGCGCGGTCCAGGAAGCTGCGCGCCTCGTCCAGGTGTCCGAGCGAGGCGTGCAGCTCGGCATAGGTGGCGAGGGCGTAGGGGTAGCGCGCCACGAGCTCGCGTTCGGGGATGGCGTCCAGCTCGTCGAGGCCTGCCGTGGCGCCGCGCAACAGGGCCACCGCCAGCGCCCGGTTCACGTCCACGACCGGGGAGGGCGAGGCCGCACGCAACATGTCATACAAGTCGACGATCTGCGCCCAGTCGGTGCTGGCGTGGCTCGCGGCGCGCGCGTGGCAGCCCGCGATGCCCGCCTCCAGGTGAAAGCGCGTCGCCTCGTCACCGCGCGCCGATCGCGCGAGATAAACGAAGCCTTCATGGAGCAGTGCAGCGTCCCAGCGCGCGCGATCTTGCTCGTGCAAGAGCAGCAAGCTGCCGTCGTCGGCGCGTCGCGCCGTGCTGCGCGCGATGTGAAAGCAAAACAGCGCACGCAGTGCTTCGGCCCCGGGCGACGTCCAGCGCGGATCGTCGGTCAACAGGCGCACGAGCCGCAGCGACTCGCCGCACAGCGCATCGTCGATGCCGTCTTCTCCGGCCGTGGTCGCGTAGCCCTCCGTGAACAGCTGGTACAGCACGTCCAGGATCGGCGGCTGGCGCGAGCCGAGCTCGTTCGGCTCGGGCAGCTCGAAGCGAGTTTGGGCCTCACGCAGCGTCTGCTTGGCGCGCACGATGCGCTGCGCGATGGTGCGCTCGTCGGAGAGGAAGGCGCGTGCGATCTGCGCGGTGTCGAAGCCGAAGGCGATGCGCAGGGTGAGCGCGATCTGCGCGGCGCGCGACAGCGCCGGGTGGCAGCACAGAAAGATCAGACACAGCTCGTCGTCCAGCCGGGGCTCGGGGGTGCTCTCGTCCGCAGGCTCTTGCTCGGGCAGCGCCGCCTCACGCCGCTCCTTGCGCAGCCCGTCCACCAGCGCGTTGTGCGCGACGCGCACCAACCAGCCTTCGAGCGCGGCGTCCTCACCTTGCCAGCGCTCCAGCGCGCGCAGACCGGCTTCTTGCACGGCCGCTTCCACGCGCGCCAGCTGATCGACTCCGAAGCGGCGCAAGAGCGCGGCGACCAGGCGCCGGTGGGCGGCCTGGAAGGTGCGCGCGATCGCCTCGCGGCGCTCGGCGCTGTCCGTGCGCGAGGGTGCGTCAGGCGCCGACAGAGCGAGGTACCTCTTCCACCACCCGCACTTCCACGAAGCCGTTCTGGAGCGACAAGGTCGGACAGGAGCGGGCGATGCTGACGGCCTCTTCGAGCGAGGCCGCCTCGATCAGGAACACGCCGCCCACGCCCTCCTTGCTCTCCATGAACGGCCCCTCCACGACCTGACCGCCCCGCACCGTGAGGCGCGCGCCGGTGCGATCCTGCAGCTTGTGCGACTGCAGATACTGGCCGCGCTCGCGGATCGTGCCGAGCCAGTTCGCGAACTCCTGGAACATCTTCGGTGCCAGCGCCGCGTTGCTGCTGCGCTTGTCCAGATCCGCACCACCCAGCAGGAGCATATATTTCGCCATGATTCCTCGTTTCCTCTGTCTCGGGCCCAGAACGCACGGGTGGCACCCCGATCGACATCGGACCGGCGATTTTTCCGAGCTCTCGGCCCGTGCGCCGAAGCCGTTCAGCCGCGGCTCCAGGCCCCAGGAGCACCGCGGCGACGAGACGCTGGCGATCACCGCTCGCTGGCGAGCGTTGCGAGCCGCACTCGTCTGCTGCGCGGCCGCGCTCGGATTTCTCAGCGCCTCCATGCGCCGGCGGCGCGCCAGCACGCGCGGTCTTCAGTAAAAGTAGATCGCGAAGTGCACCGCCGTGAAGGCCAGCGTGTGTGCCGTCCCGATCCCGAGCCGGACGTGCGAGCCCGGCGTTCACCGGCGGCAGCGCAGCGAGCCACCTGGCTCGTGAAGCGGTCTCCGGGCACCGTGGCCGCCAGATCACGGGAAAAGTGCGCCAGTACCTCCACGCGCAACGCGGCACGCGCTCGCGAGAGGCACCGCTTCGCCGCGTCCTCACGCAGCCCGAGCAGCTGAGCGACCTGCTCGATCGACTGCCCTTCAGGTAGAAGAGCGTCTCTTCGGGCAGCGTGTCGGGCGCCAGCGCGGCGGCGCACGTGCGCTCGTCATTCAGCAAAGCCTCTTGCGCGCTCGGGCATCGAGCGCACGATGCCGGGTGAGTTGCACCAGCCGGGCAAGAAGCTCGCTGGGCTGCGCAGTGAGCCAAGGTCACGTCAGACGGTGAGAAAGACGTCCTCGCTCGTCGCCACATTCCGGCGGTGGCGAGTGAGATCGACGAGACGAGCCCCGGTATCGTGTCACCGGGCGTGCGAAGGCATCGAGATCGCCGCTGCGGGCGGCAAGAATGCTAGCGTGTTCGCACGACGGGTGGATCTCGGTACGGCTCCTCGCGATTGCCTCCCGCGAAAGAGGTATCTCCGAGGCGTCGCAGCCCGGCTACTTGGCGCGGCCGGCGAAGCCGCTGGACAGCATTTCCACCTTGTACGCGGCGCCGCGGGCCACGATGTACAGCGTCTGCTTGTTGGGCCCGGCGAAGGCGATGTTCTGCGGCTGGCGCGAGATGGGGATCGTTCCCTGCAACTGCCCCTGCGCGCTGAAGACCTGCACGCCGGTGCTGGCGGCCACATACAGCCGGCCCTCGCTGTCGATCAACAGCCCGTCGGCTCCGCTCGCGACGGTGCCGTCGGCGTTGCGCGTGACGCCGTCGTACGCGGCGAAATTGCGCCGGTTCTGCACGCCGCCGTCGGGCAACACGTCGAACGCCAGCAGATACTCGCCGCTGGTATTGTTGACGTAGAGCACGTCTTCCTCGCGGCTCAAGGTGATACCGTTCGGCCTCTCGACGCCCTCGGCGACGCGCTCCGCCGCGCCGCCCACGGGCACGTGATACACGGCGGCCGTGAGGGGCGGGGGAGGCGGTGTCGAGCCGTCTGCGGGAGCGTTGGGGCCCGGATCGGTGAAGTAGACGACGCCCTTGGTGCTCACCGTCAGATCATTGGGCCGCCCGTAAGGCTTACCGTCGTAGTTGTCGGTCAGCACGCTCGCGCTGGCAGTGGGATAGATGACGCCCACGCGCGTCATGCCCGGCGTCGTCTGCACGCTCACGATGCGCCCCATCGGGTCGTAGCCGAGCGCATTCGAGCCGTTGGTATTCTCCAGGAACGTGGACAGCTCATCGTTCGGCGCGATGCGGGTGATGCGATTGGCGTTCGTCTCGGTGAAGATCAAGCTACCGTCGGCCATGCCCAGCGGCCCCTCGGTGCCCTGAAAACCCTCCGCGATCACGTGCACGATCGCGCCCTCGGCGACCACACCGGCGATCCCCGCGGCCATGGTATCCGTGGCGGGTGGCATGGCCGCCGGCGTCATGGCCGCCGGCGTCATGGCTGCCGGCGTCATGGTGCTGCTGCCACCCGTCCCCTGATTCGGCAGAGTGGCCTGCTCCGTGGATTCGTCACCCGAATCATCGCTGGAGCAACCGAACGCTCCCAGCGCGCCACAAACCAGCCACACACTCGCCCAATGCCTGTTCACGATCAGCCTCCCGAGCAACGCTCGCCCCTGTGGGCGGATCCGCGTCGTAGGGGAAGGCCGGGACTTTGGCCATGGCGGTTTGTTGAGGCAGCTTGCGCTCCTGGCTCGCCACTCGAAACGAACTAGACACCGACCATCGTGAAGCTCTGGCACACCCTGATCGGCGTCGCGGCCGCCCTCGCCGTCACGTGGGCGATCCTGGTCGTCTTTCTGCTACTGGCTCGCCCCAACAGATCGCTGGTCGGCGAGTCGATGCGTCTCCTGCCGGACACGCTCCGCCTGCTCCGCCGCGTGGCCACCGACGCAACCCTTCCCAGAGGCGTTCGCGTCCGGCTCTGGCTGCTCTTCGCATACCTGGCGATGCCGTTCGACCTCATCCCCGACTTCATCCCGATCATCGGCTACGCGGACGACGCGATCCTCGTCTGCGCCGTCCTGCGCTCGGTCGTACGTCGAGCAGGCCCCGAAGCGATTCGCCGTCACTGGCCGGGAACGGAGGACGGCCTCGCAGCACTCTGGCGTGCGGCGGGCTTGCGGGGAGAGCCTCGCACTGGTGCTAGCTAGATGGAGGGCTCGGCCGCGCGCGACCCCTTCCGTCACCAGAATGAGCCCGCCCGACGTCCGTCGCTGAGCGGGCACATCCTGGCGTCGCGCGGCGCCGCCGAGCGGCGAGCCCTGACCTGCATTGATCGGAACCCACCGATTGTGTCCGTTTTCGCGGCGCTGCGTCGGGACCTCGGACGGCAGTAATAATCAGTGCTAATTCAAGTCATGGCTCGATCGCCGCGCCAGCTGGGATTCGAGTTCCGCACGTGGGGCGGTGCGCGAGCCAACGCGGGCAGGCCTCCGAAAGGCAGAACGGCGGGGGTCTCCCACCTGCGCCGGCCATCGCATTCGCATGCGCATCCTTTGCACATCACGCTGCGCGTCGCGCGCGGAGTTCCTTCTTTGCGCGAGCAGGCCTTGTTCGTGGCGGTGCGCGGCGCGCTGGCGAAGGGAAAGCAGCACTTCGGCTTCTCGCTGGTGCATTTCTCCGTGCAGCGGGATCATCTTCACCTCATTGCGGAGGCCAGTGACCGTCGAGCGCTCTCGCGCGGCATGCAGGGGCTCTCCATTCGCGTGGCCCGTGCCGTCAACGCGCAGCTCGGGCGCCGGGGGAAGCTGTTCGCGGACCGATATCACGCGCGGGCGCTCACCAGCCCGCGCAGCGTGAGGCACGCGCTTCGTTACGTGCTGCTCAACGCGAACAAGCACATCCAGGGGCGGCCCGGGGGATTTGTGGATGGGTGTTCGTCCGCGCCTTGGTTTTCCGGCTTCGATCGGCCCACAGGGTTGGCGTTTGGTGCGCGTGAAGCGCGCGGGCATTGGAAGCGCTGGAGCCGGTCTACAGAGCCTCCCGTCGTGGTTCCGGGCAGCTGGTTGCTGCGCCTGGGTTGGAGGCGAGCCGGGGCGTTCGATGTGGAGGAGGCGCCGGGCTGAGTCCCACCGATCGGCGCGGGCAGCCAGTTGGCTTCCTTGTCCTCGCCCGGCAGCTTGGCGCCCGCATCGAGCGTGAGCGACCCGTCGTCGTTGCCCACGAGATCGTTGTTCTTCGTGCTCAGCGAGTAGCGCTGCAGGTCGTTGGCGTGAAAGAGGTGCAGCTCGTTATAGACCGCGGCCCCTGTCCAGCGGGGAATACGATTTCGTAGTGCGGGTCGCTCGCTTCATAGTCTGTGTAGAAGTACTGCGTCTCGGCGGGCTATTGTCGACTGAGGATTCGTCACGAACCGGGCGCGAAGAGCCCGTGATCCCCTGGCGTTCACCGGCCGCGCGGCTTGCGCGGGACTGCCGTGCGGCGCTGAAGCATTCTGAGGCCTTCGGCGGAGGGGTTCTCGCTCGCAAATCGAAGTTTCCATGGACTCATCCTTGATCTCGGAAGGGCTGGATTTTTGCAGCGACCCATCCTTCGGTGAGGAGTTGGAGCTTTTCGTAGCCGCGGGCGAGGGTGAGCCAACCGGGAGGACCGCTGTATTTGATGTGCCCGCCGAGCGCAGCGATGGCGAGGTAGGCGTCGCGGACGGTGGGCTCCGCGGGGAGCTGGATGCGACCGCGAGCTCGCAGCACGTCGAGTTGCGCGGTGGACAAGACGGTCGAGGCGGGGGCGTCGGGTGCTCGTGCGGCTTCAGAGCGCAGGAGCAGCAGGCGATAAGCGATGGGGGCAAATGTCGCGAGCAGGTTGGAGAGGGCTTCGAAATCCTGGAGTTGTTTCTTTTCGAAGTCACAACCCGTCTTGATGGCTTTGAAGTATTCTTCGATGGTCCAGCGTGCCCGATAGTAATCGACGATTGCGAGTTGCTGCTCGGGGGTTTCGATCGGCTCGGTGGTGTACAAGAGCCATTCGATGGGCTCCGCACCTGCGGGTGGATTCGCTTCCCAGACTCGCACCATGTTGATGGTGACGGTCGGTGCTGAAGCGCGACTCTGTTTTGGTTTGAGGAGCATGACCGATGCGCCGGCAACGGAGAGCGTCGCGAGTCGCAGATCGCGAGCAGGATAAATCTTCCGATCGATTGCATGTCGCCGCGGTTTGCGACGGCTGAGCGGGACCTCTCGCTCCATCGTCGAGGAGATCGAAGAGAAATGGTCTTGGAGATGGGTGACGCCAGAGCTTGCCGCGAGCTTTCGATTGAATTGGCAGCGGACGACGAAACGGTGACCGCCCTGGAGCAACTGGTCGAACATCTCGTAGCTGTCCGCTTCGCGATCTGCCAAATGGATGGCATTTTTGCGGCCATTGAGCTGCTCGGACGCCACTCCGATCTGCCGCTCCCACCGTTGGTGCTCAACGCCGGTTGGCTTGGGGCTCCGGGTCCACGTCTCGAGGGCAGCAATGCCGAGCGGCTGGCGAGTGCCATCGGCTGCCAGTGCGAGAGAAACGTGAGCGAACAAGACTTGAGCCGACGTGGCCTTGGAGCGTTGAGCGCGCCCGAGACCTCTTCGCTCGCCATCGAAGCGGTACGAGAACGTCGTCGAATCGTGCACGACCAAGTAGTCGCCGCGAGCTTCGCAGCGCGAGCGAGTGGATTGGATGTGAGGGGCTAGAATGCCCTGCAGTGTGACCTTGGGATTAGAGAAAAAGCGATACGCCCCCTCGAGCCCCGCACTGTCGAACGCATCGGGCAAGCTCCGTTTTGGGTCCTGCGCTAGCCCCTCGATCAGCAGCTTCAATCGTGCGCTCAACCGCTTGTCGTGAAAGCTAGGGCCCGCAACTTCTTCAGCCAGCGCCGGGATATCGAGAGGCTCTCGTGCCATCCCGACTTTTGATCATGCTGCTGCCCATTCGGGAATGCCCAATCGCAAGCCCCTGGATTTGCATTATTTTCAGGCTGCAGTTTTCGCCCACGACCGTGTTGATGGATGAGCCCATGGAAACCTCGATTTTGTACGGCGCGGGGGGACCTGGCGAGCTGCTCCGACGGAGCGGATGCCGGCGTGGCACGCCGCCGCACGGACCCTCCCCGCTGCTGGTCTCGCTCTTTTCGCGATCAATTCGCGGGGATTTCTCAGGGGCCGGACCTCACCTTGCACGGGCCGTGGCGGGCCGCACGGGATCGATGGCTGCCGTCCGGCTTCGCGGCTTCGAACGGCGCCGGTCGCGCTCTTGCCTGCGGCTTTTTGGGGGCTGCGGTTTCAGATCCAGACGCCACCTTTGCGGGACATCGAGCGAGGTCGAGGGGGACAGCGGCGCGGGCGGATGTTGCGCGCCCGAACGCGCCCGGCAGCACGCGAAAGTCGCTAGCAGCGCGCCGCGCAGCTCGCCCCGGTGCAGCGCGCGGTGATGAGCCGAGCCCAGCCTGACGACATTGTCCGCCCTGTGGCTGCCGCCTTTCGAGCG
>JAICTU010000041.1 GCA_025936205.1 Polyangiaceae bacterium | reverse complement strand
AGCTATTCGAGCTGCGGCTCGAGGTGCAGCACCGTCATGTCGCCGAAGCCGGAGGCCACGGCATTTTGACCTCGCCCCACGACGAGCTGACGACCCGCGCTGGGCAGCCCGAGGGCAATGGCGAGCACGTCGGGCAGCGCCGCTCCGGCTTCCTCCAGCTCGAGTTCCACGGAAACGGAGCGCTGCGCGCCCAGCACGAGGAGCAGCCGGGCGCCATCGGCATCGCTCACGGCCTGCACCGATCGGCCTTGCCAACGTGCGGCCTCGATCCGTGCTGGCGCCTCGAAGCGCAACCCGAGCGCCCACAGGTCGGGAGGTGCTTCGAACTCGAGCGTCAGCGAGCGCCCCTGCCGGCGTACGTGTGGAGCGGGCAAGGGCTCCGAGGGTGCCGGCGCGCTCGCCACGTACATCAGCCCCCGCGCATAGGCGGGCCAGGGATGAGGGCGGCTCGGTCTCGGCGCAAACGAGGCAGCTTGCTGCAGCGCCTCTGGCAAGGGACCCGAGCTACCCTCGGCGAGCCAGTGCGCATCGCCCCGAGCGTTCGCCTCCAACACCAGCGATAAGCGCTGTGGCACCTCGCTCGAGAAGGGCGGCAGTGCGAGCTGCAGCGCGGCCAGGGCCAGCACGCCGGCGAACAAACCGACCTGTATCCGCTGTTCACGTCGAGCCGGAGCCAGCAGGCCAGCCAGCAGCGGCGCGAGCGGGCTCAGGCCCAGCATCCAGGCGGCAGCCAGAGCGAGCGGGGCCGATAGCTCGAGCGTGCCGGGCAATAACGTGAGCAATGGCAGCACCAACAGGCCCGCGAACAGCGCGGCGCCGAGTTGTTCGCCATAGCTCGCGGGCGCTGCTCGCCGCAGCTGCCGAACGAGCTTCAGCGCGCCGGCGACGAATCCCGGCAGCACCAGGAGATAACTCGCTGCCGGTAAGCTGGCCGCGAGCGCAGTTCCGAGCCCCAGCCAGCACAGCCAGATGACGTCACCGAGCGCTTGGCGTTGCTCCGGGCTCCGACAGATCCCGAGTGCCAGCGCCTGGCCGCCCGCGATCAGCACCAAGATCGACAGCAAGAAGGGCTGCGGCGTTGCCACAACGGGGAAGGGCAGAGCGCCGAGCAACGCGAGCAACGTACCGAGCAGCCCGGTCCCGAGCAGGGGCACGCCCCAGCCCAGCAGCAATGCGAGGGCGGCTCGCCCGTATTCGCGGAGCACCCTCGGCTCTCGCCGCTCGCTCCACAGCGAGGCGCCAAAGCACCCCAGGCCCAGCAAGGCCAGCGGTAACATCAGCCCCTCTGGCAAGGTCACGAGCACGGCCGTCAGCAGGTCGAAGTAGACCGGCTGCGCTCTGGGCCCGCTGTCGAGCCCGCGCAGCGTGGTGAGGGCCGCCTCGCCTTGTTGCTGGACGGAGCGCCAATCGAGCCGATCCAACGTGTCGTTGGGCGTGTGATAGCTCGCCACGCCTGCCACGAAGGCCAGGTTCAGCCCTCGCAGACCCTTGCGCAGGAAGACGGTGAAGTCGGTGTCGTTGGGCAGCGCCCGGTACACGGGAGCAAACAGCGAGCTCGTAACCGGGCGGGGCGCATGTCCGTAGCGGCGCACCAGATCGCCGCTCTGCTCTCCGGTCTGGAACATCAGGCTCGGCCCGCGATTGCCGCGAGCCTCGAGGTTGAGTGAGACGCGCAGCTGCGCCATCAGCGGATGTTCGGCGGCGAACAGCCGCGCGCCGAGCAAACCGAGCTCCTCACCATCGCTGAAGAGCAGCCAGGCGCCGCTCGGCGCCGGCGCCGTGCGCAGCGCGCGCGCGAGCTCGAGCAGGCTCGCAACCCCTTGCCCGTCGTCGCCCGCGCCAGGACCGGAGTTCACGGAGTCGTAGTGTGCCGAGACCAGGGTGGTGCTGGGCGCGGCGCCGGGCAACTCCGCCAGGACGTTGTGCAGCTCCGCGCACACACCTTCCCGCCCACACGCCACGCCCGTCTGCACCTCGGGCTTCAGTCCGAGGCGCTCTAGCTCCGCGATCAAGCGCGCCCGCACGCGCTCCTGCGCAGCGCTGCCCGCTGGGTGCGGTTCCCCTTCTGGAATCAGCCGTTCGAGCGCCTGCCGAGCGCGGGCAGCCGAGAACTGCTCGGCAGGCGCGTCGGCAGGGCGAACCGGTGGGGGTACGAGGCGCTCCCAGACCACGAGCTCCAGCAGAGCGAACAGCAGCAGGCTGAGCAGTGGTGGGATCATGCTGGATCCTGGTGGCTAGCTGACGGCGACGGCGCGACGGTAGCGCAGCAGTGTGGGCGTACGCCAGCCGAGCCAGGCGGCCGCTAGCACGCAACCGATGCCGCCGGTCACCACGGCGGCGATCGGGCCGAAGCGCTGCGCGACCAACCCAGCCTCGACCTCACCCAGCTGCGGCCCGCCCATGAAGAACATCATGTTCACGCTGGTCATGCGCCCGCGCAGCTCATCCGGGGTTTCCAGCTGGCGGATCACGTTGCGCAGCACGGTGCTCACCGTGTCGGCCGCACCCGATAGCATCAGCCACGCAAAGCTGAGCCAGAAGTGCGTCGATACGCCGAACGCGGCAGTGACGATGCCGTAGACGATCACCGAGCTCACCAGCACCCGGCCGCGTTGATCGATGTGCTCCACGATCGCCGCCAGGGTCACGCTCGTGAGCACCGCGCCCGCGGCAGTCGCCGCCGACAGCAGGCCATACCCGTGCGCGCCAACGCGCAGCACGTCCTGAGCGAAGATGGGCAGCAGGGTGGTGGAGGATGCAAAAAAGGTCGCGAAGAAGTCGAGCAGCATCGACGATCGGATCAAGGGCCGCCCGAACACGAAGGCGAAGCCGTCCCCGATCGAGCGCAGCTCGAACTTGGCGCGAGCGGTCGCGTTCTGCGCGGGCGCATCGATCCTGTAGACCGACGTTACCAGCGCCACGAAGCTCAGCGCGTCGCACAGGTAGACGAGCCCGACCCCGTAGGAGGCGATCAACACGCCACCGAGCAGTGGGCCGGTGACGGCCGCGACCTGAAACAAGATGCTGTTCAAGCTGATCGCGTTGGGCAGCACTTCGCGCGGCACGAGCGACGGGAAGAAGGCATTGCGCGCGGGGTTGTCGAACGTCCCGACGGCGGCGGTCAGCGCCGCCAGCGTGTAGACGATGGGCAGGCTGGCGTGTCCGCTGAGTGTGAGCAAGGCCAGGAGCCCGGAGAGCACCCCCAGCACGCTGTTGGTCACCAGCAGTACGCGGCGCCGGTCGAACGCGTCCGCTGCCAAGCCGGCGAGCAGCGAGCAGACGACCACCGGCACGAAGCGGATCAAACCGACGCCGCCCAGGGCGAGCGCCTTCTGATCCGGCGGCACGAGCAGCGATACGTGCCAGAGCACGGCCGTCTGCCGCATCATCGATCCGGCGAACGAGACCAGGTTGCCGAGCCACAGCAGTCGGAAATTGCGGTAGCGCAGCGCTACCAGCGACGCGTGCTCGGGGAGCCAGGCCATCCGCGCGGAATTACTACGTGTTCCGCGCGCCGCCAAGGCCCTGTGAGACTATGCGCCGGGCAGAGTGCCCGCAGCGCCGGCGCGCCGCGCGGGCCGTGGCGAGCTGTCGCCACCCCGTTCCACCGCCAGCGCGACGAAATTCGACATCAGGTAGGCGAAGGTCTCTTCGTCCTTCGTCCACATGCGCTTGGGCCCGACGTGCTCGTGACACACCACACCGACCATGGTCCGGCCCACCCAGATCGGCACGTCGAGCAGCGCGCCGATACCGAGCGGCTTCAGATATACTTCCGTGAAACACGAGGTGCGCGGATCGGTCTGCGCGTCGTGCGCAGCGATGGTGCGCTCGGAGCGCAGCGCCCGGAAGTACGGGGCAAAGTCCTTGGCGAAGAGTTCGGTGCCGCCCGAGTGGCTCGCGGCGGTGCGCTGAAACATGTCCACACACCAGATCTTCGTCTGCTGGGGGTCGCAGTACCAGACGCTCACGCGCTCGACGTCGATGGCCGAGCACGCGGCTTCGTTCACGCGCCGGATGGTCGCGTCCACGTTGCCGAGGAACAGGCTGCGCTGCGACATCATGTCCAGGTAGGTGGTCAGATGGCGGCGCAGAATCTGGCTCTGAGCGTCGCCCGGCCCCGGTTGCACGGCGGAAGCCGCGCCCTTTTCCTCGCGGTCGGCGCCCGCGAATTGCTTGCGGATCTCATCCAGCGCCGTCTGCACGCGATTCACGACCTCGGGCCGATCCTCGAGCGTCTCGGCCTCCATCGAGGTCAGCTGCGCCATGGAGGCCAGGCGCATGCGCGCCACCAGCCCGCCCAGGTTCCCCGCTTCCTCGAACGCGCGCTGTAGGCGTTTTCCCATCGCGTCCCAGTACGACCGTTCGCTTTGCTTCTGAACAGAGCCGACGCTTCGAGCGCACACCGTCGCACATGCGCCCGGCGGCGGTCTTTCAACCAAATCGCGTTACGAACGCACGGTGCAGCTCGAGCTCCTGCGCGGAGCCAGATTCGACCTCGCCGGCGGCCAGCGCACTCGGCCGATAGCCGGTGTGCAGCTCGCTCACCGTCACGATCTGGTCCCGGATCGAGAAGTCGAGACGCCAGGCCTTGTGCGCGAGCACCCAACCGTCGCCTTTCGGCTTGATGCGCCGATACGCATGTGGCTGAGCGCCGAGCCGCAGCGCCTCTTCCACCCGCGCCCGGATCTCGACCCCGTGCTGCGCCAGAAACTCGAGCTGCTCGAGCGCGCGGGGCGCGAACTCCACCTGATAGCCCGGCAACGGATCGGGGCTGGCCGCCTCGTTCAGCCAGCCGCTGTTGGCCTCGCCGATCGCGTCCGAGTAGGGCACATAGGGTTTTAGGTCGAGGATCGGCGTCTGGTCGAGCATGTCGAGGTTTCGCACGGACAGCTTCAGGCCCTCGATGCCGAGCAACTCGACGGCGCTCAGCCCGATCGGATTCGGGCGGTAGGGCGAGCGCGTCGCAAACACACCGCGCCGCCGCGTGCTGCGCGGCGGCAGCACCTTGGGCCGAAACCCGCGGTCCTCGTTCTGATGGAACCAGAACAGCACCCAGATGTAGCGGAAGCTTTGCAGGTCCTCCAGGGCGTGCTCGAAGCCGCAGCCCTTGAAAAGCTCCAGTGTGCCCAGCGCGCCACGCGCCGCCACCCCTTGCCGCGGCGCGCTGGAACGCTCCCGAAACGGCGAATGCACGACGCCGATGGCGCGCAGCGGCAGGGCTGCCAAATTCAGGCCTGCCAGGTTCGAGTCTGTCAGGTTCGGACCGTCCGGCGCGGGGGGCTGCATCTCGCCGCGGGAGCTAACGTCAGCGGCGCAGCCCGTCAAGCGCTTTGCCCGGAGCGTGATCTTCCCGGGACTGGGACGCATCTGGTACTCTTCGCGTTGGTCCAGTGCCGCCGATCGCTCGAGCCCGGCGATCGAATGCGGGCGAATTATGGCGGGGCAGGTGAGACAATCGTGAAGCATCTCCGATGGAGCGCCCTCGTGACGTTCGGATTCGCGTTCTCCAGCGCGATAGTCGGCTGCAGCGACCGCGACGTATCGATGGTCACGGGGATGACGGACACGCCCCCAACGGACACGAATCAGACCGCCCTCGATCATTGCATCCCCGGGCAAACGTTCCAGTGCATGGGCGCCTGCGGAGCGCCGAGCACGGGGTATCAGGTCTGCGCCGCCGACGGTCGCTCGCTGGGCCCGTGCATCTGCCCTCCGTTTCGTACGCTGGGCCCCATCCTGCCGAATCCCGATCGCGACGACGGCGGGCGCCACATCCTGCCGCGCGAGGGACTGGTCGGCAGCCTCCCCATCGCCTCGAGCACCGGCTCCGACCCCAGCTTCGGCAGCAGTGGCGGCGCCAGTGTCGAGGCGATCGTCGTGGGCGCCGCCTGTCGCAGCGACGCAGACTGCGGCACAGGCCTGGGTTGCATCACCGCCGCCGGCCGTGAGCTCGCCGGCAGCGGCCCGGCCGGTGGCTACTGCAGCGCCGCCTGCCGTAGCGACGCCGCCTGCCAGTCGCTCGATCCAGCCTCGCAGTGTATCGGCCTTGCCGGTCAAAACGTCTGCGCTCGCACCTGCGAGTCGCGCGCTCCGAAGGCCGGCGTGTCCAAGTGCCTGGGCCGGACGGATTTGATGTGTGTCTCCGTCGCCGCGCGCAGGCAAGAACCACCGGGGGCTGGGCCACAGCCGGGTTTGTGCGTGCCTGCCTGTCAGAGCGACGCGCAGTGCGGCCCCGGCCTGTTCTGCAACCTGGCGAGTGGCTTGTGCGACAGCGTCCGCCCCTCGGGTGATCCGCTGGGCAGCCCTTGCACGGGCCCGGATTCCTGCGCTGGCGGCGTGTGCTTGCCGCTCAACGGCTTCGAGAGCGTCTGCTCGGCCTTCTGCCGCTTCGGAGGGCCTGGCTGCGGATTCGACGCCAGCGCGGCGCAGCCCGGTGCGGTCTGTGCGTTCACGCAGGTGCCGGACGAGGCCGTGGGCGATCGCGGCCTCTGTCTCGCGCTGTGTCAGACGGCGCTCGACTGTCACGAGACGGGCGCGATCTGCATTCCGACCGCCCAGGGGAGCGACACGCGCACCTGCGTCGTGCCCGTAGCTCAGGAGCCTGCGCCCGGTACCGGCGTACCGATCGGCAAGGCGTGCTCGGAGGACGCCGACTGCGCCGGCGGCGTCTGCTTGTCGTCCGAAACGGACGCCTTGGGTCTCGGCGGTGGCTTCCCCGGCGGTTACTGCTCCGCTCCCTGTACGGGCAGCTGCACGGCGGGCGCTGTCTGCGTCGGAACTTCTGACGACAACCAGCACTGCATGAAAGCCTGCACGCCCGGGGCGGTCGCCGACTGTGCGGATCGTCCGGAGTTCGTCTGCAATCCCCTTCGGCAGGGGGGCTTCTGTCGGGCCGACTGCCAGCTGGGCGGAGACTGCGGCGATCGCGTCTGCAATCCGAGTAACGGCTTGTGCGCCGAGGCCCCGCCGGGCACAGGCCCGACGGAGCCGCCCCCCGAGCTCGTGGTCGGTGATGCCTGCGCCAGCAACGACGACTGCGGCAGCGGCCTCACCTGTCTGACGGCCTCCGACGACCCCTTCGGCTTCGGCGGAGGCTTCGCCGGCGGTTATTGCACCGCACCCTGTACCGACAGCTGCGCACCCGGCGCCGTGTGCGCCGGACCGGAGGGCGCGAGCCTGTGCTTGCGCCAGTGCAGTCCGGCGCCCGCAGGCGACGGCGATTGCGGCGATCGTCCCGAGCTGACCTGCACTGCGTTCCAGAACAATCCCACGCAAGGGTACTGTCTGCCCGACTGCGCCCTGGGCGGAGACTGCGGCTCTCGCGTCTGCGCTCCCGAGCTCGACGGCGTGTGCATCGATGAGCCCGTGCCCGAGTGCGCTCAGGACGAGGATTGCTCGTCGGGTCAGGTCTGCCAAGCCGGCAGCTGCATAGCGGCGTCGCCGCCCATTTCCGTCGGCGCGGCCTGCGCCGCAAACAGCGACTGCGCCGGGGGTCTGTGTCTGACCCTCGCCGGGTCGCGCTTCTGCTCGGCCCTGTGCGTGTGGGACACCGCCCAGGGCTGCGAGAGTTACGGGAGCGACGCGTTCTGCGTGCTGCCGCTGTCGTCCGCGCCCGACGAGACGCGGGGCGTGTGCACCGAGCTCTGCAACACGGCAGCGGATTGTGCACAGGCGGGCTACGAGTGCGCCGACATCGGAGTGACGATCAGCGGCCGCACGGGCACGTGTTTACCGCCCGCGCCCGCCCCGCCGGCGCCCACCCCCCCGGCAGCGCCGGCAGCCCCGCCAGATCAGAGCCCGTAGTCGCGCCGTATCTGGTCGTACTCGGCAAAGTCCGCGGCGCGCGCCGTGAACGTATTGCCCTGGCGATCGAACATCGAGTTGCCCCAGTCGCCCGACTGCGTCGGCTCCCAGAAGAAGGTGCCGAGGCCGCGGCCCGCCGGCACCTCGTGCATGATGTCGTTCAGCAGCCGCCGCTGCGGGTTGTACTCGGCGATCGCGAACGACAGATTCGGCAGCTGCGCCGTCAGATCTTGCACGGTGCCGCGCCAGGCGTTGGCCGGCCCCTGATACTGCTCGTACGCAGACAGTCCGAGCACATCGAACTCGACTCCGCGTGACTGCGCATTGCGCACCCAGTCGAGCACGCCACGTTCGCTTTCGAAGTTCTCGATGTGCAACATCACGCCGATCGTGCTGTCGACCTGGCGCACACCAGCGATGCCCGCGCGCAGCAGCGTGGCCAGGTTGTCCCAGTTGCCGGCGCTGCCGTTGACCGCCGGGTTCGGCGCGGAGTTGCTGCCATAGCAGTCGGTCTGTGCGGTCGGCACGTGAATCAACAAGCCGGGGGTAATCTCGTTGCCGACCTGCACCAGGTCGGGTCGCACGCCGGCGGCCACCATGCGCTGCAACACGTCGACCGTGTACGCCTGGACCTGCGTCGCCAGCTCGGCCACGCTCTGCGCGCCGCGCCAGGCTCGCGGGATCACCTGCTTGCCGGGATCCGCCCAGGTGTCGCTGTAGTGGAAGTCCAGCAAGAGCCCCATGCCCGCCGCCTTCACCTCGCGCGCAAACTCGAGGGTGTGCTCGGCGTCGTCGTAGGCTTGCGCCTTCGCCTGGCAGCCGTCGCCGGAGGCGTAGCCGTAGGGCGCCGTGGGCTCGACGAAGGTGCGCAGCCGCACGTAGTTGAAGCCGTGGTTCGCGAGCAGCGCGATCAGGCTCTTCTGCGCGCCGTCGGTGTCGACGAAGACGGCTCCGCGATCGACCGCCTCCTGCACGCTGGAGAGGTCCGCGCCCAGGATGAACGAGGGGCTCGCCGGCGGGGTCACCGGCGGCGGGGTCGCCGGCGGCGGCATCTCGGGCGTCTCTCCCTGCGGCAGGCTCGGTTCCACGCCCTGCACGTTCGGGTTGCCTTCCACGCTCGCTGGCACGTCAGCGCCGGAAGCCGCGGCGGATGCCGGCGGGGAGGGGGAACTCGCATCCGGCGCGGGCACTGGCTCCGCCCCCGTACTCGGCGCGACCACCGATGCCGTCCCCGACCGATCGGAGTCGACTCCAGGATGGTTCGAGGAACAGTGCCACAGCAGGCACGAGCCACAGATCGCCGCGATCTTCATCCGGCTATGATGCTCGGACCGCGCGCGCAGATCACCGTTCTCGAGCAGTTTTTTGACCGGACGGTTGGGGTGCTCCGCGTCGGGCGAGTGGGCAGCGGCGAAGCCGCGTGCTAGAGCGGATTTCGACGCCGGCACTAGAATGGCGCGCCTGGAGAAACGCTCGTGGCCCAATGTAAATCCTGCGGCGAAGACGTGGAGGAACTCGTCACCGTGACCGCCGGCGGCAAGAAGCGCCGCCTCTGCGAGAGCTGCGCCGACGAGGCGAAAGCGGAAGAAGCGGTGGCGGAGGAGAGCGAGGCCGTGGTCCAGAAGATGATGGACTTCAAGGGCCGCCGCTGAGGAGTGACGATGAGAGCCGGCACTCCGGCGGGCGTGGAGCGTGCTCAGCGCGCTCTCGGTCGCCACTTCGGTCCGTCGCGCTTGCTCGTCGACGAGCCCGAGACGGCCGCTTACCGGCGGGATGCGTCGGAGGCGGTGGGTGAGCTGCCCGCGGCCGTCGTGCTGGCGGAGTCCGCGCGCGACATCGAGCTGGCGCTGAGCGCTGCCAGGGAAGCGGGCGTGCCCCTCGTGCCGCGCGGCGGAGGCACCGGCAAGACGGGCGGCGCGGTGCCGGTCGAGGGCGGCATCGTGCTCGACCTGCGCGGCTTCGCCCGCATCCGCGAGATCGATCGCCGCGAGCACCTGGCGCTGGTGGAGCCCGGGGTGCTGCTCTCCGATTTCCGGGCCGCTGTCGCGCGCGAAGGCCTTTTCTACGCCCCCGATCCGGCGAGCGGCCGCGTCGCCTGCACGCTGGGCGGCAACGTGGCCACCAACGCCGGCGGACCGCGCGCCCTCAAGTACGGCGTCACCGGCCGCCACGTGCTCGGGATCGAAGCCTTTTTGATCGGCGGACGGCGCATCTTCGCCGGGCGACGCACGGCCAAGGGCGTCACCGGCTACGACGTGGCGTCGCTGCTCGTGGGCAGCGAGGGCACGCTGGCCGTGTTCGGCGAGCTCACATTGCGCCTGCTCCCTCCGCCGGAGTGCGTGTTGACGCTGCTGGTCCCGTTCGAGCGCATGGCCCACGCGGCAGGTGCCGTGATGGACATCATCGAGCAAGGTATCGGCCCGAGCTGCCTGGAGCTGCTCGACCTCAGGATCTCGGGCGGCGGCATCCTGGCCGAGCTGGTCGGCCCGCAGCTGGGCTCGGCGGTGTCCGAGAACGAAGCCTTGCTGCTGATCGAAGTGGATGGCAGCGAGCAAGAGTGCGAAGCCCGCGCCGGCCGGCTTCGGGCGGCGTGCCGAGGCCGCGGCTCGCGGGATGAGCGCGTGGCCTGGCGCGCGGAGGAGCGCGAGCGGCTGTGGGATGTGCGCAGCAACATGAGCGCGACCCTGCGCCGCACCGCACGCTACAAGCTGAGTGAAGACATCGCGGTACCGCGCCGCTGCCTGGGCGAGCTGCTCGATCGGCTGGCGGCGCTGACCGCGCGCCGCGGGGTGCGCAGCGTCGCTTATGGCCATGCCGGAGACGGCAACCTGCACGTCAATTTGCTCTGGGACGATCCGGCAGAAGAAGCGAGCGTTCAGGGGACCATCCGCGAGCTGTTCGAGCTCACGGTGGCGCTGGGCGGCACACTCTCCGGCGAACACGGCGTGGGCGTGCTCAAGGCGCCCTACCTGCCGCTCGAGCAGTCGCCGGAGCTGATCGCGCTGCAGCGCAGCTTGAAACAAAGCTTCGATCCGGAAGGGTTGCTCAACCCTGGGAAGATTTTCCCACGGGGCAGCGGCGCAGCGCCGTAGTACAATGGTAGGGCGCGTGTTCCGAACCCGGTCTCCGCAACGCCCGGTCCTGCTCAGCCCCGACGCCCCGCCGGTATTCCCCGATCCGCGCCGCGGCGACGACGAAGGGCTGGTCGCCATCGGCGGCGACCTCTCCACCGCACGCCTGCGCGCGGCCTACGCCGCCGGCATCTTCCCTTGGTACAACGAGGGCTTCCCCGTGCTCTGGTGGTCGCCCAATCCGCGCGCCATCCTGTCCGCGGAAGACTTGCACGTCTCGCGCTCGATGGCGCGCCGGCTCGCCAAGCGCGACTACGCCGTGACCTGGAACCTCGCGTTCTCGGAGGTCATCGCCGCCTGTGGCGAGGGGCGCAAGGGCGGCACCTGGATCGTACCCGAGATGCGCCTCGCCTATCAGCGGCTGCACCACGACGGCCATGCCCATAGCGTCGAGGTGTGGCAAGCCAATCGGCTGGTGGGGGGCCTGTACGGCGTGCAGTGTGGTGCGCTGTTCGCGGCCGAGAGCATGTTTCATCGCATGACGGACGCCTCCAAGATCGCCGTCATCGCCGCATCTCGCAGCCTGAGCCGTGCCGGAATCGAAGTGTTCGACGTGCAGTTTGCCACCCCTCATCTGCGCACGCTGGGCGTGAAGGAGATCTCGCGCGACGACTACCTCGCGCGCGCCGCGCGTGCGAGCCGGCTCAGAGTCGACCTGTCGCGGCTCCAGCTCAGCGTGGACTGAGTCGGTTCCACAGCGTCAGCAGCAGCGCCGCGAGCAGCAGGGCCAGGCCGAACCAGGGCCAGAAGCGCGGCAGCGTGGGCGGAGCTCCGAGCCGCTGCTCCAGCCGCTCGCTCACGCGCGGCAAGTCCGCCTCGGCGAAGGCGCGCTTGGGCAAGACCACGAACAGCTTGGCCGAGACCCAGATCAGAAAACTGCTCGGCACCTGCTGGTAGCCATACAACCGATCCCACTGATGCAGCTCGCGTGCGGCTTCGCTCGCGATGATCAGACCCTGCGCGCCGATCGTGAACTGGACCAGGCGCGCTGCGGGCGGCGTGCGCGCGAACCAGCGCCGCGCGATCTGATCCGGCACGTTGTAGGCGGCAAAGAGAGCCAGCCCGAGCACGGTCACCACCGCGCCGACGCGCGCGTGACCCCTGGAGATCAACAGCACTCCCGAAGCAAAGCCGGCGCCGCCGAGCCAGAGTGCCACGGCCACCAGCCGCCGAGTGCGCGGCTCCTGACGCACCGCGCGCGCAAAGTCTTCGAGCCCGAGCCGGCAGTGCCCGAACACGGCGTCGTCGAGCGCCCACGGCTTGGCAGAACCAGACGGCTGGGGAGAGGCGTTTTCTGCCGCCGGCTGCTGCGAATCTGGCTCGGTTCTCATGCTGTAGGCTGCCGCCGCACATCAGCTGCGGGTAGCTTTGTGGTGCTATCGGCGTAGCGCTTGGTATAGGCTGTAAAGCCTGACAGGAGACAGTAGCTTGAATCACCAGAAGGGGCCGCTGGGGCTCGCAGCCGTACCGTTCGCCGCATTCGTACTCTCGACGGCGCTCGGCTGCACACTGGACGAGGTGAACTCCGACGCGATCCGCACCAACGGCCTGTTCGCGGAAATGCTCGCCATCTCGCCCGGCAGGGGCGACACGCTGGTGCGCGTGAATCTGACGGTGGGCGGCGCGAGCGGTACGCGCGTCGAGCTCACGGGCGACGACACGCTGGTGGCGGAAGCAGGGGATGACTCGGTGACGCTGGGGCGCACCGGCCGCGGTCGCTACCAGGAGACGTTGCCCGGAGAATTCTCGCGCGAGATCACGGTGCGGCTCGAGCGCGGTCCCGATGACTCCAGCGCGCAAGGCAGCGTCGTGCTGCCGGAGCCCTATGCGCTGCGCCTCGAGACCGACGTCAGCGGCGGAGTGAATCGCTCCACGCCGCTGATCGTGAGCTGGGATCCGCCGGGCGCAGAGGGCGACACCCTGGAGTGGTCGGTCGATGGCGACTGTATCTGGTCCGACTCCGGCATCACGCCTGACGACGGTGTCATGACGCTCCAGTCCGAGCACGTCCGCGTGCGGCCGACGCAGGTCGGTGAAGAGTGCTCGGTGCTCGTCACGCTCGAACGCAGCGTGAAGACCGAGGTCGATCCGCAGTTCGTGCCTGGCAGCAGCCTGCGTGCCATCCAGCGCCGCGCCGTCGACTTCGTCTCCACCCCTGCCGTGGGCGAAAAGAACGGCCCCGCGCTGTCCGCCGCCGCCACGCCCTGATGCGCACCCCCTGACGCAGATCGGCGTGCAAAATTCGCGCCGTAACGTAGGCGGGGATGGCGGCCCGCAGGGCAGAGGGAGCGAGGTGCGCAGGCAATCCTTGAAAGCTGGTGCGCGGCACTACTATCTAAGCGAGTTCCCTCGACTTCAGCTTTGCGAGCCCACGTGCACCGAATCTCGTCTGCCGGCCTGGGCCGTTGCCTGAGCCTGTTCCTGTCGCTGCTCACCGTTGCCTCCCTGGCAGCCGTGACCTCCTGGTCCCGAGTGGCCAGCGCCGCGTCCAACGACGCTGCCGCCAAGAAGGCCATCAGCGCGGCGATGGACGACTACGCCAAGAACAAGGACTCGGAGAAGGCCGAGGGCGCGCTGATGGAAGCGATCGCCCTGTGTGGGAACGATTGCAGCCCGAGCGTGCTCGCCCAGGCGTGGATGTACATCGGCCTGGCGCGCGGCAATGGCGCGAAGGACTGGGACACCGCGCGCGAATCGTTCTCGGTCGCGCTCGGCTTCGACGAAAAGGTCCAGCTCGACCCGCGCTTCTTCTCCCCGACGGCGCAGGCGCTGTTCGACGGCATCAAGGGGCAGCGCGCGAGCGAGGATCCGGCCAAGGTCGTTCCGCGCTTCGAGGCGGGCACACAGATGGGCTGCTGGCCGCTGGTGCAAGAGGTGGAGACCTTCCGTCCCATCCCGATCGCGTGCTCCACGCGCGTACAAGGCGTGAGCGCGGTGGTGTTGCGCTACCGCGCCTACGGCGACGACAACTGGACGCGCGTCGATCTGAAGAAGAACGGCGACGAGTGGCGCGGGGAGATCCCGTGCGCGCAACTCTCGCACCCCGGCACCTGGGGCATGTACATCGAGGCCAAGGACGAGCGCGACAACCCGCTCGAGCGCCTGGGCTCGCGCGACCGCCCGCTGGTGTTCAAGGTGGTGGAGAAGTCGGACCAGCCGCCGCCCTCGCTGCCCGGGGAGAAGGCGCCCGATCGCTGCGTCGCCACCACCTACTGCCCGGAAGAGATGGTGGGCACCCCGGCCTGTGATGCGCTGCAAGGCGGAGCCACGGCCAAGGAAAAGACGAGCTGCAAGGCCTCCAGCGACTGTGACCTGGGCATGGAGTGCGTCGACGGCAGCTGCAAGGCTCCGGTGGTGTGCACGAAGGACGCGGACTGCGGCGAGGGCATGATGTGCCAGGTAGGCTCGTGCCAGGACAGGCCCGGCGGCGGCAAGCGCGACTGGTTCGGCTTCCACTTCGGCGGCGATCTGACGCTGCTCTCGCAGTCCACGGACGTCTGCCGCACCGGCGCGGACGAGTACGCCTGTTACGAAGATGGCCAGCCCTACACGGGCACGCCCTATCCGGGCAACGGCGGCACCGTCACCGGCGGCATGCATCTCGGTACGCTGCGCGCGCTGTTCTCGTACGACCGCTTCCTGACCGACAACATCAGCCTCGGCGTGCGCTTCGGCTTCGCGTTCTCGGGTGCGCCGAGCGGCTTCTTCCCTCTGCACTTCGAGGGCCGCGGCACCTACTACTTCGGCGACGTCGTGCGCGGTCGCTCGACCTTCGTGCCGTACATGGCCGTGGGCGCCGGCGTCGCGCAGGTGGACTCGCGCGTCGCGGTGGAGATGGTCGACTGCAAGCCAAATCCCGGCAGCTCACCGCCCTCATACACGGACTGCACGACGGCGCCCGAAGTGAACCAGGGCCTGATCGATCCGGTCAACGGCCGTGCCCAGCTGAAGACACTGGACGCTTACAAGAGCCTGGGCAAGGTGTTCGCGACCCTGTCGCCGGGCTTGATGGTCCAGCTCTCCAAGCAAGTCTCCGGCGTGGTCAACGTCGGCGTGCTGTTCATGACCGACGAGAGCAAATCCACCTCGCTGCTCGTCAACTTCGAGCCGACGCTCGGGTTGGTGCTCGGCTTCTGAGCACACCTGCCGACGCCAGGAGAGCCAGCCGCTGCTCCTGGCGTTTTTTCAGGGCGAGTAGCGGCCCGCGATGCCGACGCCCAGCCAGGCGTGAAAGGCGGAGCCGTTGACGGAGCCTCCGGGGCACACCACCGGGTCCCCCAGTTCGCACTCATAGTGGTCGCGGAGGTACGTGCCGAGCGAAGCCGCCGCGTAAGGACCCAGCTGCAGCCACTTATCCACGCGCAGTCCGAGCCCGGCTTGCAGCAGCAACTCGGGGCCGAGCAGGTTTTCCTTGACGCTGACGGTGAACGCCTGGCCCGAGGCCTCGTCGATGCGCGACGCCGCGTCCTGAAGGTTCAGCGATTCGACGCCCAGGCCCAGGCCGAGCCACGGCTCCGCGTCTGCCCCGGGGTTGATGCGCCACAGGCCTTGCACTCCCAGCCGCAGATCCGACCAATCGCACTTGCCCCCGTCGGGGCATACATCGCCCGCTGCGCCGAACCCGATCTGTCCGTACAGGCCGTAGCTCGCACCGGGCGAGACGCGATACGCCACGTCGACCCAGACGGGCGTGCGCCACGCCACCAGATCCCCGAGCTTGCGCCCTTCACCGGCTGCGCTGTCCCCCGCCTTGCCCACGGGCAAGCCGATGCCGATGCGCAGCCCCGCTTCGAAGCCCGGCAGGAACTCCGGGCTCTCCGGGTTTGCGCCCGGACTCTCGTCGGCGGGCACGGGGCTCGGCGGCGGCGGCGGGTTCGCCGGCTGCGCCACGGGTTGAGACTCCGGAAGGCGCGCAGGTGCCGGCGCGGCCGTCTGGGCCTGGGCGCTGGCACCCCAGGACAGAAGAATCAACCACGTCGCGGGCCCGGGTGAAAACGTCCGTTGCATAGCTTGGTCTGCCTGTGCCCTGCTGTAGCACACTCCCGCGCCGGCTAGACCACAACGGATCTGCGCTTACGGCGGCAGAGGTACGCAGCCGCCGACCTGGGTGCCGTTTACGTAAGGCGTGATGTTGGCGTTGGGCGCCGCCGCGGCGCTGCCCTGGTACGAGAAGTCGTTCGTCTGGTCGATCTTCTTGTAGTCGCTGGTGTGGAACCGCAGCTGCACCTGGTCGACGCCGCCGCCCTGCGCGATGCTTCCTCCGGCAGTGAAGCCGATCTGCGCGTAGTTTGAGCCCGACTCCGTGCCAAACGTGACGGTGACGTCCGATTTGCTGAAGCCCTGGACTCCATTGACCTGCGCGTAGTCGATCTCGGAGGTGAAGGCGCCCAGGCCGTCGTCCGTAAACCAGTAACGGATGGTGAGATCAGTCAAGTCGAACGCCTGGCCATCGTTCTGGACCTTCAGCGTCATGGACGCCTGCTGGTCGCTACCGCGGTCGGTGTAGATGATGACGACCGAGCTCGCGGACATGCACATGCCCTTGGCCAAGGGCTGCAGCACGGTGCCGGAAGAGCCGGCGCTGCCGCTGGCGCCTGAGCTACCGCTGCTGCCCGAGTTGCCGCTGGTGCCCGAGCTGCCGCTGGCACCCGTCGTGCCGCCGGTGCTGGTGGTGGGAGTGCCTCCGCTGCCGAAGCTGCCGCTGGTGCCGGAGCCCGAGCTGCCGCTGACGCCGCCGATCTGGCCCGAGCCGCTCGCGCCACCGCTGCCGGTGGGCATCCCCGTCGCAGTGCAATCGATGTCGGGCTCCGAGCAGATCTCCGCCAGCTCCCCCTGGCTCACGTCCACGCCCGTGGCGCAGGCAGCAGTCCCGGCGAGCCACGCCCCCACCAGTGCGATGCACCAGATTGCACCGCGAGTCGTCGCGAGCTCGTGGTCTTTGCTCTCGGAGCCCAGCCGCTGCACCATTCCCCCTCTTATACCGCAGGCTGAGCCCCGATCCAGCGCGCGCCCATCGGATGCGGTCTCGCGGCGCGAGGCGTCAGATCGCGCCGTCCAATTTGGGGGCAATGGAACACTGATCGGATGGTTCCGCGGCCGGCTGGGACTCGCGGTCGTGGCACTTTGCGGGCTCTGCGCCTGTGGCGCGAGCAAGCGTTCGCGACCGCCGGCAGGGGGCGGAGAGGAGCCCTCGGAGAGCGGCGGCGCGGGCTCGGGGGGCGGCGGCGGTGGCGGCCAGGGCGGGGGAGCGGGTTCCGCCTCCCTGGCGGGCAATGCCGGCGGATTCGGCATGGGCGCGTCCGGCGGCGCCGCCGGCAGCGAGGGCGACGTCCCGAGCTGCATTCCCCGCGAGGGCTGCCGCAGCTACTGCGGCGCCTTCGGCGTCAACACCTCCGCCTGTGGCCTGGGCGACTCCTCGCAGTGTGGCTGCGTCTGCGAAAAGCGCTTCAACGAGCCCTGCCCGCAGGAGCTCTCGGCGCTCGTCGCCTGTGCGGGCAAGTCGCCCGACGTCGATTGCGCCCATCGCGGCCGCATCATCGCCGGCTGCGAGACGGAGTCCTTCGCGCTCGAGCTGTGCGACTTCCGCGGCCGCGAGCGCCTGTGCGCGCAAGCGTATCCTCGCTGCCAGCCCTATTGCGAGGCGGCAGTCCTCGGCTACTGCTCGCTCGGCCCGAGCAGCCTCACGAGCTGCCTGTGCGGTTGCGAGGCGAGCCTGGTCGCGCGTTGCGACCCCCAGTTCGAGGCGTTCATGGATTGCACCGCAGACACCCCCGCCTTCAGCTGCGACGCCGATGGCCGCAACCTGGCGCAGAGCTGCCTCGCCGAGTGGCAAGCCTTGGACGGTTGCGTCCGCGGCGTCGTCCCCGACGCGGGCAATTAGCTCGCTAGACGGGCGGTGGAGGCTGGGTGCTCGGGCGGCGCAGCTGGCTCGCCCGGGCCAGGCCCTGGCGGATGGCCGCTTCGACTTGCACGTCCATCGATACGAACGAGCGTGCTCGCTCGTAGAGCTGACGGGCGGCTTCGGCCCGCCCCAGCTCGAGCGCCAGCTCGGCGTGCCCGAGCAGCGCGGGCAGCGAATACTCCGAGCGCTCGCTCGCCGAATGTAGCTCCTCGAATGCGCTCGCCGCGCGCTCGACGTCGCCGCGCCGGCGGTATTGCCGCGCCAGGCGCAGGCGCAGGTGCGAGGGCACGCTGTCGCAGGCTCCCTCCGTGCGCAGCTCCTCGAACACACCAAGCGCCTGCTCGACCGAATGCCGTTGCAGGTACAGTTCCAGCAAGCGCAGCTGCGTCCCGAGCGCCCCGGCTCGGTCGTTCAGCGCGCGCTGCGCGCGGAGCAGCTCGCAGAGCGCGAGCACGCCGCCGTGGCCCTGCGCCGCGCAATGCTCGCGTAGCAGCGGCACGGCGTCGGCGGCCTTCCCGGCGTCGATCAGTGCGCTGGCCCGCGTGATGGCGGGATGAACGGCGAAGCCCTGCGACTGATCCTCCAGCGCGGCGTCGATGCGCTTCTCCACGCCGCTCAGCCGCAGCCCGAGCGCCACCAGAAACCCATAGGCGAATCCCCCCACGTGTGCCCAGTGGGCCACGCCGGCACCGGTGTCGGCGACGCCCGACACGAACTCCCCGACCACCCACAGCGGCAGCATCACATAGGCCGGTGCTGCGAAGGTCATCGGCCGGAGCAGCAGCCAGAAGAATCGGATCTTGGTGCGGGCAAAGCCGACCAGGAACGCTCCCATCGCCGCGGCCACGGCTCCGCTCGCCCCGATCAGGGTCAGCGAGCCCGAGCCCATCATCCAGGCGTGAACCAGCCCCGCGACGGCACCACCGCTGAGATAGAAGGTGGGAAACAGTAGCCGGCCCCAGGCATCTTCGACATTGCAGCCGACGAGCCACAGGAACCACATGTTGAACAGCAGGTGCATCACGCCGCCGTGCAGGAACTGGTGCGTGAGCAATCCGGGCCACTCGCCTCGAGCGTGGTGGTAGCCATAGCGCCAGCTGCTGAGCTGGTGTCGCGCCTGCTCGATGTCCTCCGTGTAGCGATCCAGCTCGGCCTGTTGCTCGGCGAGCTCCGCTTCCGGGGCCGGCGTTCGTGGGGGGACGGTGCGCGCCAGGTCCGGCAGCAGCGTCGAGAGCGGGGCGCGCAGCTCGAGCCAGGGGTGCTCCACATAGTACCCGGCCGCGCGCTGCACGCGCTCCTCGATCGCCGTCATGACGCGCTGATCGCCGAACGTGCACAGGAAGAGCACGGCGACGTTCAGGAACACGATGACGGTGGTGACCCAGGGCCAGCGCCGGGCCACGTTGCGTTCATGGCTGAGCGGTACGACGAGCAATCGAGACCCTCCGCCGCCCTGAACTCACTGAGACGGAGGGCAGGAGTAGCGCACGCGCCAGTCGCGCAGCAGCGGGCCTTCACCGCTGGAGCCCGGGATCATCTTCACCCGCAGCTCCAGCTGCTGGTATTGCTGCGCAGGGCTGCCCAGCTTGGTGAAGATGTCGATCGGGCAGTTCGGCGGATTGACGTCGCAGTGCTGCGTATCCGTGGGGATGGCATGCGCCTGCGCGATGGGCGTGAAGGGGATGGTGTTCGCCATCAGCTGATCCTTCGTCGGCGCGGTACGGATCTCGAACTCGATGCGCGAGTCCGCCGGCGTCACCGCGTCATAGTAGAAGAAGTCCCAGATCACGCTCCCGCCTTCGCAATCCGCCTCGTAGTACATGCCGTCGACGGTGGTCGCCTGCACCGGGTTGGCGGGAGGGGCGCACGGCACCGCCACGTCGAGGCGCGCGCCGGGGTCGGAGGCGGCGCTGGTGCAGGTGGTGGGACACAGGCGCAGCGTCTCGGGAGCCACCGGTCCGCCGGCGAAGAAGAACTGGTCAACGCCCTTGCAGGCGGCAGCGTCCGCCACCCGCGTCAGCGGACGGGGCGCGCCGGTCGAGGTGGGGCCCTCGCACAGCACCGCGTGCTGCTCGTCGGGCGAAGCGGAGCCGTTCCAGTTGCCGATCGCGTCGATCCACGGATCGCCCAGGGGGATGATGGCAGCGGGAATGGTCGTGCTGATCCCGCCGACCCAGGCCGGCGTGCAGTTGAGCAGCCCGGTCATGAAGTCGTTCGTCTTGACGCTGTCGATCTGCGCCAACTGCCAGCCGGCCCCGAGCTTGCTGCACAGATCGAGGGCTTCGGGATAAATGACTTCCTTGGAGGCGAGGACGTAGCAACGGCCGCTGGGGCCCATCGTCTCGCCCACGCCGCACGCGCCCTGGGCGTCCAGCACCGGGCCTTCGCACACGTAGGGGCTCTGGAAGTTATCGCACTCGGTGTCATCCCAGCGATCCCCGGAAGTCAGGCGCGCGCACTGCTCGCTGCCCGGGATGGGGTCATTGGGCGCGCCGACTTCCCAGTTGTCGTACTTGCGGCAGCTGCCGTTCGACCACTCGTGGTCGCCTTCGAGCGGCTTGTCGTTGAGACCGATCTGGATCTCGAACGAGGAGTTCGTCGAGCTGCGGATGTGCTCATTCTCCGCAGGCGAATTGAGCGCCACCAGCGTCCAGCCCGGGCCGCGGGCCTCGCACTGCGTCTCGGCGTTGTCCCAGGTCTCCGGATCGAGCGCGAAGAAGTAGCAGCTGTTGCCCCACAGCTCTTCGTCCTTCGCGCAGTGCGGCTCCCGGAGGTCGCCCTGAATGGTCACGCGCGCCTGAGTAGCGTCGATGCTGAGCGGGTTGCGCAACGTCACGGTGCAGTCGCGGTTTTGCACCTGGCGCAGGTCGAACGTGCCGGCCTCGCAGATCGGCGCACCGCACGTGACGGGCTGGTACACGCTCCAGTTGTCGTCCAGGCGGCACTCGTCGGTGTCTTCGCTGCCGTCGCGAGGATTCACCACCAGCGCCAGATCCCCGGCCAGGGTCGGGTCCAGCCCGGGGCAGTTCTCGACCACGACGCAGCGGCCCGGCGGAATTGCCTCGGTCAGCGCGCAATCGCCGGCCCCCGTCATGTCGGGAACGGCCTTGCCCAGCTCGGAGGGGGGCAAAAAGCTGAGCCGCAAACCCGCGGGGGCTTCCTTCTGCCCGTGATTGCAGACCGGGACGACCGCTGTGCCAGCGTCGTCGCAACCGGCGCCCAGCGCCAGATCAAAGGAAGTGCAGAGCGCGTCGAGGTCCGTGGGCAGGCGCGGTACGCACGCGCCGGTGCCGAAGGGAATACCTGCCGGGCAGTCCACACCGCAGGTCTTCACGGCCAGATCCACGCAGCTGCTGCTCCAGCTGAAGGTGGGCTTGCGCGGCGTCAGGAACGAGCGCGGGCCCTCGCACACGAACACGAGCGGATCCTCGCGCTGCTCGTCCTTCCACTCGCCGCTGCTCGGGGTCATCGCCATGGCGTGGCCCGGGACGTCCGGAGTGGGCTGGCCGCTGCCCCAGTTCTGGTAGGTGAAACTACCGAGCAGCGTGCCGCCGCTCGCGTCGTTCTGAAAGAAGTCGGCGCCCTCGCGCCAGCCCCAGAGATTGCCGTCTGCCGTGTTGCCGCCGAGCCAGCCAGCGGTCGCGCCAGCATTCTGGAGCACCTGCTGGGCGGCCGCGTTTTCGGCAGCGTCGTCCACTTCGATCAATTTCCAGTTGCCGCTGGAGGTCAGATTGAAGCAGGCCGCGGCGGCCGTGTCGAAGTCCAGTCGGAGGCGCGGGTCGGCGTACACGCACTCGCCGCCCAGCTCCACGCTGCCTGCTGGGCAGCCACAGCTCTGCCCGGAAGGCGCGCACAGCGTGGCGACGTAGCCGACGCAGGTATCGTTCCAGGACGTCAGGCAGCACTCGGAGTGAGCGGCGCACACCGCTGCAACACAAGGATCGCATTGCGCGTCGAGCGGGGCGCCCGAGCCATCGCACGGATCGTGGAGGCACTCCGGCGTGGTGCCACAGCAATCTGCATTCTGGTCGCACACCGCATCGGCGCAGCGACTGCAGCCCTGGATCAGCGCGCTGCCCTGGCTGCACACGCTGTGCTCGCAAGCCCCGTACGCGGGATCGGTGCAGCTCGTGTTGAACTGGCAGTCGCCCGCTATCTGGCAAGGCTCGTGGATGCCGATCGCGAGCGAAGTGGCGGGGTAGTCCGCGAGGTTGCCTTCCGGCCAGATCTGCAGCGGCGTCGCGCTCGTGTCGGGGTCCGCGCTCACGCCCGCGTCCGGCTGCACGTTGAACTCGCGGCAGTAGCTGTTGCAGGGGTTGTTGAGACAGTCCCGGGGCGCGGGCGTCGCCGGGCCCGCCGCCAGCAGGTGCAGATCCGCGCCCTGGCCGCTGGCACGCATCGCCTCGGGGTTCAGTTCGTCGCGGGACAGCGTGAACGCCGTGCCGTTCTCGCACGCGCTGAAGGCTCCGCCCGTGCAGGTGCGCGTGCCTTCATAGCAGCTGAGCATGCCGTCATGCTCGCCGAGCGTGAGTGCGCAGGACTCGGTCTGACCTTCGTTACAAGCGCGCCCGATCAATGGATCGCTGCTCGGGCCCTCGTTCAGGTCGCCTGTCGGTGAAGCCAGCGGAGCCGGAGTGGAGTTGCTCGAACACGCGGCGAGCAGCCCGACGAGCGCCCCCAGTGCCGCGCCGAGCCAGTGTGATCTTAACGGAGCCCAAAGAGGCAGTCGCCGCGCGCCCATCGTGAAGCTCGTCTGCTGCACGGGGCGTGCCGAGCTGTTGGCGAGCGCCAGCAGTGTTGCATCGCGATTCGACTCCAAGCTCTCGCGCTCATTTCCTCGCCCGGGTACGCAAAAGCTGCGCGCCGGGGAAAAAGTTCGGCACGCGCTCCAGTGCCGGCGCGAATTCCCGAATTAACTGGCGCCCCGAGAGCGCCGCGGATATCGGCGTTACAGGGTCGCGTCAGCAAAACGGTCGAGTTCGCTGACCAGATAATCGGTGACGTCGATGTGTTCCGCGATCAGCCGCTGGCGCGCGCTCTCGAGCTCGCTCGCCTGCGGCGGTGAGGCCAGCAACTCGCGAATTTTGCGCATGGCCGCCTCGGGATCCGTGAAGTTGAAGACCAGCTGATAGCGGCGCTCCTGGTCCTCCAGGTAGCCACGGCGGGTCGTGTTCACATACACCGACGGCACGCCCAGGCACGCCGCCTCGCTCGCCGTGGAAGCGCCTTCGGTGATGACGAGCGCCGCGAATCCCAGCACATCGTGATACTCATCGGGCGGAACCGTGAGGCGATACGCGGCCCAACGCGCGGCCAGCTGCCCACCCTCGGGCACGATGTAGACCGAGTAGCGCGGCAAGAGCAGCGCCATCAGATCGTCGAAGTGCGTGCCGAGCCCCGATTGCCCGATATCGTGCAAGGTGTTCCAGGCCGAGGTGCGGATCACCACGTACTCTTTTGGCGCAGGGTGCGCGGCTGCGTTTGCAACCGGCGTGCTCGCGGGCGCCCCGGGCTGAGCGCGGTTCACGCTCAGCCGCTCCAGCACGGCCGCTTGCGGCGTGAAGCGCGCCGGGTGCAGAAAGGCGAGCTCGTGGTAGCCCGGGTAGCGGCGCTGCTTGGGCCCGAGCGGCTTCCAGAAGCAGCGCGGCGTGTAGATGCGCGTCGCAAACGGGTGCGCGATGCGGTGGTTGAAGCTCTGGAACTCGCTGTCCGTGAAGATGATGCTGGGCACGCCCAGCAGGCGCGAGGCCTGCGTGTAGCTGCCCATCAAGCTCAGCACCAGCGAGGGCCGGAACTCGCGCACGGCCCGCGCCACCGCCAGCTGACGCAGTAGCATCTCGCGTAGCGGAAAGCGGTTGCCCTTGCCGGTGCTGCTGACGATCTCGCTCGGGATCCAGCCGTAGGCCGAGAGCAGGCGCCGCATCACGTCGCGATCCCGCCCGAGCAGCAGCACCCGGTCGCCGCGCTCCTGCCAGATGCGGATCGCGTACTTGAAGAAATGGATGTGCGCCGGGTGGTGCGCCTCGATCAAAATCCGCAGCATGGCGGCCGCGTCAGCTCTCCCGCGAGCTGGGGCCGCGGGGCGGCTCGGTGCAGACAGTTGAGCTCAGCGCCTCGATCAGGCACTGGCGCAGCTGGCGGGGAGGGAAGATCGCCTCCAGCGAGCCGACCTCGCGGGCGCGCTGGACGGTGTGAATACCGTCAAATTCCTGCGCCAGCTCGGCCTGCTTCTCCAGCCTCACGGCATCGAGCGCTTTTTCGCGCGCGATGCGTTCGGCCGGCGTCTTGGCGGGTGCGCGCTCCTTGATGCGCGGATCGTTGGCGACGCGCGCCCGGACCTCGCGCGTGAACACCACCGCTGCTGCCGGTCCGCCGCCGATCACGGAGGCGTACGAGCCCTCGAGGGCGAAGGCGCGCAGCGAGGGGTTCAGCTCGCGCGAGAACACCACATATGCGCCGCCGTGGTAGCGCGAGACCACGAGGAACACGAGCGGGCCCTCGAAGTTGACCACGGCGCGGGCGATCTCGGCGCCGTACTCCAGCTGCAGCTTGCGCATCGACTCCGGAGAGCCGTCGAAGCCCGACAGGTTCGCCAGGAGCACCGCCGGGCGATTCTTGCTGGCCGCGTTCAGCGCCCGGGCGATTTTCTTGGAGGACATCGGGAACAGCGTGCCGCCGTTCCAGTCGGCAGGGCCGTCGAGCGGGCGATAGCCCCAGCGCGGCACGTTCTGGCTCTCGATACCGATCAAGCAGATCGGGTGGCCACCGAGATGCGCGTCCCAGACGATGGCCGTCTCCGCCGCCGTGTGGCTCTGCCAGCGCTCCAGGCAGCCGCCGTCCTGGTCGATCACGGCGGCCATCAGGCTGCGCATCGCAAACGGCTTCTTTCTGCCCGGGTTGGTGCTGTCCGAGAACAGCTCACCGATCTTCTCGAAGCCGTCGCCGCGGTACGGGTTCTCCAGCACGTTGCGATCGATCGGGTCGCTGGAGTGCAGGGAACGTGGCCGGCTCTCGCCCGGCACCACGTAGGTGTACGAGTAGTGCTCGTACAGGATGCGATAGGCGTCGCCGAGGTCGCTGGCGAAGTACTGCGCCTGCCCGTTGGGGCCCATCACGCGCTCGTAGCCGCCGATCGACGTCTCGTCCTCGGCTGCCACCGAGCCGGACGCCAGCAGCGCCGCGCGCCCCGTCAGCACCATCGAGGCGCGCGGGGTCATGATCAGCACCCCGCGCGTGTGCAGCAGCATCGTGGCCAGCGAGTCCCAGTAGCTCTGCGCGCCCACGTTCACGCCGGCGATGATCATGTGGATGACGCCGTTGTTCTGCGTGAAGGTCACGATCCGGCGCACCACGCGGGCGGTGGCATCGAGGTTCTCGGTGCCGCTGTCCATGGCGATGCGCGCTCCGCTCGAGACCGGCAGCCACTCCACCGGCAGCGACAGCTGCTCGGCCAGGTCGATGGCCGCCACGATGCGGTCGCACTCCGGAGCGGCGAGCGCGCCCATGTCGCGCGTCGGGTCCGAGAGGATCAGCACGCGCCGCATGCCCTCGGGCACCTTCTCGGTCGGAGTGCTGATGATGCCGAACACCACCGACGACGAGTTCTTGCCCGGCTCGCGACCGGCCACGCTCACGGCGCGCGGCGGATCCGAGTCACGGCTCAGGTCGTATTCGGCGAAGCTGCCCCGCGGCAGCACCATCGTGGCGCGATTGCGGCCCACCCGCTGCGAGGAGGGGTCGTCCGTGACCGCCAGCGTGCGGATGATCTCGTAGGGATAAATCAGTCCGCGCCGCTTGGCGTTCACGACGCGCCGTACGTAATCGTTCACGGGCACGAGCGGTGCGCGATGCGGCTCGCGCCAGGTCACGTCGATGCCTGCACCCGAGAGATCGCTGACGATCAGCTCCACCTCGGTCGGGTGCTTGGGCCGTACCGGGTCGATCACGCGCACGCGGACCGTGACGCGCTCCAGACCCAGAGCCCTCGTGGCCGGGTGCAGGCGCTGCGCCAGATCCTGGGCGCTGCGGCGATCGAGCAACATCGGGTGCGCCAGGAACAGCACCACCCGGTTCCATTGCAGCCGTCGCCCGGGGTCGCGCGTCGAGAGCAAGCCGCGCAGCGTGCGCGCCGCCTCGTGGAAGGCGCGCTCGAAGATCGGCACGTACAGCGCCGTATCCACGGCGTCCTGAGCCGGTCGATCCAGCACATCGGCCAGCACGAAGATGCGCTCGTCGTCGGGCAGCTCCTTGCTCTTGCCGTAGAAGCAATACATGTCGTCGCCGGCGGGCAGGCGCTCCAGATGGAAGCTCTCGTAGCGCGAGAGATCGATGCGCTGCGCGGCCTCTGGGTGCATCCCGAACAGCTCCAGCGGGCGCGGGCCGGCTTCGCTGCGCGGCGCGCTCTGCCAGGTCTCATGCAGGGCCGCCTCGCCCGGAGCCAGGAGCGAGACCGTGAAGCGCAGCCCGGAGACGCCGCCGGCGCTCAGCGCCGCTTGCACGCTCTCCAGCACTCGACCCCGGCTCTGCGCGCGCTGCTCTGCGGACGCGCTGGGCACGATCAGCTCGATGCGCGGCCGGCGCTCGCCGCGCGCCTGCTCCAGCAGGGCGCGCGCGTCGGCTTCCACGCTCTCTCCCGTGGCGACCCGCGCCAGCACCACGTCGCCGTCCGAGAGCTCGAGCCGCAGGCTCTCGCTGCCCTCACGATTGGCTGAGCTCGAGCTCTGCTGGCGCGGCACGTACAGCCGCCGCACGAAGGCCGCGAGCGCGATGCCGCGCTTGGCGGCGCTGTCGCTGGTGAGCCAGCCCTCGATCTCCAGGAAACGCCGGCGCGGTGCGCGCGCGATCTCGCGCAGCAGCTCATCCGGCGGCGTGCCGGCGCGATCGCCACGCGAGCCCAATGAACCGCCGAGCCAGGTCTCCAGCTGCGCGATGGTCTGGACCGCCGAGCGCTCCAGCTCCGGCCGCTGGAAGATGCGATAGGTCGCGGAGATCGCCGCGTCCGACATGCTGTCCGGCACCTGGCCGCGCAGCGAGGCGATGCGCGTCAGCGCCGTCTCGAGCCCCGCGTCGCCGCGGAAGTCGAGCCCGGCGTCCACCAGCGCGAGCACTCGCTGCAGCACCGCGCCCGCCAGGCGGAAGCGCAGGTCCGGGTTGGCCTGCGCGGCGAACATGCGCAGCACGGCGATCTCCAGCTGGTCGCTGTAGTCGAGCTCGTTGATGCCGTAGTGCGCGAGCGCCGCCTTGACCTTGCCCAGGAACGCTTCATCGAGGCCAGTACCGGAGGCGCGCATGCGGCGCACGAAGGTGCGCAGCTGGGCATTGTTGGAGGGCAGCAGCTCGCCTTGCTCGCTCATCGACTGGCGCCGCGAGAACAGGCGCTCCAGATCGGCGAACACCACCAGCTCGTGCCGGACCAGCGCCAGCTTGGCCGAGAACTCGCTGCCCAGGTCCCGCGGCAGCGGCGCCTCGAGCAGCGCGATCAAGCTCTCCACGCGCTGATTGAAGGCGTCGTAACCGAGCAGCACGCGCCGCACCTCGTCGCGCACGGCGAACACGGCAGCATCCACCTGCTCCAGGTCCGCCTGGCTGGCGCGCATCAGATCCGGCACGGTCAACGGGTTGCGATCGTCGTCGAGGAACAGCACCGAGAGCGGGTCGCGCTCGTCCGGCAGGCGCAACTTACCTTGCGCGGCGCCCTTCTCGGAGCCGTCCTCGCTCGCCGGATCGATCACCAGCAGCACGGCGCCGGCGCGCACCTGCTGGCCGCGCCGCGCGCTGACCTCGACCACGGTGCCGCTGATCGGCGCCTCGAAGCTGATCTCCATCTTCATCGCTTCGAGCAAGCCCAGCGTCTGCCCGGCTTCCACGCGCTGGCCTTCGCGCACGTGGATCGCCACCACCATCGACGGCGTGGCCGCCGTCACGCGCCCGGCCGTCTGCCGGCCGAACTTGTGCACGCGCCCCTCGACCTCGACGCGGATGCTGGCGTCGCTGAGGTCGTACAGCACGCGCAGGTGCTGCCCGGCGATCGAGAGCCGCGCAGCGTGGCTACCCGACACCGAAAGCTGGGCGGCGACGGCACGGTCGTCGAGGTGCACGCGGTACTGCGAGGAGCCGGAGGCGTACACGTGTACGCGCGCCTGCTGCCCCTGATACGTGAGATCGATGTCCATGCCGATCGACGGCGGGATGCGATCGTGCGTGATATTGCCGGGGTCGGCGAAGAAGTTGGTGCGCAGCGACTCGCGCGCCTTCTGATAGGAGAGGATGGCGGCCAGCACCAGCGCCTCGGCGGCGTACTGGCGCGGCGGGACGCGCTTCTCGTTCCAGCGATCGAGCCAGCCCGTGTCGGTCTCGGCAGACTTGTAGGCGTCCGTCTCCAGCAGCTCGAGCAAGAAGCTCTTGTTGGTGGCGCCGCCTTCGATCACCAGATCGAAGTCGCGCAGCGCGCACACCAGGCGGGCGCGCGCTTCCTCGCGCGTATCGCCGCTCGCGATCACCTTGGCGATCAGCGAGTCGAAATCGGGGGGAACGCTGCTGCCGGGCGCGACTCCGGTATCGATGCGCAGGCGCGGACCGAGCGCAGGGTCGAAGCGCGCGATGCGGCCTGGCGCCGGCACGAAACCAGCGTCTGGATCCTCGGCGCACACGCGCGCCTCGATCGAATAGCCGCGCTCCGTCAGATCCAGCGGCGGCAGGTGCTCGCCCCGGGCGATGCGGATCTGCAGCTGCACCAGATCGGTGCCGGTGATCTCTTCGGTGATGCCGTGCTCGACCTGCAGGCGCGGATTCATCTCCAGGAAGAAGTAATCGGGACCCTGAACCAGGAACTCGACCGTGCCGGCGCCCACGTAGCCCGCCGTGCGCGCGAGGCTGGCCGCGCTCTCCTTCAGCGCGCGGATCATCAGCGGCGGCAGCCCCGAGGGCGGCGCCTCTTCCAGCACCTTCTGATGGCGGCGTTGCACGGAGCAATCGCGGCAACCGAGAGCCACCACCGT
>JAICTU010000552.1 GCA_025936205.1 Polyangiaceae bacterium | reverse complement strand
GTTTTCCGCTGACCACCGCAGCAAAACGCGAGGACCCCCCGACGGCCCACGAGAGACTCCAGCAAGTGTGAGCATTTTCTGTACACCCCCACGAAATAGAGACTCCTCATGTCCAGATCGGCGTCGTCGTCGCCCTTAGAACGGCACATGGAACTGATCTCTGCGGCGGCGGTCCTGACCTTCGGTACGATTGCGTGCGTCGTATTTGGCTTCATCAGGGTGGAAGTCGAGAGCGGAAGAACAAAAATCCAAATTGGTCGCAAGCAAGGGCCTCGTGGATGCCTTTCGGCCGCTGCTCACACTTCGAGAGGTAACCGTGTCGCCGCGAGCCTCCAAGTCGAAGGTCAGGCTTCGCAATCCACCCTGAACAACCGCAGTTAGAGCGGGGGCGGGTACAGACCGGCGGTATATGAACGAGTCAAAGCCGTACGAAAAGCCCGAATGGTTTCGGCCTCTGCTCGCCGGCCTCCAGTCTCCTGATTCAAAAACGAGAAAGCTAGCCCTCGAACAGGTCTGGTACGCATCGGGTGTCGTGGGCCCCTTGCGAGCATGCGTCATGTTGGCGGCTCGCAACCCCGACATGGCCATGGACATCGTCGTGGACGTCTTCGCCGACTTGTCGATGGCCGTCCGCAAAATAGACTTGGCCTCGAGCTTCACCAGCAACTCCAGCTTATGGGCCTTTCTGTACGACATGGCGCAGAAGCGCTGCCGTGATCATCTAAGAAAGCTGCAACGCTATGAGCGTCGATTTACTGCAGTCGCAACCCCTCCAGAGTGGCTCGACATAGCACGGCCCGCTGCAGACGATGAGGTTCGGCAGCGGGCGCGGGAATTGTTCATGGCAGGCTTTAGCAGGGTATCCCATGACGAATGGCAGTTGCTTTTCGAAGCCAAGGTCGAGGAATGCACCGCCGATGAACTCGCCCGCAAATACGGTTGCTCGGTGAGCGCCATGCAGAAGAGAATTCAAAGGGCACAAGCGAAGGTACGGGGGGCGTCTGATAAGGTGGAGAAGACGCAATGAGCGACCGAATGACAGATCAACAATTGCTCTTGTGGCTTTCCGAGCACGGTACCAATGTCTCTCGAGAAGACCTGGCTCGGGAATTTCCACGTGTATTGGTGGCTGCATTGCATGGCCCCGAGGTTTCAACGCTGGAAGCGCGCCACCGCAGTTTGAGTCGGCAGTGGTTAGCGTCAGCAGGCGCGGCAGCGCCGGCGAGCCCAGTCAATTCCTCGGCGGCAGCCCGCATGGTGAGCGGCGTCGTACCTGCCGTCGACACGCGCATCGCGCGTAGCAAGTCCGCCTTCTCGGTGGCGCTCAAGCAGGCCGCGGGCAACAGTGCGGAGGCTGTCGGCCGGGCTCTCGCGCAACCGGTGCGCGACGCCGCCTCGGACGTCCTGCTTGCCACGCTCGGCGCGCTGCAGGGCACCATCAGAGATCCGCTGTCGCTGCTCGACGGCCGAGCGGATGAAGAATTGAGACGCGGCCTGGTGGGTGAGGCGTGCGTGTACGTGTGCTACGTCCTGTACGAGGCGCTCACGCGGACGAGCCTACCGCAGATGCAGTCGATCCTGGTCGTTCAAGGGGCTTGCGTGCAAGCACTGCACGATCAGACCATGCCGGTCTCGGAGCTCAGCCGGTATCTCGCCACGGAAAGCCCGCGGGAGGAGTTCTCCGGACGGGTCTGCTCGCTCTTTGGCGTGCGCGAGACACCGGAAATGCAACAGCGCGTGGAAGCCCACTTGCGGACCTTGCGCCTGGACGTGCGCAGCTGCACCGAGCAGATCGAACAGCGACTGTCGCGCGACAAAGGGCTCGCCGAGAAGACGGGATAGCGGTGGTGCGCGAGGGCAAGCTGTTCGGGGTGCTGTGTAGCAAGCGAACGTACAAGGCGTTTCCCGAAGCGGACAGATTCAAGCCCGGGGGCGACATCTGAGTTTCGACCTCGGACCACGAGGGTGCGCGTTCGAAATCTGGGGTGGGTAAGAGAGAACGAGGGCGACAAAAGACTCCGCGCCGTTCCTCCGTATCAGAAGCTCTTGTCAACCGAGATCGCAATACCGCGCCCGATCGGTGCAGACAGCCGGCGCAGGTTCGGCGCTGTTCAGCGATCCGACGCGGATCCTGGTGCTCGTCGACAAGCGGTCGCGTGGCCTTCAGAGGGCGCGTGCTTGTCGCTGAACGCGATTACCCGCCGCGATCGACGATGAGCTCGGGGGGCTCGCCGAGACCGCTAGTGAAACGGCTCTGGTCGATCACGGCCCGGACGTACCGGACGCCGAAGGTGCGAGCCGCGAGAGCTCGCTTCATGCCCTCGGCGAGGTCGGTGGGTCCGTAGAGTTGGAGCAGGCGCCCGAGCTTCTGGATTTTGCTTTCGAGATCGATGTGGCGGCGGGCGACCTCCTTCAGATAGACGCGGCATTCGGGGGAAAGGGCTGCGAGGCGATCGCGGCGACGGGGAGCACGGCCTGCGGGGCGCCGCTCGAGTGGAGACGATCACCCAGAACCGCGGGACTTCGATCGCGTCGCACGCATGGAGCTTGAGGTCGCCAGGCATGACCTCCTAGAGCCCAAATCGGATCCCGTGCTTCATCAGGATGCTCGCGCCCGTCCCGATCGTGTGCCCGCGCTTTTGGAGGACCGTCTCCACGTACTGGGCGCAGATCACCCGGACACGGCAACGGCGCGCAACCATCTGGCGCTGACGCTCGAAGCACAAGGCGTCTCGCGGAGTCGGAAAGCCACGGGAACGAACGGCTTGCAGAGAGTCTTTGTAGCGGCCTGCCCGATGTCTCGGGCTCACTGCGCATAAGGGTTCCGTGAGCTTCGTCACTCAGAGGACGTCATGCTGAGCTCTTGGGCAGCAGTGAAGGGCGCGTTACCAGGCTATGATGGCTGACCCATTGACGGCTCCAATTGGCGACCACAGAGCATCGGTCATCCCAACAGGCGGCTTCTGAAGCTCCTTGTGGCTTTGGGATGTCTGGTCCTCTGACGCCCACTCCATAAGGCTCTTTATGCGGTGCGAGCGGGCGCAGCGCGCAGTGCCAGCGAGCGCAGCTCCTCCGAGGGCTGCCAGCCGAAATACTGGGCCACTTTCATCAGAGCACCAACCATGGCCGGACTCAGGCAGCGACTCATTGCAGCACGTATGATCTGATGCGCGAGATCGTCCAGCGGAGTGATGTACCAACCCGGTGGGCCGAAGAGGCCACGTGCGAAGTGCCCGACCATTGCCGTCTCCAACAACTCGTCACGCGCTCGAACCAGCTGGTAAGGTCCATGCTGTTTTGCTGAGTCGAGTTCCCTGGGATCGACCGCATGCTCCAGCATGCGGTCAAAGATCTCATTCAGTTCGTCTGGATGGTCCGGGAATCTGAAAGTTGTCCCGCTGAGGAAGTACTGCCTCAGCAGCTCCTCCGCTTCATTGCCGAAGCCCACGACCAGCCAATCCTCAGCAGCGAGTTCGGCGGGAGTTGTTGGACGTGACGCACTCGACCAGAGTATCGATAGCTCAGTCGTGAGCGTGCTCATTGCAGCCCGCAGTTGCTCCGCCGTAAATCGCCCGATGGTTCTGCGGCGAGTCGGCGGAGGGCGCGTCGGAAACGTCACGTGCGGCGTGTAGAGACCCACGTATTTGCCCGAAGGTTGCGGCTCCCAGTCGATCCTGAGATGCCTGCCGTCGTTGAACTCGGATGGAGCGACGATCAAATGCCGCTCTGAGAATTCCAGGGCGAGATCGTCTACCTCAATTGTGAAATTGGTCATCGTGAACTCCTGAGAAAGGCCATTGGCCGGGCGCGAAGCCTCGGAGCTCACTTTCCTCTAACGCTGGATCGCGCCTCGCCGAGTGTCAAGGAGAGCCCAGAAGCGTCTGATGGCGTAGGACAATGTGCGCCCGGCTCCGCATGCGGGACGGCCATGAGCACCGTCGAGCGGAGCTCAAAGGCCGCGAGGGAGCTGACCCAGCCAGGCGAACCGACACTCAGCAGCGCCATCCACGAGCTCGCGCAAGTGGCCGGGAAGCTTCCAGAGAAGGTGGCTCGCACCGGAGAGATCCGATCTGCACTGGAGCGAGATCGCCGTCGCGCTGGGCCTCCTGGGCGACACGTGAAGACCAATCCAAGCTCCGGAATGCTTGAATGCTTTCGGCGGATGCAAACGCACGAGGCAGCGAGATACCTGCTGTTGCCGCGCATGTCCATTGACTGATCGGGCTGGAGATCGCGTCAGCAATTTGGGGGAAAGGCTCTGGTGCAAAGGGCGTTTCCCGGCACGGAGGGTGCCTGGACCCACGCACGCTGGGTGAGGTGGAGGCGCGCCCGCGTGGAGCGAGCAGCGATGTGGGGTCGGCCACAAGAAGGTGACGGGAGGCGAAGACTGGTCGTCAGAGCCTCCCGTCGTGCTCGGCACCTTCGCGCCTTCGCGACCGGGCTCGCCGCGCCGGCACCAACGTGCAGAAGGCCATGCGCCTCGCCGGTCACCGCACGGCAGGCACTCATCAGCGCTACGTGCGCCTGGCGGAGGCGCTCGCGACGCCCGTTTCTGCCCTGCCGAGCCTCGAGGCAAGTGACTTGCCTTCACTCCAGCAAGCTCGTCTCGCAAGTGCCCGTAAACCTGCCGCGCCCGAGTAGGTTCGAACCACTGAATTACGGCTCCGGAGGCCGTCGCTTGATCCAGCTGAGCTATGCTTTGAGTACCCTGTCCGCCACGGGTGCGCGGCTTCTGTTCTACTGAATACTGACTCCGCCGCTGTAATAGCCGCTGACGGTATTGTTCAGGCTCAACCCCGCTGCAGTCGAGGAGAAGACCAGCAGCAGGCGGGAGCCTACCGTCACGGGAATGCTCAGTGCGCTGAGGTTGCCGGTCGCGGTCGATCCGGCAGAGATGATGCCGGTGAACGTCGGAGAGAGTGTGACCGCCGTGCCCGGCACCGGCGTGAATGTGTTGTCTCCTTGCGGCGCGGAATACAGCTGCATCTGCACGCTGATAGTGCTCCCGACGAGAGCTAGAGGTTGATCATCGACACTGAAGTGACCTGCCAGCCCAGTGATCGTTCCGTCTCGGGCGACGCTGAAGGCGAGATCCGCGGGCCCGGATGCCGAAAGGTCGATCGTCCCCGCACTCAAAGCTGCCCAGGTAGCGGCTCCAAATCCGAGCATGACGACGTGGTCGCTAAGACCAGCGGAATCGGTGGTCATTTGCTGCGTCGAGCCAGATGCGAACGCGACGGGCCCGCCCGGACTTGCGGCTCCGGTCGGCCCAGTAGCGCCTTGGGGGCCTGCAGGGCCGCTGGGACCCGGAGGACCGGCGTCCCCGGTGGCACCGGTAGGGTGACCAGCGCCACGATACCCGATGGCTTTCCGGCAGCTTCTGAGCACGCTTGCTGAGGGACAATAGAGAAGCCCCCTCGGATAACTTGACCATCAAGCCTCCGAGAGGGCTGCCTCCGCCTGTGACCAAACAGAACGGAGGCAATTCATGTGGCATCGGTGGCAACCGGAAGCCAGTTTTTTGCGCAGCCTGGCAGAGCTGGATCGGCAGACGGCCGAGCGGGTCAGGAGG
>JAICTU010000484.1 GCA_025936205.1 Polyangiaceae bacterium | reverse complement strand
TGGAGTACACGCCGCTCAGCTCCAGCGCCCCCTCGACGACGGCGCCGGCCTCTTCGAGCAACTCGCGGTGGATGGCGTCTCGCAGCGTCTCTCCCCATTCCAGCGTTCCGCCGGGCAGCGCCCAGTCGCCCGTGTCGCGCCGGCGGATCAATAGCCAGCGGCCATTCGCCGTCTGAGCCGCCACGGCCACACCCACCACCGGATGGCGCAGTACATGGCGTGCGGCTTCCTTGAGGATCGCCCAGGCGCCGCTGCCCAGGCCCAGCCAGTGCTTCATCAGCGTGACTCCTTGTACGTCGCGCGCAGCTCGATCCAGCGATCGGCGGGCACCGACTGAGGCAGGTTCAACGTCAGCTCCAGGCGGCGGCCGCGGTGCGCGGCGAGCGGACCCGACCACGCGAGCGTCTCCTCTGCCAGCGCTTGCGGGGGCGCGGAGCTGGGATCTTCGGGGCTGGGGGTGGGCCGCAATGCGTATAGCTTCAAGTCGAAATCCACATGGGGCCGTGCTGCAGCGTTGTACAGACAGCTCTGCACTCGCGTGGCGCGCCCCAGAGCGCTCACATGCAATTGACAGACGCGCAAGTCCGACGTGCTGTCGAGCAGGCGATCGAGATAAGCCAGCTGGCTCGCTTCGACGCCTGGCCTCAGCCTCAGCAACGCGTCGCGCGCGCGTGTGTCGCCCAGGAAGGCGAGCATCATACCGGCGTGCAAACCAACGAGCCCGTCATCGCTCTGCGCCAAGCGCAGGAACGCGTCGGCGGGTGCCGCATCCAGTCCGTCTTCATCGAGGCGTCCGAGGTCGGGAATTTGCAGCTCGTAGCGATCGCCGCGCCCCTCCACCGTCCAGCGTACTCGTTCTCCTGGACCGAGGGCGCTGGGTAAATACAAGGTGCGTTCGACCGGCGCATCGTCAGAGCCGGGCGGGCCCGGTCGAGCGATCTGGAAGCGAACGCCGATGCTCAGGTTGCTGAGCTGTCGGTCACCGTTGTTGATCACCTGCAGCTCGACTTCGAGGTGCTGATGCGTTCCGTGCGTCCGGGCTTGCTGGTGCGTGACCAGCGCCGTCCAGCGCGGAGGCGTGTGTTGCCAGAGCACCGACTCGTGGCGAATGCATTTGCAGCCACTCCCCAGCACGGGGCCGGGAAGGTCCGGGGAATCCGCAGCCTCGGGAGTGGTCGAAGGGGCAGGGGCGAGCTCGGGCGAGGAACTCCGCGCGGAGGAAACGTCACTGCGGGGAGGCCCGTCCGCTGGCTCGACCCGCGGGCTCCAGATGGCGCTGCCCGCGGGCTCCGCTGCCGGAAGCCTGGGCGATCTCCGCAGCAGCGCGCCAGCCAAGCCTGCCGAGCTCGACAGAATGGCGAAGGCAACCCAGGCTCGTGACGGACCACGGCCCGAGAGGGTACCTCCACCGGCCTTCCCTGTGGGCAGGGCCAGTTCAGTGGCCAGCGGGGCGCCCAGGTGCGCCGCGAGGTCGTGGCAAAACTCGGTCAGTACGGCTTGCGGTGAGGAGAGTCCCGCCCGCGCCCGCGCAACCCAGCTCGCCTGCGCGGCATGCGCGAAGTCGCCCAGGTAGAAATGCGAGAACGGGCTCAGAGGCTCCCGTATCTCGAGCCGCAGACGATCGGTCCCCACCCGAAGTGCAGCCACGGCCTGCCAGGGCACCCGGTGTTCCGTCAGCTCGGCAGCTGGCCCTGGCGCGTAGCCTTCTCGATAACTCCGAACACTCCGGTAGATGAGCCAGAGTCCCTCGGGAGTGCTCTCCAGCTCCAGGACGCCCCAGGCATCGCTGCGAGGCTCGGGGGCTGCTCGGCAGCGTACGCGCATCGCGCTACCGAAGATGCCGACGATGCATCAGGCGATGGCGCGTACGACGCTCTCGGCGTTCGTGCCCGCTTCTCCCAACTCGACATCTGCTTGCGCCGGCCCGCGCTGACGGCCGGGTGGGGCGCTCATCGGCCCGGGCCCGAGTTGCACGCTACCGAATCGCGGAAAGAACGGCGCGAGCAGGTATTGCTTGAACCAATACAGCCAGAGACTCTGTTGAAGCAGGCTGGGATCAATGTTGGGCGCAATGCGTGCGTGCACTGCCGGCAGACGGCTCCAGTGCTCTCCGGGATTCTCGTGATGGGCCGCGTGCAGTCCGTTGTTGAAGAGCAGGAAGTTCACCGTGGGGTTCACGAACGAGCGCGAGTGGTTCTGTGACCACGGATCCGTGTGCACGTGCTGATCGTAGTTGAACAGCATGATCGTCCAGAGGGCGAAGAACTCCGGGAAGGCCACCGTCGCGACGTACAGCCAGGAGCCGCTTCGCCAACCGTGGAGCGCCACCGCCGTAGCGAGCAACAGCAGATTGCCGCCGATCCAGACCATGTACTGGCGAATGATGCGCCGGTAGAGAGAGGGATTCGTCGCCCGAGCCTTGGCGATGAAGGTCTTGATGGGGCCAGACTGGTAGTACGACGACACGAAGAAGTACGTCGCCGCGACCCAGATGTTGTGACGGTTGGTGAAGCGCCAGGTGATGGTCGCGTCGCCCTGCGTGTTCACGTACCGGTGGTGGTTCAAGTTGTGCGTGGGAATCCACGCAAACGTCGGATAGCCATAAAAGATGGAAAGCCATCCCCCGAACCAGTCGTTCGCGCGGCGGCTGCGGAAGGTGGGGCAGTGATTGTGGTTGTGCGCAATGACCCCAAACGAGAGCGCGAAGTAGCAGCTGATCCACCACGTGTAGGGCACCAGCGCCGGATAGGCGTATTGCACGCCCACAAATGCCGGCCCGATGGCTGCCCAAAGAAGCGTTCGCCAGTCCGCCTGATACTTCAATCCCATCTTCACAGGTTCCCCAGGGAGGCCCTGAGTACCCTCTTCCGACGCGCCTGGCCAGCATCCTCGCGAGGAAGGCCCGCCGGCATGTTCCGAGCCGAGCATCGACGTGGCACACGTGGCTGCCGCGACAAGTCGATCCGGCACCGTGCACTGGAGGCACACTGTGGCTCACGTTTGTCGCCTTCGTGGTGCAAGTGCCCTGCGCCGGGGCCACCGGTCTCCCCGAGGAGGGTACGACGCGCGAGTCTCCCGACGGGGGCTTGACGATCGCGGTCCTGTGCTCGAAATTTATGGGGAATCCGCCGGATGGGCCGGGTTCCTTTGGATTGCCATCGGGTTTGTCCTGTCCGGCGTCACTGCCAGCATTGAATTCGCCAGCACGACTGAGCGACCAAGAGCCGCGACCAATTGGCCGACCTTTCCTCGGGACAAAGCCCCGTGGATCAGCCCGGTACTACGCTCTTTCGCTTGACTCCGGGCGACATTGGTCAAGGCACGCGTGGCGACCAGTGCCCCTTTTTTCGTCTCCCGCAAGGTCCCGTTAAATGGGGACATCGCAGAGGCCGTAACTAGTGATGGACGCGGCAGCCTCGCGACACTTCTCGTCGGGTCCTCCGGTTCGCCAGAGGTTCAGAGCACGAGACCCTGCAAGTTGCGTCCGATTGCAGAACCCACGGATTAGGCACGTTTTTTGCTGGTTTAGCGCTGTGACCTGGCGTTGAGCCCCTGTTCCTCGGCGCGCGCCGCACGATCACTCTTGGCGCGCTTGTCCTACCTTTTCCGCCGCCGCGACGCGCTCCAGCGCCTGGCATCCCCGTCGTCATCTGGAGCTATTTCACCAGACTCTCGCTTCACCAGACTCTCGCTTCGCCACACTCTCGCTTCGCCACACTCTCGCTTCGCCAGACTCGCCAGGCTCCTTCACAGACTTTCACCAGGAATCGTCTAGGAAATTGCCCCGAAGACCCGCGTTCGTACCACTGATCTCCGGACCACCGATCTCGCGGCGGGAAGCCGCGGCTCGGGTGGTTCTATCAGGCTCCGGGCAACACAAGGAGGTTACCACCCCAAATCGCTCGAGCAACCCAATCTCGAACACCTGCATCGCGAGCGTCGCAATCTGCCGGCGAAATGTTTCATGCTGCCCCTCGGCAGAGTCTGGTGGAAATCATCGCTTGGTGATGCCGAAGACGCCGTTTGCGGACACTAACGTAGGTGGGCCTCTGAGCACCGACCGCTGCATTTGTCATCGTCAGATCTGTCGCACGGCGTTGCGTCATGGAACAGCGCTCGCCCATCGAGATCGTTCCAGGGAGTTCGGTCCGCACCGTCGTGTCTCACGCTGCCCCACACATGCCCTGCGCGCGGGGCGGCGCTCCGTTTCCGTGCGCCGACGTTTTTCAATCCGGATGACGTTCGGCCAGCTGTCTTTCGGCTCGTTCTCTTCTTCTTTCTACGACTCTGGCCGCTTCTCTACCTAACCCCAGCTGGCTCTAACCCCACCTGGGCCGAACCCCAGCTTGCCGCTCGGCTGCTTTCCGGGGTTCGCCTGTCCGTCGCTTCTTTCGGTCGTTCTGATTTCTCACTCCGATTTCCGATTGCTCCGATTCCCGCCGCTCTCGTTTCTGCCGCTCGCTTCTGTTGCTCGTCTTTTGGCGCTCAGCTTGCACCCATCTTGCAGGTGCACCTTGCACACATCTCGCACACAACCTCGCAGATGGCTCGCAGATGACTCGCAGATGGCTCGCAGATGAGGGCCGCACGGTCCGTTTCCGATCCGTTTCTTTCTGAGGCTTTACTTCTCAGTTCCGCACGGATTTCGACCCGCTCAACCCAGCCTGTTCTCCCATGTTAGCTCAAAAAGGCAAGTCCGCACGCAACGGCGCGTACTCCACATCATCGGGCTCCCGCATGATTCCAACTTCTGAGGCCCCGTCGAGTCCCCCGTCCTCCGCTCGTGCTTCGGCGCGAGACGAGGATGAACACGACGGTATGGACGATCTGGACGCCGCATCCGGTGAAGCGCTCTCGGACGAGGCGCTGGATACCGAAGCGGTAGAAAGCGACGACGCCGATGAGGCACCGCGCAATCGCGCCTCGGGGCGTCGTGGCGCCAACGCCAAGGCGTGGTCCAAATCTGGTCGCGGAGAGTCCAGCCGGGACTCCCGCGAACCTGGCCACCAGATGAATAGTGCCTCGGAGCCACCCTTCGCCGACGAGCCCGAAGACACATCGGTGCGCTACTCGCCGGCATTCGGGTCCACGTCCGAAGCTCCAGATCATCTGGGGATGATCCCGCGTTTCGACAGCGGTCCACCCGGGGCCGCGCGGCGCACGAGCTCGTTGCCTCCACCTGGCTCGAAGGCGCCCGAGGGTCCCGGTGACTCGACACTGTCGCGCTACTTCCGCGACATGGCCACGCATCAGGTGATGGGCCAAGAGGAAGAGCTGAACGCCGCGCAAGCGGTGGAGAGCGCAGAGATCCAGCTGTGGGTCGAGCTGATGGCCTACGTGCCGGTGGCGGAGTACATCCTCGACGCGCTCGATCGCGACATTCAGACGCTCACGGACGACATCCGCCCGGACACTGCGGCGCTCGAGGCCTTGCGCCAGCTCTGTGTCGTGTACCGCGATCAGCGCTCCAAGCTGCACGCCAACCAGCTCAAGCAATGGAAGCAGCACAGCGAGGATTTGGCTCGAGCCGTACGTCTGCCGGATTCCGATCGCATTTGGATGGGGCGCGCCGTGGAGCTCGCGAAGGCTATCGGCGATGCTCCGGAAGCTGCTGAACGTCCCTCCGTGGCGGCGACCTCGGCCTATCGTCGCTATGTCGAGCGCGTGCGCCTCGCAGATCACGACCAGCGGCAAGCAAAGAATCGCTTCGTCAAGGCGAACCTGCGCTTGGTGGTGAGCATCGCACGTCGCTACAACCGCGGTCGGCTGCCTCTGATCGATCTGATTCAAGAGGGCAACATCGGTTTGATGAAGGCGGTCGAGCGTTTCGACCACTCCCGCGGCTATCGCTTCTCGACTTACGCGTCCTGGTGGATTCGTCACGCGATCAGCCGCGCTCTCGCAGACAAGGGCCGTGCGGTGCGCATCCCGGTGCACATGCTCGACACCTACAACCGCGTTTCACGCGCGACTCAGACGTTGATCGCTCGAACCGGTCAGGAGCCCACTCCCGAGGAGCTCGAGAAAGAGACGGGAGTCCCGAAGGACAAGCTCGACAAAGTCCGTGAGCTCTACGCAGACACGCCGTTTTCTCTCGATCGGCCGGTCGGAGATGAGGATGGCCGTCGATTCATCGACTTCCTCGTCGAGGATGATTCGCTTTCTCCTTATGACGACCTGGCCTCCGCGCGTTGGGTGTCGGAAGTACAGCGCCTGCTCAGCACGCTCACGCCCATCGAGTCGCGCATCATCCGTTGGCGCTTCGGGCTCGACAACGAAGACGAGCTCACGCTGAAAGAGATCGGCGACAAGTACAACCTGTCGCGCGAGCGCATCCGTCAGCTCCAAGAGCAGGCGATCGGTAAGATTCGAAAGCAGATGCGGGAGTTCTAAACGCGCCACGCTTGGCGCGTTGGGAGCAGTGACCTCGGGTCCTGAGTCGATGACTCGGGACCCGAGTCGTTTTGTGCTCTCGAATCCATCGCATGCTGCGCATCCCCGCGCTCATGTGGCCGAGCTCCAGAGGCGAGCCGTGAGCATAACGCTCGCACTGTAATGGCGACACGAAGCTGCGTGAGCTGCGCGAGGCGTTGCACTGAGACCGGAAGCGCTCGCTGCGCGACCGCGAATTTCGCGCATTACCAAGGGCTCTTGCTCAACTCATCGAGAGCACTCGTGGGGCGAGTCGTCCCTCTGCGTGACTTTCATAAGTTTTGGCCGCGTGTTGCCATTTACATCTGACGAAGTTGGGTTCATAAGCCCGCT
>JAICTU010000311.1 GCA_025936205.1 Polyangiaceae bacterium | reverse complement strand
GATCGGCAACCTCGGGGCCCGGCAGTGACTCGCGCGACCCCTGCTGACGTGGCGAGAGCTGCGAGCAGCAACTACTACCTCGTGCACTCGGTACTTCTTCTTCATTTGTAGAAACCCGGCGCGGACTTCGGTTTCTACTGTGTGGCGCTGATCAGGACGACGGCGGCCGCTGCGCACACCAGACCCATCCCGCGGCGCCGGTGAATGCGCTCTCCCAGCATGAGACTGGCGAGCAGTACCGTCGCCGCTGGATACAGCGAGGTGACGGTGGCGGCCAGGCTCAGCAGCGCCGCGCGCGTCGAAAGCAAGTACAGGACGTTGGCGACGATATCGAGCGCGCCCCCGGCGAGTGCAATGCGCAACGTCGTTCGTTCGAGCCGCAATGGCTGCCGCTGAAGCGCGGCCAGGAGCAGATGGCACGAGAGCGTGACGGCGCGTGCCACCACGATCGGCCACAGCCCCGCCTGCGGGCTCGAACGCGCGATGGCGGTCAGAAACACGCCGAACGCCACTCCACCGCCGATCGCGGTGAGCACGATGGGCCGCAGCGGTGCGGCTGGTTCGGAGCCGCTGCTTTGCCTGCCGGCGCCAGGCTCCCGGCTGACCAGATCGATGGCGACCGCGGCGAGCAACATGCCACCGAGCGCGCCCATGCCGGGGCGTTCGCCACGCAACAAGCCAAACACAACGGGCAACGCCGGCGCGCAGATCCCCGTGATCGGAGCGACGATGCTCATCTGCCCGCTCGCCAGACCGCGGTAGAGAAGCAGCAAGCCGATGGCGTAGGCGAGCCCAGCGCCGGCACCCCACAGCAGATCCGCAGCGCTGGGCGCGCCCGCCAGCAGTGGCGCCACGCCCAGCCCGAGCGCCAGGGCCAGCGCTTGCGAGCTCACGATCACGCAGCTCGGCGCGGCCCGGCGTGAGGCGAGGCCGCCCAGAAAGTCCGCGGCGCCATAGGCAGCGGCGGCCCCGACAGCGATCAACAGCGGCGGGGGCATCGCCGCCCCCATAGCGTGAATCAGAACTTTCCGTCGATGCCTAGTCCACCGAGGCCGAGCCAGGCCCGTGCCTGCAGTCCGTTCTCGGGCCGATGCTCCGCTGCCGCCGTCCCCGCCTCTTCGCGCGGCCCTGCCGTGAAGTAGAAGACCGTGCCCAGCGCGATCCCTGCCCCGCCCACCGCCATCAGCACGGTGGCAACGGTGCTGTCACGCCGTGCGGAGCTCAGCTTGTCCGCCGAGGAATCCGGGCATTGTTTCGAAGGACACTGCTTATCGAGCTGGCTCTTGCCCTGAAAAGCGAGCAAGCCAAAGATCGAACCGGTGACCACCGCTGCTCCGCCCGCGCCCCACGCCACATAGGCTTTGGTCAAGTTGCGCTCGGCGGGCGCAGCCGGATTCGGCTGCGCAGCGGCACCCGGCTCCGCGAGCGGCGAGACACGAGTGAACAAGCCGTTGTTCTCGGGCGCGCTCGGCGAGGCCTCGGGCGCCGCAGCAGCACTCGCCGCCGCTCGCGCCTTGGGATCTGGCTCCAGCGTCAGCACGAGACTCTGGCGCTCACCAGGGGCGACGCTCACGCGCGCCGAGGCGCTGCTGAAACCCGGCGCGCTGGCTTCCACCACGTGCTCGCCGGGATCGGTGGGGCGCTCGGCATCGAGCAGCGCCACGTTCATGGGCTGACCATCCACGCTGACAGCGACCTCCGCGTTGCCGCGCGGCCCTTTGACCGTGATGTTCAGCCCGGCGATGCGCACCTTGCTGCGCTCGAGCACCGCGGCGGCGCGCTCGCGCGCTCGCACGACGACGGGAGCCGCGTCCGCGGCCAGCGGCTCGCGCAGCACCTTGCGCAGGTTTTCGGTGCCCTCGACCAGCTTGCCCTGGGCGACCTGGCACTCGCCCAGCCTGCCGAGCACCACGGGTGCATGGTGCAACTTCTCCGCCTTGGCCAGCTTATCGATGGCCTCTTCGCAACGCCCCGCATCGGCGAGCTTGACTCCTTCCACCGCCAAGGTGCGAGCCGCGGCCGTCTCCGCCGCATCCCCGTCGTCCTGCGCTGCTGCATCGACAGCGAGCAACGGCGCGCACAGCGCCGCCAGCGGCCAGACCCGCATCGGCCAGGTTTGCCGCTTCCGCGCGCAGGGCTTCGCCAGCTTTCCCATGCATCCTCCCGTTTGAGCACGCCCCGGGCATGCCCCAGTCCGCATCTAGAACGGCCAGACGGGGCCCGTTCGTAACTGTCGCGCTCAGAACACCCCGGGGTGCAACGGGGGCAATTAACGCATGCAAACGAGCAACACCGCGAGCGGGACCGCCGTACATCGAGGCGCATGTTTATCGAGAGAACCCGCTGGTTGCTCGCTGCCATCCCCCTCGGGCTCGGCACGGCGGGCTGCGAATCGATCACGGGGCTGGACGACTTTCAGCTGAAGTCTGGCCTAGACGCCTGTTCCGACCCGACCGCGTTCGGCGGCCACGGTTGCTACAGCTGCGAGCCGACCGTGGTGAGTCAGCTGTTGAATGCTTGCACCAGCACCGAGTGCACTCCATTCGAAAACGAAGAGCGCATCCCGGGCTACGTGGCGAGCGCCTTCGGTTCCGGCAAAGGACCGCGCGAGCTCACGCCGGCGATGATGGCTTCTGTACCGTCAGCGTCGGCGCCCCCGGCGAGCACATCGGGCACGTCCACGCGGATCAAGTGCTCGGCGCTCACGCCGCGCCCCGTGTACCTGTACGGCTCGACCGCGCTGAACCTGGGACTGCGAACGCTGGCGCAGGCCATCTCCGCGACCGCGACGCTGGTCTACCAGAACGACACCTCGTGCCTCGGTCTGGACGCCATCCTGACGGGACTCACGCGCTTGAAGGGCACGGCGCAGTACTGGACGGCTCAGCAAGACACGCCTCAGGAATGCGACATCGAGGGCGATCAACTCGCGGACATCGGCCTGTGTGATCTGTCACCGCAAACCTGTGTGCCCAACTTCGCGGGCTCGCCGAACCTGGTCGACGACATCGGCCCCGCGCAGGTGTTCATGTTCACGGTGCCGAAGGGCTCGAGCCAGAAGACCATCAGCGCGGAGGCCGCCTTCAGCATCTTCGGCTACGATGATGCCGGCGTCGCGCCCTGGACCAACCCGGCGAGTCTGATGCGGCGCGGACCGACCTCCGGCAACCAGCTCACGATCGCGGCCAGCCTGAACCTACCCCAGGAGGACTGGCGCGGCGTGGTCAAGGCGAAGTCGAGCGAGATGAAGCCCGCGCTGCTGGCCCTGCCCAACCCGGAAGAAGCTCTGGGCATCACCTCCGCCGACGTCGCGGATGAGGCGGACTCGAAGGCCAACCTGCGCACGCTCGCTTATCAACACTATGGTCAGGGTTGCGCCTTCACCCCGGACTCCTCGATCGGCAGCTCCGACAAGCGCAACGTGCGCGACGGCCACTACGAGCTGTGGGCGCCCTTTCACTTCTACACGAGCGGGCAGAACGGCCGCACCTCGGACCCCTTCGTGGCCGAGATCGTGAGCTACCTGACGGGGGCCAAGCCGCTGCCCAACCGTAACACGGACTTCATCACCACCTTGAAGCAAGCCGGCTTGATCCCGAACTGCGCGATGCACGTCACGCGCACGCGCGAAGGCGCGCGCATGACTCCGTACGAGCCCAAGCCATCGTGCAGCTGCTACTACGAGTCCTCGGCGCCCGGCGGCGTGATCCCGGAGGGCTGCAAGGCGTGCGCGGGCAGCGCCGAGTGCCCGAACGAGGCGCCCAACTGCAACTTCGGTTTTTGCGAGCCCTGAACCATGGAGGACTCCAGCCAATTCCGCATGCCGTTACAGCCAGGCGAGGTCCTGGCCGGCAAGTATGAGGTCCTGGAACTGCTCGGTGTCGGCGGTATCGGATTTGTCGTTTCCGCCAGGCACCTCGACCTGGGCGAGAAGGTCGCGCTCAAGTTCCTGCGCCCGGACGCGCTCAGCAACCCGGAAGCGGTGGGGCGCTTCGCACGGGAGGCGCGCGCCTCGGTGCAGATCAAGAGCGAGCACGTTGCCCGCGTCTTCGACGTGGGACATCTGCCGGATGGCTCGCCCTTCATCGTCATGGAGTACCTGGAGGGCCACGACCTGGGAGCCCTGATCGACGAACGCGGCCCGCTGCCGATCAAGCTGGCGGTCGAATACGTACTGCAGGCCTGCCAGGCGCTGGCGGCCGCTCATGCGCGCGGCGTCGTACATCGCGATGTCAAGCCGGAGAACCTGTTCCTGGAGCGGCGCGCGCAGGGCCTGGACATGATCAAGGTGCTCGACTTCGGCATCTCCAAGGTCGCCCTCACCGGTTCCAGCTTCGAGAGCCGCCACCCGCTGGCGCAGACGACCATGGCCATGGGCTCGCCCACGTACATGTCGCCCGAGCAGATCCGTGCTTCACAGGACATCGACTCGCGCACCGACATCTGGTCGCTCGGTTGCGTGCTGTACGAGCTGCTCACGGGCAAGCCGGCGTTCGACGCGCCCTCGCTCACGCAGATCAGCGCGGCGATCCTGGAGCGCGAACCACCCGCGCTGCGCCAGCGTTGCCCCGGCGCGTCCACCGGCCTCGAGGTGGTGGTCAAACAGTGCCTGGCAAAAGACCCGCGGGGGCGCTTCCAGAACGTCGGTGAGCTCGCCGTGGCACTCTCGCCCTACGGCACCCCGCGCGGGCAGATGGCAGTGGAACACTGCTGCTCGGTGCTGCGCAGCGCCGGCCTTTCCCACCAGGACTTCCGGCTGCCGAACGGCGCAGCCTCGGAGGACTACGATCTGGTCGCGCACCCCTTCGGCGGCCTCGAGATCGTGGAATCGACCCCGACCGTCGAGCGCTCGATCACGCTCGTTGCGCAGCCTGCTCCGAAGACCAAGCGCTATTTCCTGGCGCTGGGCGCGCTCGGTCTCGCCGGGCTCGCTTACGCGGTCCTGGCTGTGCGCGGTAGCTCGGAGCCTGCTCGCGGTGACGCGCTCGCGGCGCACGAGTCCACACCGCTGCCCGCTCCAGCGGCAGCGCCCGTCGTCGCCGTGGAGCCCGCGGTGCCGCACGAGAAGGCGCCTGCTCCCGGCGAGCTCGCGGAGAACACGAACCGCGCGGCGAATCCCGGCGCTGCCGGTGGGGCAGGGGGTCTGGCCCAGGAAGAGCAGACTGAGGGGCCCGCTGAGCCCGCGGTGGCCCCGATCCCCGCGCACGGGGGCGCGGGCGGCAAACCCTCGGTGGCCGCAGCTGCAAACCCACGCCGGCGCGCCCCTGCCCCGCCGCCGCCGCCGAAGCCCAAGCCGGCGGCTCCCGCCAAGGCGGCGCCGACGGTCGCGGGCGAGCCAGATCTCGGCTTCTGAGCTCCAGGACCTCGCGCACAGCCGACCGACCTCGGATTCAAAAGCAAGACACGGAGCGCCAGCGTTGCCGGCCTGGCGTAGCTTCTCGGCATGGCGACAGCCCTCGACCAAGCCCCAGCCCCGAGCGAGCTCCAGGGACGCCTGAGCGCTCTCGACTGGGGAGCAGCCGCTCAGGCGCTCGATGAGCGCGGCCACGCCGTCTTCGAGCGCGTGCTCGGTGCGGCGGAATGCAGCCAGCTCATTTCGCTCTATGCCGAAGCTGCGCCCTTCCGCAGCACGGTCGTGATGGAACGCCATGGCTACGGGCGCGGCGAGTACAAGTATTTCAGCTACCCCTTGCCGGCGCTGGTGAGCAGCCTGCGCACGAGCCTGTATCGGCAGCTCGCGCCGATCGCGAACCGCTGGAACAGCTCGCTGGGCATCGAGACCACGTACCCGGCCGAGCACGCGGAGTTTGTCGCCCGCTGCCACGCTGCCGGCCAGGCCAGGCCGACGCCGCTGCTTCTGCGCTACACGGAGGGCGACTACAACTGCTTGCACCGCGACCTGTATGGCGAGCACGTCTTTCCACTGCAGGTGGCGATGCTCCTGTCTCGGCCCGGGCTGGACTTCAAAGGAGGCGAGTTCGTGCTCACTGAACAGCGCGCGCGCCGGCAGTCCAGGGTCGAGGTGGTGCCGCTCGCGCAGGGCGACGCGGTCGTGTTTGCCGTCCAGCACCGGCCCGTCGCGAGCCAGCGCGGCATGTCACGCGCGCAACTGCGGCACGGCGTGAGCCGGCTGCGTGCCGGCAAACGCTACACGCTGGGAGTGATCCTCCACGACGCGGAGTAAACTCACCAGCCCTGCTCGGCGCTCGAGAGATCCATGATCAAGCGCCGCAACCAGCGGTGCGGCGCCTGCTCGTGCGTGCGCCGGTGCCAGACCATCTGCACCGGGAAGCCCGGCGCATCCAGCGGCGGGTCGAACACGTTCAGCGGCAAGAACTGCGCGTACGTCGTGGCCACGCTGCGCGGCAAGGTCGCGATCAGATCCGTGCGCGCCACCATCAGCGGCGCGACCAGAAAATGCGGCGTGCGCAGCACCACCCGGCGCCCGAGCCCTTGATCGGCCAGCACGGTGTCCACCACACTGCTCGGGCGGTCCCCGGCCTCGACCAACACGTGCCCCGCGCGCATGTACGCCTTCAGGGTCAGCCGGGTCTTGATCAGCGGATGACCCTTGCGCGCGATGCAGGCAAATGTCTCGTGCTGCAACAGATGCTGCTCCAGCCCCGAGGGCACATTGAACCAGCTGCCGAGGTACAGATCGATGCGGCCGGCGCGCAGATCCTCGTCCGTGGTATGGCCGACCCGATCGACCACGATGTCGACCAGCGGCGCCACGCGCCCCAGCCGCTCCAGCAAGCGCGGCAACAGCGAGAGCTCCAGGTTGTCGGCGCTGCGCACCCGGAACGTGTAGGGCGAGCGCTCCGGCTCGAATGAAGCCGAGGGGGCGAGCGCGCGACGGATGCCCTCCAGCGCCTGCTGGATCGGTCCGCTCAGCTCCAGCGCCCGCGCCGTGGGCTCCATGCCGCGACCGGTGCGCACCAGCAAGGGATCACCGAGCAACGCGCGCAGCCGCCCGAGCGCGTTGCTCACCGCCGGCTGGCTCAAGCCCACGCGCCCGGCGGCCCGCGTGACGCTGCGCTCGGCCACCAGCGCTTCGAACACCACCAGCAGATTCAGGTCGATCGCCGAGATATTCTCCATACCAATGATCCATATCACAATAATCAATTGGCTGAATGTGGCGTCGGGATCTAGGTTCTCAGCAACACGGAGGCTGTCATGGACTTCTACACCAATCCCCTTTCCCCGAACTGTCGCAAGGTCGACGCCGTCGCCAAGCAACTCGGCATTCCGCTCAACGAGAAGCAGGTCGACGTCATCAAGGGCGGAACCAAGACGCCGGAGTACCTGGCGCTGAACCCCAACGGCATGGTGCCGACGCTGGTGGACGGCGACGTGGTGCTCTGGGAGAGCAACGCGATCCAGTGTTACATCGCCAGCAAGACCGACAACGAGCTGTGGCCCAAGAGCACGCACCGCTACGAGATCATGAAATGGCAAGCCTGGGAACTCGCGCACTTCGGCGCCGCGGCGCGTGCCCTGGTCTTCCAGCGCTTGCTCAAGCCCATGCTGTTTCACACTGAAGCGGATCCGGTGCGCGTCGAGGAGGCGGAGACCAACTTCAAGCGCTTCGCGGCGGTGCTCGACGGTGCGCTCGCCGGCAAGCGCTTCCTGGTGAACAACCAGCTCACCCTCGCCGACTTCTGCGTAGCTGCTCCGCTCACCTATGTGGCGCAGGCCAGGCTCCCGCTGGCGGGCTTCAAGAACGCCGAACGCTGGCTGGCCGCGCTCGACGAGCAACCGGGCTGGCGCGCCAGCGTGCCGCCGCCAATGTGAGCACCGTTCTGGGGCGAAGCGTTCCGCACTGGAATGCTTCGCCCCGCCGGGGTGAATCGTGCTGCTGCCGGCCCTGCCGATCCCGGTGCTGGAGAGCGCAGAAGAGACGCCCGCGCTCCGCTGCCTCGGCGGAAAGGATCCCACGTGAGCTCACCCACAGCTACCGCGAACATCATGCGCGGCGAAAACCTCGCGATCCTCGACGAACTGCTGCGCGACTGCTGCATCGAGCTGATGTCGGACTACGGCCTGCCGGCGCAGCAGGCCGATGTGGGTCCGGAGACGGCCACCGGAGTGGCGGTCGCCGCGGTCGACTTCAGCGGCCGCGACGTGCGCGGCACCATCGGGCTGCGCATGACCAGCAGCGTGGTCCTCCAGACCTACCAGGCGGCGCTCGGACGCGGCATCGAGCTCGACACGCCCGAGGCCAAAGACTGGTCGTGCGAGCTCGCCAACCAGCTGATCGGGCGGCTCAAGAACAAGCTGCGCTCGTACGAGGTGTCGTTCAACGTGAACAGCCCGCGCTGGCTGCAGATCTTCCCGGTGGGAGAGCTGGAGCGCGCGCTGCGCCGCCGCTTCATCTGCGAGGGCGGCAACTTCTCGGGCTACCTCGACGTGTTGATCGCGCCCGGCTTCGTCTTCGTGCCTCGAGCCTCCGACGCTCCGCTCGCCCAGGAGGGCGATCTGGTCCTGTTCTGAAAGAACCCATGCCCAAAAAAGTGCTCATCATCGACGATTCGTCCTCGGTACGCCGCCAGCTGTCCGCAGCGCTCGGCAACGCCGGCTTTGTCGTGCTCGAGGCAGCCGACGGCGTGGACGGGGCCGAGCAGATCCGCGCTGAACGGGACCTGGCGCTCGTCATTTGCGACGTCAACATGCCGCGCATGAGCGGCCTGGACATGCTCGAGCGCCTGCAGCAAGAAATCGCGCAGCGCCAGCTGCCGGTGGTCATGCTCACCACCGAGGGCCAGCCCGAAGCCATGACCCGCGCCAAGAAGTGGGGCGCCAAGGGCTGGATCGTCAAACCCTTCAAAGAGCAACTGCTGCTCGGCGCCGTGCAAAAGCTCACCCAGTGAGCCCCTGAAAGAGTGGGCTCGGCGCCACACGTGCCGCGCAACGCCAGTATGCGCCCACCGCGCGTGAGCCGCGGAACGTCGCTGGCGCGCGCCGGGCGCATACTGGGGTCGTTGGGCGCGTGCGGTGGCGAGCCCGCTCCTGGATGTCGCGGAGTCGCCGGCAGGGTCGACAAAAAGGGGCGCGCTGGAGGGCTAGCATCGAGCAGACCTCCAGCGCGGGAATGTGGCGCGAGCGGGTGCGGGGGTTGCCGCGAAATACGGCGCGCTCAGCGCAGAAACGGCGACGCGATCAACGCGCGAACAGGCTCGCTACGATCGCGGGGCCTTGCATGATCGTCGCGCCCACCGGCACGACAAACAGGCCCAGCGTGACCAGCACCACCACGAAGAATCCCGTCACGTCCGGCAGCTCGCGATCCGGCGCGATCGCCACGCTGGGCGGCGCGCCCGCGTCAGCGCCCGAAAACGGACGGCTCCATGGACTCGACTCTCGACTCGGGGTGCGGGAGGTCCCCGCAATGGAAGTCTTCGGCTTGGGGCTGCTGTCGAACACTTGAACCTCGAACTACGCGGCGGATCCCGCGGCGCTGGAACATTCCTGCAACACGCGGGAGCAATCCGTCACTGTCAGTGTGTCTGTAGGTGCGACAATGTCAACAGCCGTCTGACAGCAGCACCGAGAACGTCCAGAATCGGTACGAATACCGCGGGGCCGTTGCTTCGAGATCACGGAACGCACGCGCCGTTTGAGCTGCAAAAGGCCATCAGCCGCTAGCGGGGCCGCTCGGCTGCCAGTCGCTCGGCGTCAGCCCGACGCTCGCCAGCCACTCCGGCGTGGGATCGATCAGCTTGCGCGCTCGCGTGTCGAACAAGCCGACGACAAAGTCTGCCTCGCAGGCAGTGCCGCCGCTCTCCAGCTGGATCTCCTGATGCACGCGCGCGATCTTGCCGACATAGCTGCTCACCCAGGAGCGCACGTTGATCGGGGTGCGATTGAGCAGCTCGCGCTGGAAGCGCAGTGTGCACTCGAGGACGGTAGGCCCCTGCCCGAGGGCACGCACCTGCGCGAGCCCGAAACCTCCGCGCGTGATCCAGTCCCAGCGCGCCTCCTCGAAGATCTGCAAATAGGTCGCGTTATTGACGTGGCCGAAGGTGTCCAGATGGCGCTCGACGATGAGCAGCGGGTAATCGTGAACGGGAGAAGGCATTTCGGAAGGGTATGGGGTGCCCCGCCGGGCACGGCAAGGGCCTGGCAAGCGAGGAAGGCTGTCAACGCCCCCGCACAAATTGCTGACGAAGGCCCGAGAGCGGCGCCCCGTCATCGAAGCGCACCTCTCCTCGCTGCTCGCTCACACCGAGCTCACGCCAGGCGCGGCTCAGATCGAAACTGACCGGTTGGTCCTTGAGCTGAGCATAGAGGGGCACGAGCACGCTCACGCCGGTGGCCGCGTCCCCCGTGCGTAACACGCGCTCGATGGGCCAATCCACGGTCAGGTTGCCGCCCTCGGCCACGATCCTGCGCAAGGCATCGCGCAACTCGAAACGCCCTGCCGTCTGCTTGCGGATCTCGAGGTCCGCCTGGAAGCAAAAGAGCGCGCCCCCCCAGTAGGTGCGGCCCCAGGTGGGCGTGTGATCGAGGCCGCGGTCTCCCGCTTCGGGCAATCCCAGAGCCAGATTGTCGAGCCACTCGCGCCAGACATCGCGTTCATCGAGCAGCCCCGCCCGCGCGCGCGCGATCGGCTCCACGTAGGAGGCGAGCCCCTCTTCCAGCCAGTGATGGCTGCGTGCCAGATCCGGCAGCGCGAGGTGCACCATCTCGTGCGCCAGGCTCCAGTTTCGGCGCAGATCGTCGGGAGTGGCGCGCACACCGATGCTGATGTCGATGCGCGGCAGGGCGCCGCCCTCCGTGTGCCCCCCGTGCACGCCGCCGCCGCGCGTCGCATGCACGACCAGCAGCGCCTCGCGCACCGGGAAGGCGCCGTAATACGCCGCGATCGCTCGCGCCGAGCTCGTGATCCAGTCGAGCAGCGCCGCTTCTCCCAGCTCGAAGCGATCGCCTCCGAGCTGCACGCGCAGCACGGCGCCATCGAGCGGAATCGAGCGCGTGCCGTCCGCGGCGACGGGCAGCACTGGGGGCGCCGGCTCAGCCACCCCGTGGGGCACCTGCATCAGGCGCGCACCGGCATCGGCAGCCG
>JAICTU010000055.1 GCA_025936205.1 Polyangiaceae bacterium | reverse complement strand
TCCTCGGACTTCGAGGACGCTCCGATCCACGAGGAGCGAATTGCGCGAGAGCTCGAGCGCAACCGGGCCAGTACGGTCGAGAAGATCCGCGACGACCAGCTCGGCATCGTGCAGAACTGGTCGGGCAAGCGCGCAGACCTGTCGGTCATCGTCGGCCGTCGATCGGGGCAGAGCTGATGTTGCCGCCGTCGCACCCCATCAGTTCTGCACCCGCGGCTCCCGCCGCGCCCGCGAGCTCGGAGCTGCGTATCGGGCTCTTGATCGAGTCGCTGTCCGATCGCTTCTGGCAGGAGCTGGTGCTGGCGGTGGACGGAGCGGCGCGCCGCCGCGGGGTGCGTCTGTTCGTGTTCATCGGCGGCACGCTCGACGCGCCCGAGATCGCGGCCCGCCAGGCCAACCGCTGCTATCAGCTGCCGAGCCCCGCATGCATCGATGGGCTGATCGTGGCCCCGCTCGGCTCCTCTGCAGGCCCCGAGCGGCTGGCGCAGTACTTCCAGCGCTACCGCCCGCTGCCCATGGCGGCTCTGACCATGGTCTTCGATCAGGCGCCCAGCGTCTGCACCGACAACGTGCGCAGCATGTGCGACGCCGTCTCGCACTTGATCGCCGTCCACGGCGCGCGGCGTGTGGCCTTCATCCGCGGGCCGCGCTTGAACGCGGAGGCGGAGCTGCGCTATCGCGGCTACCTGCAGGCGCTGGAGCAGCACGGCCTCGCCCTGCAACCCGAGCTGGTATTGCAAGGCGACTTTTCTGATCAGTCGGGCGCGCGCGTGCTCCGCGAGCTGAGCCAGAGCGGCAAGCTGCCCTTTGAAGCGCTGGTGGCCGCCAACGACAGCATGGCGCTGGGCGCGCTCTCGGTGCTGGAGAGCCAGGGCATTCGCGTGCCGGAGCAGGTGATGGTGGTCGGCTTCGACGACGTGGCAGAGGGGCGCTGGGGCAAGCCCTCGCTGACGACGCTGCGGCAGCCGCTGCACAGCATGGCGGATGCGGCGCTCTCCCACGTGCTGGAGCAGCTCGCCGGGCGGCGCCCGAGCTCGCTCACGTTGATCCCCGGCGAGGTGGTGCCGCGCGAGTCGTGCGGTTGTCGCTCGATCTTCGATTCGCTGGGCAGGGCTCCGAGCGCGGCGCCCGCCGAGCGCGCCGAGCGACATACCGTGCCGCCGCCGGACGGCGAACAGCTCGCCGATCGGTTGCGGGCCGCGGCGGCGCACCAGCTGCGCGATCTGCAGCCCGGCGGCAGCGAGCAGCTGCCGGCGAGCTGGCGCAGCGATCTGGCCGACAGCTTCGCCCGCGAGGTCACGGGCTACGAAGCGCGCGGGCTCGAGCGCCTGGGAGCGCTGCTCAGCGGCGCGGCCGCCGCGGGCCGAGAGCTCGGCGACTGGCAGCGCGTGGTCTCGGCGTTGCGCAGCGCCCTGCCCAGCGGGCTGCGCGCGGGGCTGGAGGCGCAGCTGTACCGCTATCGCGTCTGCGCGGGCGACGCTGCCGAACGTCAGCAGGCCGCGCGCCGCATCCGTAGCGAGGCGCTGTTGCATCACACCATCGCCGCAGGTAGCGACGTGCTGGGCTCGTTTTCGATCCCCCGCATGTTCGAGTCGCTGAGCGGCCATTTACCGAGCATGGGCATGCGCGGCTGCTTCGTCGCGCTGTACGAGCCCAGCCCGCTCTGGCCGCCGCACGACGCGCGCCTGATCTACGCGTATCGCGACGGAGCGCGCGTGCCCTTGCCCGAGCAGGGCGTGGTCTTTCCGACGCGCGAGCTGGCCCCGGGCGATCAGCTGCCGGGAGGACCGGTGACGCTGACGGTGAGTCCGCTCTTCTTCGGCGACAATCCGCTCGGCATGCTGCTGTTCGAGCTCGGCCCGCCGCAGGGGCAGATCTACGAGTGGCTGCGCGAGCAGATCAGCGTGGCCCTGGAGGGCGCGCGCCTGATCCGACGCGTCGACGAAGAAGTGGCCGAGCGCGAGCGCGCCGAGCGCCGGCGCCTGGCACACGAGCTCTCGCTGGCTGCGCGCATTCAGGCTTCGGTGCTGCCGCAGAGCCTGAAAGCAACCGGACTCGAGATGGCCGCGCGCATGGTGCCCGCCAGCGAGGTCGGCGGAGATTGCTACGACGTTCTGCCGTTTCCAGGCGGCGCCTGGCTCAGCATCGGCGATGTCGCCGGGCACGGGCTCGGCCCGGGCGTGGTCATGATGATGCTGCAGAGCAGCGTGGCAGCGGTGCTGCGCTCCGACCCGGGGATCGCGCCCTCGGCGGCGCTGGAGATCGTCAATTCGGTTTTGTTCGAAAACTTGAAGCAACGGTTGCAGCAGGGCGAGCATGCCACGCTGTTGCTGCTGCGCTACGAGAGCAGCGGGCGCATCCGCTTTGCCGGAGCGCACGAAGAGCCGCTCATCTACCGTGCGCGCAGCGGCCGCTGCGAGGTGCTGCCCGCGCCGGGCCTGTGGGTGGGTATCAAGCCCAGCGTCGAGGGGCAGATGCCGGAGAGCGAAACCACGCTCGAACCGGGCGACGTACTGCTCCTGTACACGGACGGAGTCGTGGAGGCGCGCAACGCCGAGCGACGGCAATACGGCGTCGAGCGGCTGGCGCGCGAGCTCGAGTCGGTGCACGGCGCGCCGGTCGAACAGATCCGCGACCACTTGCTCGAATCCGTGCAGAGCTGGATGGACGCCCAGCGCGACGACATCACCCTGGTCGTTGCCCGGCAGAAGGAATAGCGCTACAGCGGTCCGCCGAGGACCCGATGACGACACTGCGCGATGGAATGAACTGGGCCCCCAAGGTCGAGAAGCCCACGCCGGTGGTCCAGCCCGGCGAGTTCGTGTTCGCGGCGGCTTTCTTCGATCACGGCCACATCTATGGGCAGACGAACGGCTTGAGCGAGGCAGGGGGCCAGTGCAAGTGGGCCTGGGATCCCGATCCCGGGAAGCTCGAGAACTTCTGCACGACCTACCCGGGCGTGCGCGCCGCGCGCAGCTACGAGGAGATCCTCGACGATCCGCAAGTGCGCCTGGTGACGACGGCGGCCGTGCCCTGCGAGCGACCCCGGTTCGGGTACGCTTGCATGCGCGCCGGCAAGGACTACTTCACCGACAAGCCGCCGTTCACGACGCTCGCGCAGCTGGAGGAGGCCCGCCGCGTGGTGCGTGAGACCGGCAAGAAGTACCTGTGCGACTACTCGGAGCGCCTGCATACTGAAGCGGGCTGGCAAGCGGGCGAGATGGTGCGGGAAGGGGCGATCGGGCGCGTGCTACAGGTGCTGATCCTGGCGCCGCACAACCTCGCCAAGGGCAGCCGTCCGCAGTGGTTCTGGCAGAAGGAAAAGTTCGGCGGCATCCTGACCGACATCGGCTCGCACCAGGTGGAGCAGTTCTTGACCTACACGGGCGCGACCGACGGCACGATCAACTTCGCGCGGGTCGACAACTTCGCCAATCCCGACGCGCCCACGTTCGAGGACTTTGGCGAGGTCTCCTTCACGATGGCCAACGGAGCTTCGTGCTACTGCCGGCTCGATTGGTTCAATCCCAAGGGTCTGCGCACCTGGGGCGACGGGCGCACCTTCATCCTGGGCACGGACGGCTACATCGAGGTGCGCAAGTACATCGAGATCACCTCCGAGCCGATGGATTCCCAGGTGTTGTACTGGGTCGACCACACCGCTGAGAAGCGCGTGCCGTGCAAGGGCGCGATCGGCTACCCCTTCTACGGTCGGCTGATCCTCGACTGCCTGGAACGCAGCGAGCGCGCCATGACGCAGGAGCACTGTTTCAAGGCCGCGGAGCTCTCACTGCGCGCGCAAGACTTCGCCGATCGTGCGCGCGCTGCCCGGTGTTGATCGTCAGAAGGTGATCAGCGCCTTGCCGACGCCTTCGCGATAATTGGCGACCAGGTCGAAGGCGGCCTGCGTGTCGTTCAGCTCGAACTGGTGGGTGATCACGGCATCCAGCTGGATCTCGCCGCTGCCGAGCAGCTCGACGGCGCGGTCGGTGCACTCGTTCTGGCGGCGCACGTTCTCGATGCGCAGCTCCTTGCGGCGCCAGGCATTGATGTCGAAGGAGACGCGCGAGGCCTCCGGGATGCCCACGATCACCAGCGTGCCGCCGGGGGTCAGCAGCGCCGCCGCCTGATCGAGCGCGGCTTGCTCGCCGGAGCAGTCGAAGACGGCGTCGACGCCCGCGGGGTGCGCCGCGAGGAGCTCCTGAACGACGTTGTCGCGGTCGCCGCGCGCAGTTCCTTCCGTTTGGTGGACGGAGCTCGCGCCCTGGCGTTCGGCCATCGCCAGGCGGTACGGGAGGCGATCGGTCAGCGCCACGGAGGCGGCGCCGGCGTGCTTCAACGCCGCGAGCACGCACAGGCCGATCGGGCCCGCGCCCAGAACGACGATGTGCTTGCCCTGGGCCGAACCCAGCTGGTGCAGCGCGTGCAAGGCAATTGCGAACGGCTCGACCATGACCGCGGCCCCCACCGAGAGCTGTGCCGGCACCGGGAAGCAGCACTCGCTCGGCATCACCAGCCGTTCGCACAAGCAGCCTTGTTGCTGGCCCGGGCAGCCGAGGAAGTGTTGCTCGCGGCAGGTGTGCTTGCGGCCCGACCGGCACTGGTCGCAGCGGCCGCAGGCGATCAGCGGGTCCACGGCGACGCGGTCGCCGGGAGAGAGCCCCTGTACCGCGGGGCCCACCTCGGCCACGACGGCCGTGCACTCGTGGCCCATGATCCAGGGCCCATCCAGCACCTGGCTACCGATGCGGCCCGTGCGGAAGTAGTGCAAGTCGGACCCGCAGATGCCCACGGCTTGCAGTTCGAGCAGCACGTCCGTGGGCTGGCGGAGCTCCGGATCCGGCGCATGCCCGGTGGACATGCGGCCGGGCGCGGTCAGGTAGGCAGCTTTCATGTCTCGGCTCCTGCTGCGGCTCAGGCCGGCGAACGTTCGTAGCGGCAGCTCAGATTGCAACCGTCGCCGTTGATGCGGTTGCCGTCGTCGCACTCTTCGCCGCCGCCATTGACCTCGCCGTCACCGCAGCGCGGCCCGAGCCCGCAGGTGTCGCTGCAGCCGCCGTAGGAGTTGTCGTTCAGGCCGTCGTCGCAGCGCTCGCCGAAGATCGCGTCCACCACGCCGTCCCCGCAGAACGAGGGCCGCTTGCAGCCGGGACCGCAGGCGTTGGCCCCCGTCGAGTAGCGATCGAGATTGACGCCGTTGTCGCACTCTTCCTCGCCGTTCAGGACGGCGTCGCCGCAGTGCGGACCGGGGGTGCAGTTGGCGGCACAGGCGCCGTAGCCGCTGCCGTTGCGGTCGCCATCGTCACAGGTCTCGCTGCGCGTGACCACGCCGTCCCCGCACACTTCGCCGCAGGCGCTGCGCGGCTTGTCGAAGCCGGCGAGTGTCAGCTTGAAGTTGCTGCCGCATTCGTGGCGTTCGGCGTGGAAGAGCACGGCCTCGTAGACGCCGCCGACGACCATGCCGGTGTTGATGGTGGTGTTGCCGGTCAGGGCGCTGATGGCCGCCCCCGCGCGCGCCGTCGCGACGCCGTTCGCGTCGAGCGTGAAATCACCAGGGCCCAGGCGCTGGACCGTCGCCGCGCCGGTTCCGTTGAGCGTGAAGCGCCCGAGCGCGACTTCGTGCAAGCCGCCCAGATCCAGCACCAGGCGGTTGTTCATGAACACCCAAACGTCGTCGTCGCCGGAAAACTCGAAGGTCTCGCCGCCGACGTATTCAAAGACGAAGCGTGTCTCCGTGGTGAAGCTCATGTTACGCGGCGTCCCGTTGGCGGCGCCAGGGTCGGCCGTCGGGGTGCGCGGTGGGGAGACGCTATCGTCAACGACGCATGTTTCCTGCGCTTCCAGCGGCGGGGTGCCCGCCTGAAAGCCCCGGTTCAGCAGCGGGTCGAATTGCTCGTTGAGCGTGTCCGTTGCGGAGTCGAATACGAAGGCGCCACCGCCGACGGCCTTCAGCGTCAGCTCGTCGAAGACGGGTAGGTTCACGCCGTCGGTGTCTCGGTACCACTGGCTGAAATTGGCCGCGTTGGTGAAGTTGGAGGTGCAGAGCGCACCGGCGGTGCACGCGAAGACCGGCTTGCCGTCGCTGCTCAGCTGAGCCTGGACTGCGCCGAGCACGCCCGTGCCCGTGAAGACGTTGAAGTCCGGGTGCTGCGCGATGCCGGCGGCGGCGCGCGCCGCCGCCGCCGCCGCGGATGGAGTGCCGCCTGGCTCGGAGGTGTCCACTCCCACGAAGTCGCGAAAGATCACCGGCAGTACGAAGGTGTCTCCCGTGGCGCCGGTGCCTCCCTGATCGGTACAGCCAAAGCCGGCCTCGAGCTCGCAGGTCGCGCTGCAGCCGTCGCCGTCCTGCTGGTTGCCGTCGTCGCACGTCTCGCTGCCAAAGCGCAGGCCATCCCCGCACACGGCGCCGCATTCGCCGCGTGTACACGCGGGCTCCTTCACGCACTGGAAGCAGCCGTCGAACGGGCGGTCGTTGGCTCCGTCGTCGCAACCTTCGTTACCTTCGACCGCTTCGTCCCCGCACACCGTGCGCGTGCAGGCCTGGCCTGCGATGTTGCACGCGAAGGGGCCTTCGCGACCGCAGGTGTCGCTACAGCCGTCGCCCGCCCTGGTGTTGCCGTCGTCGCAGGTCTCGGCGCCCAGTTTGAGCCCGTCGCCGCAGATGGCGCTGCAGAGCGCGCCGGGCAGGGGACAGGCGAACCCGGTCTCGACCTGGCAGGTATCGCTGCAGCCGTCGCCCGCGGCGGTGTTGCTGTCGTCACACGTCTCGTCGCCGGCGACGAGGCCGTCCCCGCAATGCACCGAGCCGACGCAGGGTTGCCCGGGCGTCGGACAGGCGAAGTCGCGCTCCAGCTGGCAGGTCTCCGTGCAGCCGTCGCCGCCGGCCTTGTTGCCGTCGTCGCACTGCTCGTCGCCGACGAGAGCGCCATCGCCGCAGATCGCCGCGGGCTCGCATTCGGCCCCGGGCGTGGGGCAGGCATAGCCTTGCTCCACCACCAGGCAGTTCGCCGAGCAGCCGTCGCCGCCGGTCTTGTTGCCGTCGTCGCACTGCTCGTCGTCGTTCAGAGCGCCATCGCCACAGGAGGGCGGCGGGGGCGCCTCGACCAGCATCAAGTCGTTCGGGGTTGCCTCGTGCAACGCCGGCGGCGCCTTGTCGGGCCCGGACGTCTCAGCTCCGGGTTCCGCGGGGCGCGCCACGGTGACCTCCTGCGGGTCCTTGCCGGGGCTACAGGCATACGCCAGCCCGAACAGCAGCAACGCCCAGGCGGGCAACGCGCGCCCACGGAGCAGGGTTGAGGCGCTCGAATTGTGCATCAGGGCTCCGAGGCTTTGCTGCCCGCGCGCCTGCGGGCGCGGCGGACGGGGGAGGGTTCGCATGGGCATGGTGGTCGGCGAGGGAACACGGGCGGCCCTCCTCGGGCACCCCGCAAATCGGGCCCTGTCGGCCCGTGATTCGGACGAAGATAGCGGCAAAATTCGGGCCCCGCTAGCGCCTTCCAGCAACGGGGCGCGCATTGTTGCCCCTTTCGGGCACACGGCAATCGAGGGCCACTTCCGGCAAGGGTGACGAGCATTCGTAGTGCCGGCAGGGCCGGCTGGCGATTACGCTGTGGCTTCAGACATGTCCGATCGAGTTCTGTCCGACGCTGAAATCGAGCACTTCATTCAAAGGGGTTGGGTCAAGCTGAGCGGCTGCTTCAGCCGCGAGCAGGCGCTGGAGCAGACGCGCCGCGCATGTGAGCGGCTGTACTGCTCCCTCGACGACCCGACGACGTGGCCCGAGGGGCGCCTGCGCGCACCCGAGACCGGGCGCGTGAACTTCGAGAACATCGCGCCCCGTGCCTGGCAAGCCGCTTGCGAGTTGATCGGCGGCGCCGATCGGGCGCTGTCTTGCACCTGGGGTGACGGCTTCATCATCAACTTCGGCCGTGAGCCCTTCGCCTGGCAACCGCCCTCGCCGACGATCTACCCGGAATGGCAGATCTGGCACAAAGACGGCGACTTCTTCCGGCACTTCCTGGACTCACCGGAGCAGGGGTTACTGGTGATCGCGGTCTACTCCGATATCGCTCCGGCGGGCGGCGGCACCTATCTCGCCTGCGATTCGGTGGGTCACGTCGCGCGCTTTCTCGCCGAGCATCCCGAAGGGGTGCTGCCGATGGGCACACCTGCCGACGAGATCATCGGCAAGTGTCGCGACTTCATCGAGGCCACGGGGGAGATCGGCGATGTGTACCTGATGCACCCCTTCATGTTGCACACGCGTTCGGTCAACGTGAGTCAGCGCGCACGGTTCATCATCAATCCGCCCGTGAAGCTTCGCGAACCGATGCGCTTTTCGCGCTCACGGTACGAGGATCACTCACCGTGCGAGCGCGCCGTGCTGCGCGCGCTCGGGGTGGAGCGCTACGAGTTCGTACCGACGCATCCGCGCGAGGCGATCGTGCCCAAGCGTCTGCAGGTAGAGAAGCAGATCTGGGAAGACCGCGCGCGTCAGGCCGGTACTGCTGCGCGTTCGTGAGCGCGCGCTGCGCTGACAGCACAGACCGCCGAGATTGAAGAGCGGCGCGAGCAGGTCTCGCGCCGCTCTTTTGCTTTGTCGTGCGAGCGCGTGACAGAGTTGCTCATCGGCCTCACAGATCTGCGCGCTGCAGCGGCGCCGCGTGCCGCTGCGAATTTGCCAGGCGTCAGCGGGCGGTGATGACGCGAACGGCTCTCGCGCAGCGTCAGGAAACGTTCCCACGCAGATCGCGGCTCGAGCAGTCGACGTGATGCGCGCGGACATTGCGTTTCTTGTGCTGTGACATCACCAAATCGATGCCTCACTGAGTCGGAGAAATAGCCTTGTTTTTGGCTGTGCGCGCAACTGCGTGCTGCGCGTGTGCGGGCCTGCGATCGCGCGTGCCTGCTGAGCTCGAGCATGCTTGACGGAGACGATGCATCCAACTACCGATGCAGCGGCTGGCGCCGCATCGCGTGTGCGCCCGAGCTCACGCCTTCGCGAGCGAACGCGCGTGCTCATTTGCTGATCGCTGACTCGAGGAAGAATGAAGGTCTTCGACTTGTACGAGCTCGAGCGCGGCGCGCGCGCTCGGCGCACTCCTTCCATGTCCGGTGCCGCGAAAGTCAGAGCGCTGAAGTCCATTCTGGGGAGCGCCAGCGTGATCCTCGCTGCCGGCGTCGCCGGTGCGCAGGGGAACGAGCCCGCGCCCGCGCCGCCCGTGGCGGGAGAGCCGTCCACGCCGGCTGCCGCCGCGCCTTCAGCGCCCGCACCCGCTGCCGCCGAGGCACCGCTAGACCTGCAGGCTCTGGAGGTCGACACGCCCGCTGCCGGCGGCGGATCCGAGGGTGGCCTGGATGAGGTCGTGGTGACGGTGGATCGCCGTCGCAAGGATCTTCAGAAGGTCTCGGGCACGGCGCAAGCTTTCAACGAGAAGCGCTTGACCTCGGTGGGGATCAACGGCGTGGCGGGGCTCGCCACCATGGTGCCAGGCCTGGAGATCGCGCAGGAGGAAGGCAACACCGAGGTCTATATCCGCGGCGTCGGCAACGACAACAACGCGGAACACGGCGACATGGGCGTCGCCTTGCACCTGGACGGTGTGTACCTGCCGCGTCCGCGTGGCGTCGGCTCGCTCTTCTACGATATCGAGCGGGTCGAGGTAGCGAGCGGTCCACAAGGCACGCTGCGCGGACGCAACGCCCAGGGCGGCTCGATCAACATCGTGACCAACAAGCCCAAGTTCGGCGAGTTCGGGGCCAACGCCGAGGCCACCTTCGGCACCTTCGCCGAGCGTCGCTACTCGGGCATGGTCAACATCCCGATTGGTGACAATTTTGCGATGCGTTTCGCCGGCTTCTCCAGCGTCCACGACCCGCACTGGCACAATGGCGGCCCGAACTACGATTTGCGCGCACCGCAGGACGAAGATACCTACGCCTTCCGCGGGCAGGTCAAATGGCAGCCGGTCAAGCCGCTGACGATCGTCGCCGGAGCCGACTTCACCGCGGAGCGCGGCACCGGCTACATCGGCGCGAACTACGATGATGCGCTCAACCATGTCAACGACATGGGCACCTGGGACAACACGGCTGACGACACGCCGGACACCATCACTCCGGGTCAGGTCAAGCAGCCACGCAACATCTATCAGGTCGGCATGCAGCCCCATGTGGACATGAAGCACTGGGGCACCCGCCTGGACGCGACCTACGACGCCGGACCATTCCTCGTCGACGGCCTGATCAGCTACCGCAGCCTCACGTACAAGCAGGTGAACGGTGGCAGCCTCGGGCTCATCTACCCGGGCTTCGACTTCGCACACCGCTATCAGGACGGCTCTGACTTTTTTGGCACCGCATACTGGGACACACGCTCGCAATCCGTCGTCGCAGAGGTGCGAGCCTACGCTCCGGACACGGCGCGCCTGCGTTGGACGGCGGGCGCGTTCCTGCTGAACGAAGATCAGCAGATCGTGTTGTATCAGACCAGCGATCCCGCCAACGGCTACAGCGGCGCCGAGTTCAACATGCCGGACGTGTTCGGCGACTCCCAGGCTGTTTATGCGGACGCGACGTTTGATCTCACGCCGGAGTTTCGCGTGCTGGGCGGCCTCCGCGTCACCCGCGAGACCAAGGGCCGCTGGAATGGACTCGCGATGCAGCGCAACAATTTTCCCGACAATGCGGGCCGCTTTGGCACCGAAGGCTTCCGCCCCGCGTACATGGATCGGGAGGTCTTCAGCTTGCCGCAGGGGGCGACGGTGAAGGACAGGGTCAACTCATTCCTCGACGGCATCGCGAGCTTCGGCGCGAGGGATCAGGTCCCCCAGTCCATCTGCAACGATCCTCCCGTGGCCGGCCAATCCTACATCGCGGAGGATCCGCAGACGGGCAAGCTGAGCTGCAGCGCAGGGATCCGCGACTCTCTCACCGAAAATCAGTTCACGATCAGTGTGACGCCCCAGAACTCGCAGGTCACGAACATCTTCGTCGATTATCGGGCGGGTCTCGAGTACGACCTTGCCAAAGAGAGTCTGCTTTATGCAACGGTCAGCACCGCCCACAAGGCGGCGGGCTACAACGACACCGTTTACCGCCCGGACGGCACGGTGCCGTTCACGGAGTACTACGACCCCGAGAGCGTGACGGCGTTCGAGCTCGGCTCGAAGAACACGCTGGCAGGGCGCAAGTTGCGCCTGAATGCGTCGGCGTTCTTCTACGTCTACCAGGACCAGGTCTTCCAGCAGATTGTGCAAATCGCGCCGGCCAGCGCCGACGCCAACGTGCAGACCGCCGTGACCTCACAGCGCCAGAACGCGGCGTCTTCGAACCTGTACGGCCTCGATCTGGACATCCAGTACGCGCTGCCGTTCGGGCTGGAGGCGGAAATGCACGCGCTCTTTCTCGACGCTCGCTACGGCAAGCGGACGCTCGTCACCGATGGGCGTCTCTCGTACGATCTGCCGACGTACCAGGTGGACATCGACGGTCACTGGCTCCCGCGCGCCTCTCCGGTCAGCCTGAACTACTCGCTTTCGCAGCTCTTCTTCACCCCGGTGGGCAGCTTCAACTGGCTGATTCAGGGCCAGACCGTGACGCGCTACTACCTGACGGTGTTCAACGGCCATGGCAATCTGTTGCCCGAAGCCAACGGCAACGAGCCACAGATGGGGGATCGCGGCTATGCAGCCTACGATGCGCTCGTGAAGAATCCGGCGCGCCTGACGGACGAAGTGCCCACGTACACCCGCTTCGATCTGAGCGCCGGCTGGACTCATGCGGACGGACGGATCTCCATCACGGGGTACGTGAACAACGTTTTCGACATCGCCTATGCGACCACCATCGTGTCCACGCCGGACCTGAATCTGCGCTTCTTCAACCCGCCCCGTACGGCGGGTGTGCGTTTCCGCGTGGAGTGGTAATTCCAGTATTGGAGTTGGATTATGACTGTCGTCCCCGATGCCCATCTGCCGCTTGCCGCCTGCCTGCTGGGCGGGCTCATCGCCGCGGGCTGCACGCTCGACAACAGCGTCAACGATCCGGATCAGAATACGCCACCGCCCAACGTGTTTCGCGACGCGCCTGCGGCACAGAGCGTGATGCTGTGGGAAGCCCCGGGCGACAACCTGTTGCAGAGCCTGGCGCAGGTCGAGCAGAACGACGCGGCGAGCGTGCCGGCTGCTTACAACCGCATGCTGGGCGTGATGTATGCGGAAGCGGGCGCCTATCGCTCGGCCGTGACCAACTACCAACCGTTCGGGACGGTGTTGCAGCGTCAGGCAGATCCCTGCCGGAGCAGCAACCTGCCCGACGCCGTCGCCGAGCTGTGCGCTCGGCTCCAGGATGACCCGGAGGATCCAGAAGATCAGGACCTGGAACGGCTGGTGCTGCTGAGCGAGCTGCAGCATGCTCCGTCACAAACCGTGCTCGCACGCAAGCTGCTCGGCTGCTTGAAGGACGCTGGTTTTCGCTATCTGGCGCTCGAGGCACTTGCGGAGCCGGCAGCCGCGCTGACGGCTCGCGGCCACGTATCTCGCACCGAGAGCGGGCCGCTGATGCGTGAACCGCAGCACGCGCGCCTGGTGGACGATGCGCTGAAGCTCGGCTTCGAGATCGTCGACTACGACGTGGCGGACCACTGCGAGACCTGCAGCTACACGGACGAGATGCGCGAGCACGCCGCGCGACAGGCCACCAACCTGGTGTCGCGGACGCTCGGCGTCGACCCGCAGGCGAAGCTGTTCGTGCTCACCGGTCCGCGGCAGTCCTATAAGGAGCCGTGGGGCCCGAACGCGCCGTTCACGACCTCACTCGCAAACTGGGTCTGGATGCAGACGCAGGTCGAGCCATATGCCATCGATCAGGTGGAGATCGATCTGCCCGCGCTGCCCTTCGGTGCCAGCTCACCGATGCCGCCTTCGGGCATGTACATGGCGTCCGGCCCAAACAACGGTCAGTGCATGGGCCAGTACACGCCACGCACCGAGAATGGTCGTCCGGCGCTGGACGCCGTGATGGTGCACGTGCCGCCGCGCTCGGACGGCGCGCGCTGGGACTGGCTGCACGCACCAGCGGAGGAGCGTCGTTCGCTCGTGCCGGCATGTGCGGTCTGCAGCAGCGGACAGCGCCTGCTGGTCCAGGCCTTTCCCGCGGGGGTCGACAGCGGCGATCGCGTGGCGACGGATCAGGCGCTGTGCGGCGCCGGCTCCGAATGTCAGATGGTTCTACCGCCGGGAGCTTATCAAGTGGTGGTCTGGAGTGAAGGGGCGCGGCTCGGAACGGCTCAGGTCGATCTCACCAGCGCGACGTCGGCGCAGCTTGCGCTCTGAGGGCGCCCGCAGTCAGGCGCCTGACGAGCGGCACTGCGCGACACTGCCACATTGGGTCGCCGCAGGATCGCAGCCCGCCTGGCGCGGGTCACGGTTCCGCGTTAAATCCTGTCTAAAGTGAGCGGGGGCCCTACAAAGACGGGCAGGCGGCGATTAAGAACCCGGCCCTTGCGCCGTTTTTGACGCCATGGCCTTTGGGCCGCGGGAGGTGCGCGATGGGCGGTGAGACGCGAGCGGGGTACAGGGGCGCGAGCCGCTTCGGAGGGTTACCTGAGGAGCGACCGGGGGCCAACGAGAGCGGGATGCGCCGGATCTCCGCGCACGGCCGGCGCGTGCTCCTCGTCGAAGACGAAGACATGGTGCGCAAGGTGTTGACGCGCATGCTCTCGTCGCGCGGCTACGACGTCAAAACGGCCTCCAGCGTGAGCGAGGCGGAGGCGTTGTTCGATGCTCCAGGTAACGACTTCGAGCTGTTGATCACCGATGTGATGATTCCGCAGGGCAGCGGGCACGCCTTGGCGCGCAGTCTGGTGGCGCGCAAGCCGTCGCTGCGGGTGCTGTTCGTGTCGGGCTACAGCGGCGGCGGTCCGATCGAGGGCATCGAGGCGGAACAGGTGCGCTTCCTCACCAAGCCCTTCGGCTCGGCGGAGCTCACGCAGATGATCCTCGACTTACTTCCTGAGGAATGACTACCGGAGGACTCAGCAGCTCGTCGAAGACGGCAGCGAGCTGAGCGGCCAAGCCGCGCCGGGAGTAGCGGCTGACATCCTGCCGCAGCTGCAGGGTCTCGCCGTTTCGCCAACGTCGGAACGCGGCTGCCAGCTCGCGCTCGATCGCTGCCGCATCTTGCCAGGGGGCGACCGGACCAGCACCGGTCTCGCGCAACAGCCAGGCGTCACCTCCGGCCGCGTCGACGATCCCGATGATCGGCTTGTGCACCCGCAGATAGTCGAAGGCCTTGCCGGAGATCACGTCCTCGCCCTCCGAGATCGTCTGCAACAGCAAGTTGACGTCGCTGCCCGCCATCAGGCGCAGGCTGTCGGCGCGCGATACGTGCCCGCGAAAGCTCACGTCGCAGCCCGGCGCGAGCTGAGTCTTGTTCTCGTGGCCGCCAGCGTTGCCGATGAACTCGAGCCGAGCTCGAGCGCGGAACTCAGGGTCTGCCGCGGCAGCTGCGAATGCCCGGATCAATACATCGGGCTGGCGACGTTCGTTGAGCACGCCGATGTAGCGGAACAGGCAGCGATCGCTGGCGATCTCGCGCAGGGGCTGCACGCTGCCCTCCTCGAAGCCGTTGGTGATCGTGATCAATCGTTCGCGCGGCAGCTCGGGAAAGCGCCGGCTCATTGCTTCCAGCGTGAGCGGGCTGGTGAAGACGATGCGTGCGGCGTGGCCCAGCACGCGCGCCGCCCAAGCCCGTTCCTCCTCGGCGCTGCGCTGGCTGCGCGGACGCCACAAGCTACCGTAGGTCCAGGGATCGCGCAGATCCACGACCAGCGGCACCCGCAACCAGGTGCTGAGGCGCAGCGCCACGACGAAGTTGCGAAAGTGCGGCCCCGACGCCCAGATCAGCTCGGGCGGGCGGCGCCAGGCTTCGCGGGCACCCGCGAGCTGTGCGAGCAACGCCCAGTCGAGCTCCCAGTGCGACCACCAGCCCAGCCAACCGTAGGTCTCTCTCACCCAGCCGCGCCGGCGCGCCGGCGCGGGCGCGCGCTGGGCCGCCAGCACTGCCCCGGTCTGCGCCGGACGCCGCGCGAGCCGGGCGCGCCAGAGCTCGCTCAGCCGCGCCACGCTTGGCGAGATCAAGCGGGGCGTGCGCTGCACCCGGACCGAAGCTGGCAGCTCGGCGAGCAGTGAATCATCGCGTTCCTCGCCTGCCAGGAGGCTGGAGGCGAGCACCTGCGGGGCGTAACCGAACTCGGGCAGGTACTTGGCGAAATAGAAAGGGCGCGCCGAACCGCTCTGGTTGAATGGCGGAAATTTTTCCGCGATCATCAGCAGGCGTCGGGGTGCGGGGTGCCCCCGCAGAAGGGGCGGCTCGAGCGATTTCAAAGCGGACGCCTGCACGCTAGCGTGGCTCCCCAAGTCGTTTCAAGCTACGCGCGATCCTTTTCGAATGACCTCACCCCCCAAGCCGGCCGCCGCCGAGTTCCTGTCGACGGAACATCTCTCCCGGAACCTGCGCCGTCGTTCCGTCCGCGGCGGCGCGGCAACGCTGCTCGGGCAGGGCGGCACGTTTGTGATCAACCTGGGCGGCACGGCGGTGCTCGCGCGGATCCTGAGCCCGCGCGACTTCGGCCTGCTCGCCATGGTAGCGACCTTCACGCGTCTGATCGAGCAGCTCAAGGACATGGGCCTGGCCAGCGCGACGGTGTCGAAGAAAGAACTCTCGGAGCCGCAGGTCAATTACCTGTTCTGGATCAACGCCGCGCTGGGCGGCGCGGCAGCGGTGGCGGCCCTGGTCGCGGCGCCCGCGATCGCCTGGTTCTACAAGGAGCCCGTGCTCACCGGCATCGCGTGTGCGCTCTCCCTGGGCTTCTTCGCGTCCGGCTTCGGCGTACAGCATCAGGCGCTCTTGCAGCGGCAGATGCAGCTGCGCGAGCTGGCGATGAACCGGGTGCTGGGCGCCGGGCTCGGGTCGCTCGCGGGCATCGCCGCAGCGTGGCTCGGCGCGGGCTACTGGTCGCTGGTGATCATGAACGTGGCCACCGCCTGCATCTCGTCCGCGGGCCTGTGGTGGGTGTGCGGCTGGCGCCCGAGCGCGCCGCAGCGAAAGGTGGAGGGCACAGAGTCCCTGCTGGCCTTCGGCTGGCACGTCACAGGTACGCGCCTGCTCACGTTCCTGACCCGAAATCTCGACAACATCCTGGTCGGCAAGGTGTGGGGGGACGTGGCACTCGGCTACTACGCCAAGGCCTATTCGATCCTGATGCTGCCCGTACAACAGCTGATCAATCCGCTGACGACGGTGGTGGTGCCGGCGCTCAGCCGGCTGCAGCACGATCAGGCAGCGTACATTCGCTATTACCAGCGTTCGCTGCGCACGCTGACCACGGTCACCATGCCGATCGTTGCGCTGTGCTTCGTGGTTTCTCGCGAGCTGGTGCTGATCGTACTGGGCCCGCGCTGGGAGCCGTGCGTGCGCATCTTTCAGTGGCTGGCACCCGCGGCGTTCGTGGGATCGTTCAATCCGATCGCCTGGGCCTGGGTTTCGCTCAACCAGACCGATCGCATGCTGCGCTGGACGGCGATCGCGACGCCGTTCATCGTCGCTGGCTTCGCCGCCGGCGTGCCCTTCGGTGCCGAGGGCGTGGCCGCAGCCTTCAGCATCACGCAGCTGGCGCTGCGCTATTTCAGCATCAGCTACTGCTACCGCGGCAACTTCTTGAGCTTCCGCATTCTATTCGAAGCGACCTGGCAGGCGACCATCGCCTCGTTGGGCGCCATGGTGCCGGTGCTCGCGCTCGGGTGGCTCGGGCTCTTCCCCCACACCCTGATCCTCTCGGCGCTGCTCAAAGGTGTGCTCTACGCACTCGGCTATTTCGGGCTCTGGTGCTGCTTGCCGGGCGGCCGCCGCGCCTTGCGCGAGACGTTCGCCCTTTGGCGGGATCTGCGCCCCTCGGCTGGAGCCGCTAAAGCTCCCTAGCCTCGGCGGGCGGCGGCAACGTGATGCCGGAGCCGCTCGAGGATGCGCTGGGCGGAGCGGCCATCCCCGTAAGGATTGGCCGCTCGCGCCATGCGCGTGTACGCCTCGGGATCGAGCAGCAGGTGCGCCACGCCAGCGGTGATCTGCGCTGCATCGGCCCCCACCAGGCGCACAGTTCCGGCCTGAACCCCCTCCGGTCGCTCGGTGGTGTCACGCATCACCAGTACCGGCTTGCCCAGGCTCGGAGCCTCCTCCTGAATGCCACCGGAGTCCGTCAGCAACAGGCGGCAGCTCTGCATCAGCGCCACGAACTCGCTATACGGCTGGGGCGCGATCAAACGGATGTTGCCGATCCCGCCCAGCAGCGCTTGCACGGGGCCCTGCACATTCGGATTCAAGTGCACGGGATAGATGAAATCGTGATCAGCGAAGCGCTGCGCGAGCGCGGCGAGCGCGGAGCAGATTTGCTCGAAGCCTCGGCCAAAGTTCTCGCGCCGGTGCCCGGTGATGAGCACAAACGGGCGGGGCAGGGGAAAGCCGCCGAGCGTGCGGCCGAGCCGTGCCTCGAGCTCCGCTCGCACCGCGGGCTCCCGCTGGCGCGCCACTTCGGCCTGCAGAGCGTCGATCACGGTGTTGCCGGTGACGCTGACTTGATCGGCGGGAACGCCTTCGCGCAGCAAGTTGTCGCGCGCCAGCTCGGTGGGTGCAAAGTGCAGCGTCACCAGGCGGCTCGCCAGGGTGCGAATCATTTCCTCCGGAAACGGCGACCAGCGATCGTACGTGCGCAGCCCGGCCTCGACATGGCCCACCGGAACGCGCCGGTAGAAGCAAGCCAGCGCCGCGGCGAGCACGGTGGTCGTGTCGCCCTGCACCAGCGCGAGCGCGGGCTGAACCTGCTCGAGCAGCGCATCGCAAGCGCCGAGCAGGCGCGCAGTGAGATCGGCCAGCGCCTGATTGGGCCGCATCACCGCCAGATCGTGCTGGATCTGCAAGCCGAAGAGTCGCGCCACCTGGTCCAACATCTCGCGGTGCTGGCCGGTGCTGATCACGATCGGTTCGAAGTCTGGCGCTTGCTCCAGGGCCCGGATCACGGGCGCGAGCTTGATCGCCTCGGGGCGAGTGCCAAGGAAGACGGCAACGCGGGTCGGCGGCATCGCGGGTCGGCGCTGGTTCAGGTGCGCAGGGCGCCGCAGGTGTCGAAGATGATCTTCTCTGCCAGCAGCGGCTTTGGAATGCTCTTGAACTCGCGGTGGGCCACCAGGAACACCACCATGTCGGCACCCTCCAGTGCCTGCGCCAGCGGCAGCAGTGGGAACTCCGGATGTGAGGGCAAGTTCGGCTCGACCACGCGCAGATCGTACTCACCGGTGGCGGCCAGGTGCTGCACCACCTCCAGCGCAGGCGACTCGCGCAAATCATCGATATCCGGCTTGTAGGCGAGGCCCAGGCAGGCGATGCGCGCGCGCTTGAGGCGTGCCGCGCGCCGCTGGATGCGCTCCAGTACCCAGCCGGGCTTGGCAGAGTTCGTCAATCGCGCCTGGCGCATCAGCGGTGTCAGCTCCGGCGCCGCATGCACCAGGAACCAAGGATCGACCGCGATACAGTGTCCGCCGACGCCCGGCCCCGGATTGAGGATCTTCACGCGCGGGTGACGGTTGGCGAGCGCGATCAGATCCCAGACGTCCAGGGACAGATGATCGGCGAGCAGCGAGAGCTCGTTTGCAAAAGCGATGTTCACGTCGCGATATGCGTTTTCGACGAGCTTGGCGGTCTCCGCCATGCGCGCGCTCGTGATGTGCACTTGCCCGGCCACGAACGTGCGATAGAACTCCGCGCAGCGCTCGCTCGCGGCCGCGTCGAGCCCACCCACGATGCGATCGTTCTGCACCACCTCACGCAAAATCTGCCCGGGGAGCACGCGCTCCGGCGCGTGCGCGAAATGCACCTGGCCAGGCTGCAATTGGCTGTTGCGGGCAACGATCTCCGCCATCATTTCCGTCGTCCCCGGCGGGCTCGTCGACTCCAGGATCACCAGATTGCCCGGACGCAGGTAGGGGCAGATCGACTCCGTCGCCCGCTCGACATACGAGAGATCCGGGACGTGCCCCGGCGCCACCGGAGTCGGTACGCAGATCAGGAAGACATCCGCTTCGGCCGGCAGCGGGTGCGCGCGCAACTTGCGCGTTTCCACCGCGGCGCGCACCAGGATGTCCAGGTCGGGCTCGACGATATGCGCCCGCCCGGAGTTGATGATGTCGGCGGCGCGCGCGTCCACTTCGACGCCGTGAATCGTGTAACCACGCGACGCCAGTACCGCGGCCGTCGGCAAGCCGATGTAGCCGAGGCCCACCACACACACGCGAGTATCCCGGGGAACGAGCATCCCGGGTGCTCTGCCATGCCGGGAGACCATCGGACAAGTCGCCAGGCCAACTCCCGGCGCTGAAGCGGGCGACTGGCCGGTTGTCTTTGGACATGTCGCTCGTGGGGCAGTCCTGGTGTCGGACGGGGTCGGCGGGGTCCGAGCCCATCATGCTATAGCCGCTCGCGCCGCAATGAACAGGAAGGCGAGTGCGTGGGCGACGGGGACGGTCCTCTGCTGCGCGGTGGGCTTTTACGTGCGCTGGCTGAACGCGCACACGAATCTGGAAATACCGTCCGTCGATGAGAACGACGTCGTGCAACAGGCGGTCGCGTTCATGGGGGGCGAGTGGCAGTACCGGGAGTTCGGTTACGGCGCATTCCCCATGTACTGCCTGGCGGCCCTGTATCATGCCGTCGCGGCGCTGCGCGGTCTGACCAGCTTTCAGTATGCGATGCGCGTCTTCTACGACGCTGAAGAGCACTACCTGCTCGCGCGCTTCTTCTATGGGGTGTGTTCCCTGCCGCTGGCGATTGCCAGCTATCGATTCGTGGCACCGCGCTTCGGGCGCGCCGGCGCGGCGCTGGGCGCGTGTCTGCTGTCCTGGCCCATCATCGATTGGCTCACCCGCGCTACCGTGCGCATCGACGTGGTGCAGGCGGCCTGCCAGGTCGGAGCGGTACTGTTTCTGGCGCACGCGGTCGACGCTGCTGGTCTGGGAACTCTCGAACGTTCCAAAAGCTGGCGTGCCTGGCTGGGGGCGGGGGTCCTTGCAGGGCTCGGGCTGGCCAGCAAACCCTTGCCGGGACTGCTGGTGGCGCCTTGCTTCCTCGTGGCGAGCTGGTTTTCGGCGCTCCGTGAAGTCGAGGCCAGCGCCGGCGAGAGCAGTCCGCGGGATGGGGAGGGGCGTCTGCGTGCGCTCGGCAAGCTCTGCCGGAATACCTTGTTCCGCCCAGCGCTCTGGGGCGCTGGCGTGGTCGCGGTGGCTTCACAATTTCTCGCCAATCCGACCTCGCTCGAGCTGCGCGCCTTCCTCGCGGCCCAGCTCGAAACCAGCTCTTACTATTCGGGCCCGAAGGCGCCGGGTGCGCACTCGACTCCTTTTCAGGCGCTGTACTCGCTGCACTGGCCCTTCTGTGTCGCTGCCGCGCTCAGCATCTTGCTCCTGGTCTTTGTGCGCGATCTGCGCGCGCGCCTGATCGCGCTGTTCCCGTTGCTGTACATCACCGCGTTTTGGGGACGGCCCACGCGCAGCTACTACATGGTCGCGCCCGCGATGGCGCTGTGCATCGTGATCGGCATTGGCGTGGGCATCGCGCTGTGCCGGCTGGGCTGGGACGCACCGGCGGGAGCCGACGCTTCGGAGCGTCCCGCTGCGAGTGCATCGTCTGCCATCCGCAACGCGGCGCTCTGTCTCGCGCTGGCTGCGGGAGTGATCTGGGCGCCTGCCTGGGGCTTGGAGGCGCGGCGGGTCGAGATCGATACGGCGGCGCTCGCTCGCCACTGGATCTACGAGAACATCCCCAGCGGCACGGGCGTGTTTCACTACGGGCGCTATCCCGCCGGTCCCCATCTGGTCGCCTCCAGCTGGAGCGACGAGTCGCGCTGGGCAGATTTCTTCGACTATGGGCGCAGCGCGTACAAGTTTTACCGAAAGGCGGCTCAGCAGGCGTACGAGCAGTATCGCAACGCAGGCCGCCCTTGGTACGTGATCGAGGGCTATCAGGTGAAGCCAGAGCCCATCGCCGCCAACTCCAAAGCCTGGCTCATCAAGTCGCTGGCAAGGCGCGCCCGCGACAAGCACCAGCAGTACATCATCCTGGCGGGCCATCGCTTCGATGACTATCGCGAGCTGGGCTACCACTGGTTCGATCAGGTGGAGCTCGCACAGCAATACGCCGGTGAAACGATCCTGCGCGTGCTGCCGGCGCCGCCCAGTGAGCCTCCGCCGCCGACCGCCATCGTAACGGACGAAAAACCCTCGAGCGGCTGAGGAGGCCGGTCTATGTCGCCCTTCGCTGTTGGCAATATCTTTCTGTTGCTATCGATGCTGTGTTCGGCAGGCGGTCACTTGGTCGTCAAGCTGACGATGGACGACGCGCGGACTGCGTCGGCAGCAGGGGCGACCTGGCAGCAGCTCTTGACCCTCCCGCGCTTACTCCGCGGCGGTTCGGGGTTATCCCTGGTGGCCTTGGCGTTCGTATTCTGGCTGTTGTGCCTGTCGCGGCTCGATCTGTCCTACGCCTATCCGATCGCCAGCGCGTCGGTCCTGTTCGTGACGCTGTTCAGCGCCGTGTTCTTGCGCGAGGTCGTCACAGCTCGCGTCTGGCTGGGCACGGTGCTGGTGATCGCCGGTGTGGCGTTGATCGGTCCATCGCGCTGAGGCAGTGACAGCCAGCAAGCGTCCTGGCTATTTGCGCACCAGGATCGTGAAGTCGTACAGCGTGTAGTCATGCAGTAGCGCCACATTCTTGGAGAAGTTGCGCTTGCAATAGTCGAAGAGGAAGAGCGGGTCGGCGTAGTAGAGGTGCTCGAGCATGCGATCCGCGTCGGAGTATTTGGTGAGAAAGGTGCTGGCAAACCCGCGCGAGCTCAGCCGATTCATCTGGGTCAGCGCCTCGACGACCACCTTGGTCCAGCTTTCGAAATCAATCGGGCCGCGGTAGTTGAAGACGCCGCTCGCCACCGCATAGTCGACGGTGGGTAGCTGCGCCAAGTCCGAGAAGAACTTGCGCCGCGGCTTGCCCCGGTGATGCTCCTCCGCCAGCGCGACGGCGCTCTCCAGCATGTCGTAGCCGATGTAGTCCGCGTCGTATTTCTCGCGTTCGAGATAGTCCGCGAGCGCCCCGTAGCCGGAGCCGTAGTCCAGTACAGAAAACGGACCCGGTTGTTGCACGACACGCAGCAGCTGCCCAAACCGGGCCTCCTGCGCCGTGGAGGAGTTCCAATCTACTCCGCGCGGAGAAGCGCCGTGCTCTTGTATGCGCTCTTCAAAGTACGTTTGGATCGGCCGTAGATCGGACATTGGTCACACTCGTATCTTGCTGACGGATGTAGCTGAGCGCATCCGGACCCGTCATGAACAGCAGGTCGAGCACGGACACGAAGGGATCGTAGGGCGGGTGCAGCTGCGGATACTCCACGTAGTCGTACTGCATGTATTCGATCGGGATCCCCGCCAGCGCGAATTTCTCTTCTTCCACGTAGCCGCGCGCGGAAGGCCCGGAATAGTAGTGCGTGGCCCCGAGATCCTTCAAAAGCCGGAGCAGGCGATCGGTGGATGTACCTTCGAAGGGTAGGTTGAGCTGCGAAGAACGCAGGAATTTCGTCTGGGTGATGCCGAGCTCTTGGGCCAGCGCGATGGTGAAATCGATGGTGAAGTCGGCCAGCAAGCGATCCTTCCGCGCGTAGAACTGCTCGAGCAGCGGGAGGTACCGGCGAAAGTGCGGGGCCTTGGAATACGATTGCCGTATCGACGCGAGATGGCGCTGCGGCCAAGACGTGTTCCAGACGATCTCGATGTCGTGGATCGGCGTGCGTTCGATCAGATTCCCACGGCATCTGACCGGAATCGTGAGCCACAGCTTGCCGTTTGCCGTCTTGATCTGATTGCGATTTCGCCAGCCGTGCTTGTCGTATTGCACGTCATCGTAGAACACGAAGGTGTCGGCACGCTGGATCTGATCGAAGAGGCCGCGCCAGGGGATGTACGAGGGCTGCAGAACGACGCATTTCATGCTGATCACCGGGTGGTGCGCGCGATGGTGAAGGGCGGGCGCCCCGTCGTGCGCTGGAAGATGCGCGCCAGATACTCGCCAATGATCCCGAGGGCAAAGAGTTGGACTCCGCCGAAAAGCAAGATGCTCGCCGCGAGGAAGGAGAACCCGGGAATCGAACCCAGCCAAAAGTACGTGTAGAGGACGTGCAGAAAAGCAGCCGCGCCAAACAGCGTGAAGAACAAGCCCACGAAGTTCGCCAGCCGCAGCGGCACGGTCGTGTAGCTCGTGAGCACCAACAGAGAGACCTGGATCAGTCTCCAGAGCGTGTAGTTCGAGGTTCCCGCTGCGCGCTCGGCTTCCTCCATCGGCACGGCGGCGAAGCGCGTCGTCCCCCAGGACAGCAGCACGTCGACCAGCACGTCATTGCCGTGAAAGCCCGAAAAAGCTCTGCGCACGTCGGTGCGGATCGCTCGGAACGCACCGATGTCGCGCACGTTCTTGGTCCCCATGACCCAGGCCACCGTGCGCTTGATCACGGCTGCAAAGAAGCCGCGTGGGAAGCCGTGCTTGCGTTCTTTCCACACCGCGTACACGACGTCATTGCCCTCGGACAGCTTGGCCAGCAGCACCGGAATGTGCTCGGGCGCATGCTGGAGGTCGTCGTCCATGGTGATGGTCACGTCGAAGCGCGCCTCGCACAGGCCACACAACGTGGCGTTGTGCTGGCCATAGTTTCGCATCAGGCTGATGCCGCGGATCGCGGGATATTTCTGCGCGAGCTCGAGGATCACGGCCCAGCTGTCATCCGGGCTGCCGTCGTTGACCAGCACGATCTCGTAGTCGCCGCCGAGACCCGGCAGCACCTGCTCGAGGCGCTCCACCAACAAGGGCAACGTCTCCTGCCCTCGATAGACAGGGACAACGATGGAGTATCCAGGCGCGAGTCGCTCGCTGGACTCGCCCTGCTGCCCGGCACGCAGTTCTGTGTCCCGGCCAACGACGCCCGCCGTGGTCATGGAGCTCCCATCCGAGGCGCTTCGGTCTACGAGCTGCGGCTCGCGCAGTGGATGTGGCATCGACGCCCAGGGGCCATTCCGGATTGCAGCTAGACTAGCCTCGGGCCTCCGGACTTACAAGGGGAGCTATGCGCGAAAACGCTGCCACTGGAAGGAGGTAGGTGCCGAGGCGTTGCCCCGGAACGCGCGGATCGCGCTCTTTCCCTCACAGCATCGCTACACCGGAGCGCCGCCGTCCGAGCGGGAATGCCGCATCGATGGCCTGCTCGTCCTGCGCGGACAGCTGGAGCTCGAGAGCGCCCGCATTCTCCTCGGTGTGCGCCGGTTGACTTGCCTTGGGGATGGCGAACAAGCTGGTTCGCCGCGTGAGGAAAGCCAGGATCACCTGGCGCGGCGTCGCGCCGTGGCGGGCGGCGATCTCCGTGAGCAGCTTCCCGCCGTTGCCGCGCGGCAGGCCGTGCGCGGTGCCGAACGGTGTGTAGCCGACCAGCGCGATGCCGTGCTGCTCACAGAAGGGCAGGACCGCGTGCTCGATGCGCCGCTCTTCCAGGTTGTAGAGCACCTGATTGCAGGCGATGCGCCCGGGGCCGGCGATCTCGAGCGCCTGTGCCAGGTCTTGCTCGTCGAAGTTGCTCACGCCCCAGGAGAGGATTTTCCCTTGCTCGCACAGCTGTTCGAACGCGGCGATCGTGTCCTCGAGCGGGTATGACCCGGGCCAGTGCAGCAGATAGCAGTCGAGCCGATCTGTGCGGAGATATTTCAGGCTGCGCTCGCAAGCCTCGATCGTGCCCGACCGGCTGGCGTTGCTCGGCATCACCTTGCTCACCAGGAACAGCTCGTCACGTCGGCCTGCGATCGCCTTGCCCACGACTGCTTCGGCGCGGCCGGAGCCGTAGAGCTCCGCGGTGTCGATGTGCGTCATGCCGCGATCGAGCCCGCGTTGCAGCGCGGCGATCGCGCCTTTTTCGTCGTCTCCCTCCAGGTGCCAGGTACCCTGGCCGATGCGCGCGACCGGTCGTTGTGTCGTGCCCCACGATCTCGCCTGCTCGCCCGTTTGCATGCGCGCAGCGTAAATCAGTGCTGCCGATTCGGCCACAACGGAGCGCTGCCTTCCATGGTAAGAGGGCGCTGGCGATGGGCATCCAGGCATTTCCCGATCGATTCGTGTGGGGCGCGGCCACGGCCGCCTATCAGGTCGAAGGGGGCGCACGCAGCGGCGGCCGCGGCCTTTCGATCTGGGACATGCTGTGTGAAAAGGCCGGCGCCATCCACGGCGGCCACAACGCCGAAGTATCGAGCGATCACTATCATCGCTTCGCGGAAGACGTGGGGTTGTTTCGGCAGCTCGGTCTCACCGGCTACCGCTTCAGCCTGAGCTGGCCGCGTATCATCCCCACGGGCACGGGCGCGTTGAACCCCGCGGGGCTGGCCTTTTACGATCGCCTGGTGGACGAGCTGCTCGCCGCGCGCATCACCCCATACGTCACGCTGTTCCACTGGGACTTGCCGCTCGATCTCTACCATCGCGGCGGTTGGCTCAATCGCGACGTCGCGTCTTGGTTCGCGGACTACACCGATTTGTGCGTGCGCAAGCTCGGCGACCGTGTGGAACACTGGATGACGTTGAACGAGCCCCAGGTGTTCGTAGGCTACGGCCACTATGACGGCCGTCATGCGCCCGGCTTGAAGTTCTCGCTGGCCGAGATGCTGCGCTGCGGTCACCACGCGCTCTTGGCGCACGGCCGCAGCGTGCAGGCCATCCGCGCGGCGAGCCCCCGTCCGGCGCGCGTCGGCTTCGCGCCGATGGGCTTTCCCAAGCTGCCCGACAGCGACTCGGCAGAAGACATCTCCGCGGCGCGCGAGCTGATGTACTCCGTGGTCGAGCCGAACCACTGGAATCTCACCTGGTGGACGGACCCGGTGCTGCTCGGTCAGTATCCGGAAGACGGCTGGCGTCTGTTCGGCAAGGACGTGCCGCAACTGGCCGCGGGAGACCTGGAGCTGATCGCCGCGCCGACTGATTTTCTGGGGCTCAACATCTATCAGGGCGCCCGGGTCCGCCGGGCTGCGGGAGGCAAGCCCGAGGTCATGCCCACGCGGGCGGGCTTCCCGCTCAGCGCCTTCAACTGGCCGATCACGCCCGAGGCGCTCTACTGGGGACCGAAGTTCGCCTACGAGCGCTACCGCAAGCC
>JAICTU010000423.1 GCA_025936205.1 Polyangiaceae bacterium | reverse complement strand
TGCTATCTTAGTCGTCCGTGCGCGTGGAGTCGATGTGCGTGCGCGCCGCGCAGGTCGCCTAGGTGGTCGACGCGCTCGGTGGGCAGAGCCTCGAGATCGGCCGCGTCGTCGACGTCATCCAGGAGATCGCCGACCAGACGAACCTGCTGGCCCTGAACGCCGCCATCATCGCCGCCCAGGCGGGTGAGCACGGCAAGGGCTTCGCGGTGGTGGCCGAGCAGATCAAGGATCTGGCCGAACGCTCCGGCGCCAGCACCAAAGAGATCGCCGACCTGATCAAGACCATCCAGTCCGAGAGCCGCAACGCCATCCAGGCGGTGGAGCGCGGCGCCCAGAACGTCGATCGCGGCGTGCAGGTGTCGAACGAGGCCGAGCGCGCGCTGAAGAAGATCCTGGAGAGCTCGGAGAAGAGCACCGACATGGTGCGCGCCATCGCGCGCGCCACTGTCGAGCAGGCCAAGGGCAGCAAGCAGGTCACCGACTCGATCGGCCGCATCGCCGAGACGGTGCAACAGATCGCCGCCGCCACGGCCGAGCAGGCGCGCGGATCCGAGCTGATCATGACCACCGGCGAGCGCATGCGCGGCATCTCCCAGCAAGTGGAGCGCTCCAGCCAGGAGCAGGCACGCGGCGGCCGCCAGGTCTCGCAAGCCATCGAGAGCATCCGCGCCATGGCCGAGCGCCTGACCACGATGCACCAGGAAAAAGGCCGCGAAGCGCAGAACGCGCTGCGCGTCACCGAGCGCATCGCCGCCCAGGCAAAGGAGCAGCGCGAGCAACTCCGGCAATTGGCCGAGCGTACGCGCCGCTTCGGCGACGAGTAGCGCTCAGGGCTATCCGAGCTGCGCAGGCTCGCAGCTCGGATTGGTGAGCGACGTCAGCACGTGGTCCTTCCACGCGCCGTCGAGGAACAGGTAGTCGCGCGCGTAGCCTTCCACGCTGAAGCCCAGCCGCCGCAACACGCGCCCGCTGCGCTCGTTGCTGGGAACGTAGTTCGCCATCAGGCGATGCAGCTTCAAGTGCTCAAAGACGTGGGCGATACTGACCGCCAGAGCTTCTGACATCAGCCCCTGCCCTACCTGCTCGCGGTCGAGCTCATAGCCGAGATACGCGGCTTGAAAGACCCCGCGCACCACGCTGGTGAAGTTGATGTCGCCGATGATCCGATCGCCCGACTCTCGCGCGCTGAACAGCAAGAGATGTAGCGCCTGTCCTTCGAGGCACGCCTGACGCTGCGCCGGGGCGCGCTCGCGCCAGGCCTCGACGGAGTGAAAGCCCGGCGCGCGGCGCGGACTATAGGGCGCGAAGTGCTCGGCGTTGCGCAGGTGGTACTCGCTCAGTGCCCGAGCCAGGCCGGCATCCGGCAGGCGAAACAGCAGGCGCTCGCTGCGCAGCTCGCCGGCGGCGACGAGCTGCGCGGCTGCACCGGGGGTGGTCATGAACGGAGCCTCCACAGGCAGATGTATGCCTCGTGTGCGGCCACGAGCGCACCAACGAATGTTGGTGCGCTCGTAACCCGGCAGTCCGACGCCTCCCTCAATGCGTGACGGTGACGCTACCGGACTTGAGATCCGAGAGCGTGGCGAACTGGCCTGAATCGATCAATTCCAGACCGTCCAGGTTCACGGTTCCGGAGGCGCTCGCCGCCCGGAACTTCCCATTGAAATGAGAGTGGAATACGAAGTCACCCGAGCTCGAGTTCGAGTGCTGGTTTTCGTGCTCCGTCGCGCCGAAGCCGGTGAGCTGGACGTCGAAGGCCAACGTGCCGATCTCATCGCCGGTGAACTCGTCCACCAGGTCGAAGCTGTCGGCAAAGCTCGCGGAATGAACGCCGTTCTGCGTGTACTCCGCTGGCTCGGTGACCACGACGACGTCCCGGGTCGTCCCGGTGCAGGTACTGACCTGGCTGAAGAACAGGAGCAGCGAGCGCGTATCCGAGTTGCCCAGGGTACCGTGCACGCCGTCCTGCGACAGCTCGATCGTGATCGCGGTGTCGAGCAGGCCGCTCGTGCCATCCTCGCAGCTGATGGCGTCCTGTTGAAACAGATTCAGCTCGGCAATCGCACCTCGAAAGTGCAGCTGCTCCACTGCGGCAGCGCCGGACGACGCCTGAGTCAAAGCGAAACCGCCCGCCAGCAAACCAACGGCGCCCAATTTGTGCCTCATGGCACCCCCTTTGTTGTTTTCACGGTGTAACATTCGCGTGAAACACGCGCCAATCACCCCCGCGAATGCTAACCAGGTTGGCGGCCAGTCTGCGATCTAATCCCGAACGCAAGCGCCGAGTGCGCGCGCACGCAGCGTGTGCTCTCCGAGCCCCGCGTTCCATGGGACGATCAGCCGCCCGGCAAAGTTGCCGTTGCTGTCGCTGATCAGCGTGCCGAGCGGTATCAGGTTTCCCTTCGCATCGCTGAGCTCGACCTCGACGCTCATGTCGGCGCAGCTGCGCCGCCCCGAGCTGATCAGACCCGAGACGAACAGCGCCTTGCCGCGCTCGGCGTTCTTCGGGCCCCGCGCAAAGCTCACGTGGCTGATCACGAGCGGCTCTTCGTCGGGAGTGGGCCGGCCCTGATTCTGTAGCGCATCGAGCGCGGGGTCGCCGTCGTCCTCGAGATCGACAGGTCCAGAGGGACGCGCACTGCCCAGCGCTGCGGCGGCGGCCGGATCGCTTCCCGCTCCGCCGCCCGCACCGGTAGGTTGCTGGCCATCGTGCGGGCGGGGCGCGGCGCGCGGGTTGCGCCGCGCGGCGAGCGCGCTGCCCGACTCGCTGCGGTCGGGCCACGCGAAAGGGTCACGCGGCTGGACATGCTGGGGCCGCCCGGCATCGGACGTTTCGAGCTCCTCTGCTGCTCCTCCGAGGTCGATGCGATGCCAGAGCTCGCCGTCCGACACCTCCACCCAGGCGTGCGCTTCGTTCAGCGCCATGCGCGTGGGGAGGCCCAGGCCCAGCGCCGTGAGCATGAAGGCGTAGGCGCGGTGGCGGCAGATGCCGCGCGCGGTGAGCGCGATCTCGCGGTACAGCGCCAGGCCGTAGCCCTGCGGCTTGCGCTCGGAGGCGCTGAAGCGGCGGAAATGCTCCACCAGATGCAACACGGCGTCGCGCGGGCGGGCGCTCTCTGCCACGCCCAGCGCGCGTGCCACCTCCAGCGCGCTGCGCTTGACCACCGGCGGCAGCGGCGGCAAGTCGCGCGCGACCTGCGCCCAGCTGGCATCGCGGTAGGGGCTGCCGAACACACGGCGATCGGCCGCGATCTGCAGCGTGAACTGGAAGTGACCGGCGGTCTGCGAGCGCACGTACCAGTTCTCGGCGCTGTCCATCACGAAGCTGGCGTGCGCGTCCGGGCTTTCATGCGCCATCACCAGGCGTGCGCCGGGCGCGACGGAGGGAATGCTCAGCGGCACGCCCGGCCGCAGATCGAGCTCCAGCGTGGCGTAGAAGTGCTCGTCGCCAGGCGACAGCACGCCGGCGACGGGCACCGCGCCGAGGTGCGCGTCGCGCACAATCAGCTCGCCGTCGCGGCTCACCGAGTCGTACACGACGGAGCGCTTGAACGGCACCAGGGTCGGCGTGAACGGATCTTCGTAGCTGACGTGGCTCGGGCGCGTGGTGTCGCGATCGATGCTGAAGGGCGCGCCCGGCGTGATCCCGGCTTCACTCAGCGAGTTGGGCGGCGATGCGCCGTCCGCGCTGCCGCCGCCGGGAGCAGCGCCTGCGAGAGAGTTGCCCGCGCCCGGCGCGCGCGGGCCGCTCGGCGGCGCTGGATACTGGCCGGTGACGATGGGATCGACCACATCCTGCGTGGACCCCAGATCAATGAACTCGTGCAACACGGGCTCCGCAGCCGCGTCGCGGATCTCGAGCGAGCCCCCCCTGCCGAGGCACAGGCTGCTCGCGATCAACGCCAGCGCGACTCGCCGAGGCGGCTTTGACATGGCTCCGCAGCCATTGTTGCGCAAACAGAGCGCCTTTCCGAGCGCGGATCGTGAAATTCCATCGCGCCGGCAGGCCTGGAGCACTACTGTCCCGGTCGCCCACCCCGCGCGGAACGACCTTCGAGCCCACTTTCGATGCGAAACTTTCCATTTTGGCTCTCTTTGCTGGCCGTCGCCGGTTTCTCGGCGGTCGGCCGCGCGCAGCAGCCGCTGGTGCTGCAGCAGCGCTTGCCGGAGCTGGGCCGCAGCGTGGCGAGCACGGACGACTCGACGGCGCTGGTCCTGAACCCGGCCAATCTGGCGTTCCTGCCGGGCAGCGAGCTGCGCTGGACGGGCACTTTCATGCCCGAAGACGTGAGCGTACCCTGGCGCGGTCACGCCTTCGCCCTGGCGCTTCCGCTGCCGTTCTCGCTGGCCACCGGCTTGCGCCTGGACCTGGTGGATCCGCCGGCGCTCGCCGGGGTGGCCAGCAGCTCGAACTATCAGTGGCTCACCTGGGGCCTCGCTGCGCATGCGGGCAAGTCGTTCGCGTTCGGCGCGACCCTGGAGCATTCCTTCTCGCGCGGTGAGTTCGGCGACGATCTGGGCAGCTTCTCGCTGGGCACCTCGTTTCGCTGGGTCGATCAGGTCGGCATCTCGCTGGTCGCGCAGAACATCACTGCGCCGCGCAATTCGATCGGCGTGCTGGGCACGTCCTACACGGCGGCCGTCGCCATCCGCCCGACGGGCACGCGCGAGATCGAGATCGGCCTGGAGAGCAAGTACATCGGCGAGACCAAGGTCTGGGTGCCGCGCGCCACGCTGGGCGTGGACATTCCCTACGTCGGTCGCGTGCGCGGCGAGGTGCAGCTCAGCGATCCCGGAAACGCGGATACACGGGCCTGGATCGCGTCGCTCGGTCTCGCCTTCTACCTGAACAGCAACGACGGCTCGTTCGAGCTGGCGGGCAGCGGATTCGCGGGCAGCGGCGTGGACGGCGATGGGCTGGGCAGCGGTGGTTCGCTGGATCTGCAGACCGCGATCGCGGCGCGCGGCTTTCCCGAGCCCGTGGGTCTGAAGCTGGGGCGCTATTCGCTGCGTCTGCGGCTGGAGGAGACGCCCGACGCGCGCGATCACGTGGGGCTGCTGCGCGAGCTGTGGTCGCTGAACGACGAAGAGCAGCTCGACGCCGTGGTGCTGGAGCTGCGCGCGCGCCCCGCCGACAGCCTGGCGCACGCCGAAGAGTTGCGCGACGCGCTGATCGATCTGCGCAACCACGGCAAGCGCGTGCTCTGCCACCTGGAAGACGCGGAGGCGGTGGACCTGTACGTGTGCGCCGCGGCCGACCGCATCTTGCTGAACCCGGCGGGCGGGCTGCGCTTCGCGGGCCTGGAAGCGCGCTACCTGTACCTGGCACGGCTGCTCGACAAGCTGGGTATCAAGGCCGAGGTGATCCGTATCGGCGCGCACAAGTCGGCGCCCGAGCGCTATACCAGCGCTTCTTCGAGCGAGGTCTCGCGCGCCGACAAGATCGACCTGCTGCAGCAGACCGAGCGCGTGTTCACCGAGGGCGTGGCCACGGGCCGCAACCTCAGCTTTGCCCAGGTGCGCGCGGCGGCCAAGCAAGGCCCGTTCTTGGCCGAGCAGGCCAAGACGGTGGGGCTGGTCGATGAGCTGGCGTTCGACGACGAGATCGATCCGGCGCTCTCCAAGCTGCTCGGTTACTCCACCAGCTTGCACAGCGACGATCGGCGCCCGCCCGCGCCCGAGCGCTTCGCGCCTCAGCCGTCGCTGGCCCTGATCTATGTCGACGGCGACATGACCGACGGGCGCAGCAAGCGCGTACCGTTCCTGGGCATGGAATCGGTGGGCTCCTACACGATCGCCGAGTCGCTGGAGAGCGCGCGCAACAATCCGCTGGTCAAGGCGGTGGTGCTGCGCGTGGAGACGCCGGGCGGCTCTTCGATCGCCGCGGACGTGATCTGGCGGCAGGTCGTGCTCACCGCCAAGGTCAAGCCGGTGGTCGTGAGCATGGGCGGCTACGCCGCGAGCGGCGGCTACTACATCTCCGCGCCGGGCACGCGCGGGTTCGCGAATGCCTCCAGCATCACCGGCAGCATCGGCGTGTTCTACGGCAAGGCCGACGTATCGCGCCTGCTGGATCGCATCGGCGTGGACGTCGAGGTCTACAAGACCGCCGAGCACACGGACGCGGACGCCTTCTATCGCCCCTACACGAGCGAAGAGCGCGCGCAGGGCGAGCGCCAGCTGCGCGAGTTCTACGACCTGTTCCTCAGCCGCGTGGCGGAGGGCCGCAAGCTCGACAAGACGGCCGTGGACGCCATCGGCCAAGGCCGCGTCTGGACCGGCGAGCAAGCGAAGGACAAGGGCCTGGTGGACGAGATCGGCGGGCTGCGCCAGGCCCTCGCCTACGCGCGCCAGCTCGGCGGACTGCCGGAAGAGGCACCGATCGTAGAGCTGCCCCGCATCGAGAGCAGCCTGATCGGGCGCTTGCTCGGCGTCTCCGGCTCTGCTTCGGCTGCAGCGGGAGACAAGGCGAGCGAAGCTGGCATGACATTGCGCGGCCTGGCCCAGCTGCTGCCGAACGGGCTGATCGGGCACGCGGACGACGTCGTGAACGCGCTGACCCCATTCCTGCTCTATTCGAGCGAGCAGCCGCTGATGCGGCTCGAGGATTTCACGCCGTGAGCGAGCCGTTCTTCGTCTGCGAGCGCCCTCGCTTCGAGAGCAGCGCGCTCGAGCTGGGCCAGTTTGAAGCGGCCGGCTCGCTGCTGGTGCTGGTCGGCGCCTGGGGCCCGCTGTTTCAGCTGCTGGCAGGGAAGGAGCGGCTGCTGGGCGGCAAGCTGCGAGCCGGCGGGTACGACCTGGAAGGCGCGGTCGCGGCTGGGCACGCCGGCCTGCTCTTGGCGGACGCGCCGCTGCCGCCGAGCTGGACGTTGCTGGAGATCCTGCAGCACGGCGGCGCGCTGCTGGGTCTGTCGGCGCGCCTCGCGACCCAGCTCGCTCGCGAGGTCGCGCGCGAGCTGGGCTTGAACGAGCAGCTGAGTCGCAGCTACGCACGCCTCAGCGCGAGCGAGCGGCGGGGCGCGGCCATCGCGCTGGCGCTGCTCGGCGAGCCGGCGGTGCTGGCCCTGGAGGAGCCCTTCCGCGGCCTCGATCCTTCCGCGAGTGCCGTCATCGCGGGCGTGCTGGAGCGGGCAGTACGCGGCCGGCGAGCGCTGGTGTCGGTGGCCGAGCTGCCCGGCAGCATCGAGCAGGATGGCTTTGTGCAGCGCAGCGATCAGCTGCTGTTCGCGACCGAGCGCGGTCTGGTCGCGCGCGGCAGCTACTCCGAGCTCACCAGCAGCGCCGCGCACTATCGCGTGGTGGTGCTGCGCCACGCGGACGCGCTGTGCGCACGGCTGGGCGAGGTCGGCTATCAGGTGCTGCCGCGACGCGCGGCGGACGGGCTCGGTCTCTTGCTATCGGATCTGGCGGCGCGCGGTACGGGCCCGCTGCTGGAGGCGGCGCTCGCGGTGGATGCTCCCGTGGTCGAGATCAGCCCGGTGCGCGCTGCGTCCGAGGCGGCCGCGGGAGCCTGACGGAACTTTTCTGGTTCGGGAGAGTAAAGTGGAAGCCGAACGCAAAGCGCTCGCACGCGCGCGGCGCATCATCGTCAAGATTGGATCGAACGCGCTCGCGGATCACCCGGAGCTGATTCCGGGCCTGGCCGAGGACATCGCTGAGCTGAGCGCGCGCGGAGCCAGCTTCTTGATCGTGTCCAGCGGCGCCGTCGCGCTCGGCTGGCGCCAGCTGGGCTATCGCAAGCGGCCGCGCGAGATCCCGCAGCTGCAGGCCTCGGCGGCCGCGGGCCAGAGCCTGCTCATGAACCGCTACGCCGAGGCGTTCAACGTGCACGGGCTGCGCGTGGCGCAGGTGCTGTTGACGCACTCCGATCTGGCCAAGCGCACCAGCCTGAACAACGCCCGCGCGTCGCTCGGCGCGCTGCTCGACGCGCGCGCCGTGCCGATCGTGAACGAAAACGACACGGTCTCGACCGAGGAGATCCGCTTCGGCGACAACGACCAGCTCGCGGCCATGGTCACCCCGCTGGTGAACGCGGATCTGCTGGTTCTGCTCAGCAACGTCGAGGGCGTGCTGGACGAAAACGGCGATCGCATCCCGCTGTTCGCGGCGGCGGCGGACGTCTTCGAGCACCGCGCCGCCGAGGGCG
>JAICTU010000452.1 GCA_025936205.1 Polyangiaceae bacterium | reverse complement strand
TCCAGATCGTCACGGGCGCCGTCCAACGCGTCGAACCCCGGCTCGCTCGACTCCGGTCGCAGCGCGCGCGTCTCACTGATCTGCTTGTGCCGTGCCTCCGCCCCGGGCTCGCTGCCGGCGTCCCTGGCCAGATCCGCAGCGAGCTGCTCCGCGCTCGGCTCCAGCGGCGGTGAGCTGCGCGGAGCCGCGGCCACAGCTCTCGCCTTGGCGAGCAGACGCTCGCGCACGGCAGCGCCGCGAGATGCCACATCCGGCCCCTCACTCTGCAAGATCCGCGCGCGTGCTTCCGCTGTATGCAACACGAGCACCGGATCGCCACGCCCGTCTTCTCGCACTGCCGGATCGACGATGCGGGCCACAATCTTCACAGGCGCGCTCTTTACAGGTTCGGCTCGCTCCGACTCTGCCGACGGGACCGACTCTGGATCCCCGGCGACGGTATCTGCTGCGGGCGCTAGTTCTTTCACGGGGCTGCTACGACGGGGCGCTGAATGGGGTATCGGCCCGGCAGAATAGGGGACCGTTCCATATCTTGACAGGCCCGGGATGGGGCTGAAGTCTGAATTTTTCGTCCATCCGAGCGTTTGGATCTTCTGCCCCACCCGGCTTCTTCTGCGGGGTCACCCCGCACCCCGACTCCGCCAGAACCGCGGCGGCGAGTGGGGGCATTCCGAGCGAGAGTCCATGGACGACCACATCAAACAGCTGCTGCTGCTGGCGCGCGAGCACTACGCCAAGCGCGAGTACGACAAGGCCGAGCCAATCTTGCGCCAAGTCGCGAAGCACACGGACCGCTACGCCGACGTGTTCGACATGCTGGGCGTCATCGCGCACAGCGGAGGCGACTTCGTGCTGGCTCGCGACTGGTTTGAGCGCGCGCTGGTGTTGAACCCGAACTACACCGAAGCACAGCTCAATCTGATGGTGACGCTCAATGATCTGGGCGACTACACCGAAGCGCGGAAGGTGTACGGCCATCTGCGCAAGCGCGGGGGCGGCCAGCGCGCCGCCGCCGATGCCTTCGTGAAGGGCCGCATCGCCAACATGCATGCCGACATCAGTCAGGCGTACGCCGACGTGGGCATGCAGATGGAAGCGATTCGCGAGCTGGAGAAGGCGGTCTCCCTGTGTCCCAGCTTTCCCGACCTGCGCACGCGTCTCGGTGTACAGTATCGCGACGCTGGGGATCGCGTGCGCGCGCTGGAGCAGTTCGAGCGCGCCAAGCAAGACAACCCCGAATACCTGCAAGCGCGCCTGATGCTGGGCGTGCTGCACCTGAGCGCGGGCGAGCACGAACCGGCCGAGCGCGAGTTCGCCGCCGTGCTGGAACGCGACCCGGAGAACACGGGTGCGCGCATGTATCTGCGCATCACGCGCGCGCAGCTCGCGGGCGAAACCGTGAGCAGCGTGCCCTCCCCTCCCGGCGCGGTCTGATCGGTTAACGCCCTTCGAGCCAGCGCGGCAGCTCGGAGAGCGGCAGCTCGGACAAGTCGAACCACTCGCCGCGCGCGCGGCCCAGGCGTCCGGCGAGAATGCGCTGCGCCTCGGGCGCGAGCTCGCGTGCGCTCGGTGAGCCCAGGCCGAGGCTGTGGAGCGAGCAGACTCCGTACTCGGTGATGCCGCACGGTACGATCAGGCGGAACAAGCTCAGATCCACCGAGAGGTTCAGCGCGAAGCCGTGCATCGACACCCAGCGCGAGAGGCGCACGCCGATCGCTCCGATTTTTTGTGGGGCCCGCGCTTGCCCCACGCCTGGCCACACACCGGGCTGCGCGCTATCCACCCACACCCCGACCAGCTCCGGGATCTCCCCCGCTTGCACGCCGTACGGCGCGATCAGCTCGCGCACCGTGCCCGTGAGATCGCGCACGTAGCGCCGCACGTCCTGGCGATCGGGAGCGAGGCCCACGATCGGATAGCCCACCAGCTGACCCGGCGCGTGCAGCGTGATCTCTCCGCCGCGATCCGTCTTTTCCACGGCCACGCCGCGCTCGCGCAGCTGCTCGGCATCGGCCAGCACGTGCTCGGGCTGCGCGCCGCGCCCCAGCGTGATCACCGGCTCGTGCTCGAGGCCGAGAAAAACGTCGCCGATCGCGCCGCGCTTGCGCAGCTCGAGCAGCTCCAGCTGCAGCGCGTACGTCGCGGCGTACGGCCGGCGCCCGAGCCACACCCCGTTCAGAATGCGCTCAGGCATTGGCTTCGAGGTTGGGCGCTGCCGGCAACGCGCCCGGATCGTGGTGCTTCAAGAAGGTGAGGTTCACGCCATTGACGAGCGCGTGCGCGGCGAGCGGCCCGAGCAGCGAGCCCGTGCCTTCGAACAGAGCGCCCAGCGCCAGCCCGACCGCGAAGGCCCAGGCCACCCAGACCCAGCGGCTGCGCCCCGGTAACTGATGCACGATTCCAAACAGCAGCGCTTGCGGCCACAGCCCCATCCAGGGCTGCAGCAGACGGCGAAACAGCAGCTCCTCTCCCGCCGCGCTGAGCAGCGCCAGCACGATCACCGCTACGGGCGACAGGCTGCGCGCAAAGGGCCGCAGCTCGAGATGCAGCCGCTGCGCCCACGTGTAGCGCTGCACCGTGAAACGCGAGGTGACGATCACCAGCGCCCCGAACAGCACGCCCAGGCCCAGACTCCACCAGTCCCCTGAAGCGTCGCCCGCCATCCGCCGGGCACCGCCCGGATAGTGAAGCGGCGAGCCATCGGGCCAGGCCAGCGCCAGAGCGACCAAGCAGAGCGCGGCGTAGACGGCCGCGATCCTGCTCCAACGGATCATGCGCTCAGCCTAGTGCGAAAGACAGCGCGCAGCGAGGCGGGGACGGGGCGGCGCGGGGCGGGTGGAAACACGAGAAACGCGAATTTCGATCAGGTAGGGTGTCGCCCGACGATATGGATCGGGAAACTAGCGTGGAATGGGCGCCCCGACCGGTGTAAGGTCCGGTGTAGGGATGGGTACGCCGACAACGGATTCGCCGGAAGTCCTCGCACGGTTTCGCGAGGGCCTACCCGCAGTCAAGCCGATCGCGATCCGGCTGAAGCGGAGCCTTGGGCGCGTGGCCGAGCTGGATGACCTGATCAGCTACGGCCAGGCCGGGCTGCTCGCGGCCGCTCGCCGCTATGATCCGGAGCGCGGCGTCCCCTTCCGTGCTTTTGCCAATTTCCGCATTCGCGGCGCAATGCTCGACGGCGTGCGCCAGCTCTCCCACCTGCCCCGGCGCGTGCACGAGCGGCTCAAGGCGTTCGAGAGCGCGGCGGTGTTTTCGGAGGGCGCGGCCGAGGACCTGAGCACCCCCCCTCCGCCCGGCCAAGGCCCGGAGGATCGGGAACGGAAGCTGGTCGAGCACCTGGCAGGCATGGCGACCGCGATCGCCATCGGTCTGATTTCCGAAACAGCGACGGACGACCAGGGTGCGGCCACCGCGGTGGCGCCCTGGGAGGCCTCGCCGGAGGAACACTCCAGCCGGCAGCAGCTGCTCGACCTGGTCGAGGCCGCGATCACAGCGCTGCCCGAGCAAGAAAGTGTGCTGATCCGGCGCCACTACCTCGAAGGGGAACGCTTCGATCACGTGGCGGCGGAGCTGGGACTGAGTAAGTCCTGGGCCAGCCGACTGCACACGCGCGCCATCGGGCGGCTGACAAAGCGCCTGGCGGGCGCGGTCCAGTAATGCGGTCCATAATGCTGTTCAGTAGCGCAGTTCAGTAGCGCAGCCCCGTTCAGTAACGCGTAAGCTGCATCGTCCATGGCCTCCAGCGTGCTCTGCGCGATGAGCGGCGGCGTCGACTCCTCCGTCGCGGCTGCACGCCTCCAAGCTGCCGGCTACCGCGTGATCGGCGTGACGCTGCATCTCTGGGACTACCCGGACGACGGCTCCGTGCGCTCGCGCTGCTGCGCGCCAGAAGATCTGCACGATGCCCGGCGCGTCGCCGACAAGCTCGGGATCTTCCACTACACGTACGATCGGCGTGCCGAGTTCGCCAGCACGGTGGTCGAGCCGTTCGTCGAAGCGTACCTGAAGGGGGTCACGCCCAGCCCGTGCGTCAGCTGCAACCGCGGCGTCAAGCTGCGCGAGCTGTGGCAGATCGCTGACGACCTGGGCGCGGAGTACATCGCCACCGGCCACTACGCGCGCGTCGACCGTCAGCACGAGCCGGCGGCGCTGCTGCGCGCGCTCGATGCGCGCAAGGACCAGAGCTACTTCCTGCACATGCTGCCCCCGGAGATGCTGGCACGGCTGATCTTCCCGCTCGGCGACGCCAGCAAGGAGCAGGTGCGCCAGCAAGCGCTCGAGCTCGAGCTGCCCGGCGCCGGCAAGGGCGAAAGCCAGGAGCTGTGCTTCGTGCCCACGGGCCGCTACGACGAGTTCGTGAGTCAGCGCGCGCCCGAGCGCGTGCGTCCGGGCCGGATCGTGGACGAGGCGGGGCGCGCGCTGGGCACGCACAACGGCATCCATCGCTTCACGCTGGGCCAGCGCAAGAACCTGGGCGTGGCCACCGGGCAGCGTTCATACGTGGTCGGCGTCGACCCGGAGTCTCACGACGTGCAACTCGGCTCGCGCGAGCGGCTGCTGGCCAGCGGCGCGCGCGTGCCCGAGGCCACGCTCGCGCCCGACGTGCGCCTGCCGCTGCGCTGCCAGGTGGCGGTGCGTTACCGCGCTGCGCCCGTCACCGCGCAGGTCTCGCGCTCGGGTGAGCGCGGACTCGAGCTGCGCTTCGCCGAGCCCGTGCAAGCGGTGGTTCCGGGTCAGTACGCCGTGCTCTATCAGGGTGAGCGCGTGCTCGGAGGAGGCGCCATCGGAGCGGCCATGCCCCTCGCGAGCGCGGGGCCCAGCCACCGCGCGGACACCCCGCTCCCCGAGCAGGAGCTCGGGCTGTGAGGGCCCTGCTGCTCGCCGCAGCGCTCGGCTGCTCGGTGGGTGGCTGTTCGGTGGGCGAGGGCGACGGATTCGTGCACAGCGACGTGCTCTTCGTCAACGAGTGCTACCGCGGCGAGTTCAACCTGCAGCCCGACTTTTTCGGCGCCAATCCCTACGACGACACGCTGACCATTCGCATCCAGCGCGGCCAGCAAGAGATCCAGGTCTCCGACGGCCTCACGCTGCTGGTCAACAAGTTGTCGTATGCGCGCATGCACCTCGGTGAGGAGCTGAGCGTCGGCTTGCCCGTGGGGGTGGCGCCGCTCGGCTATCCGCTGCCGCCGACGCCGATGCCGCCGGACACCAGCTTGACCCTGTATCTGAACAGCAGCTGCCGCGGTCAAAACTCCGTGCTCACCGCCTATGCCGGCAGCGTGACCTTCACTCAGCTGTTCAGCGGCAACCTCAACGAGGAGAACTCCCAGAATCGCGTGACGCAGGGCACCTTCCGGGTCTCCGTCGTCGATACGCACGACGCTGTGCCCCGCGACTCGTCCGACGGCGGCCCGAGCTACGAATTCCCGGCGGAACGCAGCAGCGAGATCACGGGTGGCTTCAACTTCGTCTTCCATCGCGGCACGCCCGCGCAGCCCTTCCCATGAGCGAGAGCTCGCATCCTCCAGCGCTGCTGCGCAGGACGGAGCGCACCCTGCGCGAGGAGACGCCGCTGGAACGCGGCGACCGCATCCTGGTGGCCGTCTCCGGGGGCGGTGATTCGCTGGCGCTGTTGCACGTGCTGGCACGGCTCGCGCCGCGCTTCGGCTTCGAGCTGTGCGCGCATGGAGTCGATCATGGCCTGCGTGAAGCAGCGAGCGCCGAGCTCGATCTGGCCGCCGCGCTGGCGAGCGCCCTGGGTGTACCCTTCGCGCGCAGCGAGCTCGCACTGGCTGCCGGCGGCAATCTTCAAGCGCGGGCGCGCGAGGCGCGCTACGCGGCGCTGGATGCCGCCGCCGAGCGCGCCGGCGCGCGCTGGGTCGCGACGGCTCACCACGCCAGCGACCGCGCCGAAACCGTCTTGTTACGATTGCTGCGCGGCACGGGCCCGCGGGGTCTGGGCGTGCTGCCCGCCGCGGCCGAGCGCCGGCTGAGGCCCTTCATTCGCTCGCCCAAGAGCGCGATCCTGCTGCACCTCGAGCGGCACGGCCTGCGCTGCGCGAGTGATCCGTCGAATCACGATCCGCGGTATCTGCGCACGCGCATCCGCGAAGAGCTGTTGCCACTGTTGGAGCGCCTGACGCCAGGTGCTGCTCGGCGCCTCAATCTCCTGGCCGACGAGTGCATGGAAGACCACTGGGAGCGCACGGTCGTGACGGATGCTCAGGGTCACGAGGTGCCACTCGGGCGCACCCATGCGGCTCAAATCCGCCGGGCGCACAAATTGAGACAACCGGGCGTCCGAATTTGGCTCCCGGGTGGACATGAGCTGGTGCTGGCCCCGGGGGGTGAGGCGGTGCCCTCACGGACGGCTCTTCCACGGACTATGAAACACCTGGCGAAGGCATCCACGTGCGGGCTCTCGGGGCAGAGTCCGACGGAGGAATCCGCGCCTGCGCTTTACACCGAAACGCAGGCGCGCAGCGCGAATGCGCAAGGCGCAAATGCGGAAGACAGGGCTACTGTCCGAGATAGGGCTGCCGGAGACAGGGCTGCCGGAGACAGGGCTGCCGGAGACAGGGCTGCCGCAGATAGGGCTGCCGCAGATAGGGTCGCGTATGGCAGCACAGATCGTGCCCGATCACGTAAAAAGCCACAGCCTGCGCGACAAAACCCGGCCCGCAGGGGTGCCAAACCCACCAAAAGTGATTAGCTCCATACAGAAAGCAATATCGGTCGGTTCGGCCTCGCCGTTATTCTCCGTAGGTACGCTTTTTCTGCGAGGCACTTTTCCGCGAGGCAACCCAGTCAACGGGGCCTTCTCCGCCGCCCTCGCCCCCAAGTGCGATCTATACTCGCACTAGTATCGCCGTAGCAAAGCAAAGGTTGGAAGTCCGTAGGTCCTCCCGAGGTTCCTGAGTGAAGGGTTACTAAGTGAAGCAACCGCACAAGACGCTGCTCATCTGGGTCGTTCTCATCGTCGCCTTCCTGGCCATCTGGCAATTTTTAGTGCCAGCGGGTCAGCCGAAGAAGCCGCGTCCTTTCAGCGAATTCATGGAGCTGGTGCGGGCACCGAAGACGCAGCCGCACATCGAATCCGTTGATATCCGCGACCGCGAGTACTCGTTCGTGGTGAAGCGACCCGGCGCACAAGGCGCGCCCGAGCGCGGCGTGGCGATCGGTCCGCAGTCGAGCCCCAGGGTGGAAGAGGCGCTGGAGTCCAACGGCGTCCGCTTCGAGTACCAGGAGGACGACACGAATCCGTATCTCGCGTCGACCATCACGATCCTGCTGCCGATGCTGTTCTTGCTCGTGATGTTCTACCTGTTCATGCGCCAGCTGCAGGCAGGTGGTGGCAAGGCCATGAGCTTCGGCAAGAGCCGGGCTCGCCTGCTGAACGAATCGCAGAACAAGATCACGTTCGCGGACGTCGCGGGTGCCGACGAGGCCAAGGACGATCTCGAGGAGATCATCGCCTTCCTCAAGGACCCGAAGAAGTT
>JAICTU010000376.1 GCA_025936205.1 Polyangiaceae bacterium | reverse complement strand
GCCGGTCAGGGCGCGGGCGCTTGCGAGCCAGCGTCCGGCTGCGAGCCAGCGTCGGTGGGGGTGATCTGCGCGGGTGTCTCCACCGGAGTCTGGATCGGTTCCGGCCCGGCGTCGACGTCGGGCGGCAGCGGCTGCGCTGCCCGGCAGGCCTCGACGGTGGCATTGGCCACGGGAGGGCAGCACAGGCCCACGCCTCGCGTCTGACCTTCGAGGGTCAGCAGCGCCTCGCCCTTGCACACCAGGTCGGACTCACAATCGCCGTCGCCGTTGTTCGGGTCGCAGCGCTCGCCCTGGCGCTGCTTGGAGCAGGCGGCGATGGCCAGACACAAAAGCAGGCCCCACGCGGCGCCACCGGGAAAAAAAACAGCGCGGCGGGAGCCGCGAGACAGGGAGGCAGTAAGAAAGGGCACGCGCATCCTCGGCGCCTAACTAGCCGCAAACCGTTGCGCTGTCCATGTGCTCGTTGGGCCGTCGGAACCCCGGCCGGGGCCTGTGACCCGTCAGTCCTGGTCTTTGGCCTCGACGGCCTCGGCAAACAGCGAGACGTATTGAAAGGCGCTCACCAGCGAAAAGACCAGCGAGGCGTAGATGAGCACCCGTCCGACGTTGACCAGGTCGACCCAGCCCAGGTCGAGGAAGCCGAGCGAGAGATGGTACGGGTAGCCGATGACCAGGCACAGGATGCCGACCATCTGCAGCGCGGTCTTCGTCTTGCCGCCGCCGCCGGCCGAGATCACCAGGCCGCTGCTGCTGGCGATCGAGCGCAGGCCGGTGACCGAGATCTCGCGACCGAGCAGCAGCACCACGGCCCACTCGGAGATGCGCCCGAGCGGCACCATCCAGACCAGCACGGCCATCACCAGCAGCTTGTCTGCGAGCGGGTCGAGGAACTGGCCGAGCACGCTGACGATGTTCATCTTGCGCGCCAGATAGCCGTCGAGCAGGTCGGTGATCGCCGCGCCCGAATACACCAGCGCCGCGACCACGCAGTCGTTGGGCGAGCCGCGCTGCAGGAGCCAGAGCACCAGCGGGATGATCGCGATGCGGCCCATCGTGAGCAGGTTGGGCAGGTTGAATGCGTCCTGCCGCATCGAGCGGCGCCGTGCCGCGCGCACCTCGCGGTCCAGCGGTTCACGCCGCCCCGGGGTGCGGGGTGTCCCCGCAGAAGCAGGCGGGGTGCGGGGCGTCCCTGCAGAAGCACCGTCGTCGGGGCTGGGCACGGCCGCGACGTTAGTGGCTAGTTTGGAAAAACTCCATCGGGTACGCGCGCTTGGCTCGTTAGCCTGCCGCTTCTGTCGCTGCGGCGATCGCTTCTTCGAGCGTGAAGCGCTGTTCGTGCAACGCGCGGCCCAGGATGACGCCACGGATCCGTCCCTCGACTTCCCGGCTCGCGCGCGCGAGCTGACGCACATGGTCGAGCGTGCCGACGCCGCCGCTCGCCAGCACATCGAGCCCGGACTCGCGCGCCAGAGCGGCGGTGGCGGCCACGTTCGGCCCGACCTCGGTGCCGTCGCGCTCGATGTCCGTGTAGAGAATCGCGGCGATCTGCAGGGATCGGTAGCTTTGCGCGAGGTCCACCGCGCGCTGCTTCGAGACCTCGACCCAGCCGCGCGAGGCGACGAAGCCGCCCTTGGCGTCGAGGGCGACGACCACGCGCCCGGGATAGGCGGTCGCCGCGCCGCGGATCAGCTCGGGATGGTCGACTGCGGCCGTGCCGAGCACGACCCGTTCCACGCCCAGCGCGAAGTAGCTGTGCAACGTCTCGAGCGAGCGAACTCCGCCGCCCACCTGCACGCCGGCCCCGAACGCATCCACGATGCTCCGGATCAGGTCCGTCTGAACCGCGTGGCCGCTCTGGGCTCCCGCCAGGTCGACGACGTGCAGGCGCGGCGAGAGCCCGCGCCAGCCGCGCGCGACCGCCACGGGGTCTTCTCCATAGACCGTCACCTGGTCGTAGCGGCCCTGCCGCAAACGGACCACCTGGCCTTGCCAGAGGTCGATCGAAGGGATGATCTGCATCAGTCCAGACTGCCTTTGGTGGAAGGAACGCTGCCCGCGGCGCGCGCATCCAGGCTCGTGGCCTGGCGCAGCGCCTTGGCAAAGGCTTTGAAGGTGATCTCGATCAGGTGGTGCAAGTTCGACCCCTCGAGCTTGTGCACGTGCAGATTGATCTGCGCCGAGCGCGCGAAACCTTCGAAGAACACCTCGGCCAGCTCGCTGTCGAACTCGCCCAGCTTGGCCTTCGGTAGATCGAGCCGCCAGACGAAGAAGGGCCGCCCCGACAGGTCCATGGCCACCCGCACCAGCGCCTCGTCCATGGGCAGAGTGGCCGAGCCGTAGCGCTGGATGCCCTTGCGCTCGCCGAGCGCCTGGAGCACCGCCTTGCCGAGCACGATCCCCAGGTCCTCGGTGGTGTGATGACCGTCGATCTCGATGTCGCCGCTGGCCTGGACCTCGAGGTCAAAGCCTCCGTGACGCGCCAGCTGTTCGACCATGTGGGTCAGGAAGGGCAGGGGGGTTTGCACGCTGGACTGGCCGGTACCATCCAGGTTGATGGTCACCCGGATCTGGGTCTCCGCCGTCTTGCGCTCCACGCTGCCGACGCGGCCTGCTGTCGTTCCCGGGGTGGGGGGGGCCCCCGCTGAAATTGTCGGGCTCAAAAGTCCTCGATTCTCCAGGTCCCTTGCTCTTGAATCAACTCCACGTTGCCTCCGGGACCATAGGCCACGGTCGCGCGCGATCCGAGCACTTCGATGTGCAGGTTCGGCAGGGACGCCTTCAGCGCCTGGGTGAGGCGCTCCACCTGGGGCCGCTGGTCACCCTCCCAGGCCCGTTTCAGCTGCTCTGCCGTCAGGCCCTGGCGTTTCTCCTCGGGGACAAACCGCAGCAGGATGTCATAGCGCTTGTTCTCGAAAGCGCGCACGAAGGACTCCAGCGCGGCTCGCGGCGTGCTCTGGCTGTACAGGTCGAACGCGGAACCGTCCACGTGCCAGCCATCGTTCTCGTACACCAGCAGCAGCGTCTCCCCGTCCGGCGAGGTGACGGTGGCGGTGATTTTCGGCGCTTCCGCCGGGCCCAGCAGGCTCGCCGAGATGTCTTCGATCTCGCGCGCGTTTTCCGTCACCATGCGGCTGAAGTCGGCAAACGAGATGCGCGCCCGGGCGTCGCGGCTGAGCAGTGCATAAGCATCGGAGACGCGCCGCTCGTGCAGCGCCAGCGCATACGCACGAACTGTCTCGCGTGGGCCCTGACCGGCGCCGGCCGCGCAGCCAAAGCCGGGCAAAACGGCTGCCTGCGACAGGGCCACCAGCAGCCCCGTGAGCCGCAGGCCGCGGTGAAGCGAGGGCACGCGTGCCGGGCGCAAATGCCGGTGCTCAGGACGTGGGGCCATCCGATCGGGCCAGCCTTAGCACAGGCCTCGGCCGAGCCATCGGAAATGTTGGGTTATTGTACGGGCCCGATAGATCCGTACTAGGTAAGGGACTCATGGCCAGCACTTCACGCCCCCCGGGCTCGGCTTTCGACAGCACGCCGCCGGAAGGCTTCTTGCCTGAAAGCATCGCGATCCTTCCGCTCCGGAACTCGGTGCTCCTGCCGATGAGCGTCGTGCCCATCAACGTGGGCAGACCGCGCAGCGTACGGCTCGTCGAAGAGTTCAGCGACGACGAGCAGACGGTGGTGGGAGTGATCGCCCAGCGCGATCCGGAGGTCGTCGAGCCCGCCTTCGAAGACCTGTACGACGTCGGCACGCTGGCGCGCGTGGTGAAGGTAATTCGCCTGGGCCAGGGCAACTACAGCGTGGTGCTGAACGGCCTCGGTCGCTTCCGCGTGCTGCGCCCGCTCGGGCTCGAGCCGTACATGCGCGCCGAGATCGAGCGGCTGCGCCCGCCGCGCGTGTCCACCGAAGAGCTGGAGAGCCTGGGCAAAGACCTGCGCTCGCGCATGCGGCAGATCCTGACGCTGTTGCCGGAGCTGCCCAAGGAGACCGCAGGCATCCTCGACAACGTGAGCGAGCCCGGGGCGCTCGCCGACTTGATCGCCGCGAACTTTCCCGAAGAGCACGCCAAGCTGCCCGAGCGCCAGAAGGTGCTGGAGGCGCTGGACCCGATCGCGCGCGTCAAGCTGGTGAAATCGATCGTCGAGCGCCAGCTGCGCGTGTTGCGCGTGAAGGACGAGATCGCGCAGCAGATCCGCGAGGAGATGAGCCGCTCGCAGCGCGAGTACGTGCTGCGCCAGCAGATGCGCACCATCCTCGAAGAGCTGGGCGAGGCGGGCGAGGAAGACGAAGCCGACGAGCTGCAGGAGCGGCTGGCGGTGGCGGCGCTGCCGCCGGAAGCGGACAAGATCGCGCGCCGTCAGCTGGGTCGCATGCGTTCGATGCAGAGCCAGTCCGCCGAGTACAACGTCACGCGCAACTACATCGAGTGGCTGGTGGACTTGCCCTGGAGCCGTAGCACTCCGGACCAACTCGACGTCAAGCGCGTGCGCCAGTGCCTGGACGAGGACCATCACGGCCTCGAGACGGTCAAGCGGCGCATCGTCGAGTACAGCGCGATCCGCCAGCTGCGCAGCGACAAGCGCGGGCCAATCCTGCTGTTCGTGGGGCCTCCGGGCGTGGGCAAGACGTCCCTCGGGCGCTCGATCGCGCGCGCCATGGGCCGCAAGTACGCGCGCATCGCCCTGGGCGGCGTGCGCGACGAGGCGGAGATCCGCGGCCATCGCCGCACCTACGTGGGCGCCCTGCCGGGGCGCATCATCCAGGCGCTGAAGAAGGCCGAGAGTAAGAACCCCGTGTTGGTGCTGGACGAGGTCGAGAAGATGGGCACCGACGCACGCGGGGATCCGACCTTCGCGCTGCTCGAGGTGCTCGACCCGGAGCAGAACTCGACGTTCGTGGACCACTACCTGGGCGTGGCCTTCGATCTGTCGCAGGTGATGTTCCTGGCCACGGCCAACAGCCGCGCGGCGATTCCAGCCGCGCTGATGGACCGCCTCGAGGTGATCGAGGTGCCCGGCTACACGCGCGGCGAGAAGCTGTCCATCGCCGAGAGTTTCCTGGTGCCGAAGCAGCTGCGCGAGCACGGGTTGACCCCGGAGTTGCTCGAGTTCAAACGCGAGGGTCTGGAAGCGATCGTCGACCACTACACGCGCGAAGCCGGAGTGCGCAGCCTGGAGCGCGAGATCGCCGCCGTGTGCCGCGACCTCGCGGTGCGCCTGGCGGAAGGCCAGGACGTGCAGCGCCAGCAGGTGGGCGGCCCGTACATCGAGAAGGTGCTCGGCACGCAGCGCTACCGTCCGGAGCTGGCCGAGCGCCGTAGCGCGCCGGGCGTCGCCACGGGCCTGGGCGTGGGCGGCGCGGGTGGCGACATCCTGTTCATCGAGACCACGAGCATGCCTGGCAAGGGCAAGATCCGGGTCACGGGCAGCTTGCGCGCGATCATGAAAGAGGCTGCGGCCACAGCTGTGTCCTACGCGCGCTCGCGCGCCACGCGCCTGTCGGTGGATCCCGAGTGGATCAAGTCCATCGACCTGCACGTGCACATTCCGAAAGCTGCCGCCACGCGCGACGCGGCCTCGGTGGGTGTCACCATCTTCGTGGCGGTGATGTCGCTGATCTCGGGCGTGCCCACGCGCGGCGACGTCGCGGTCGCTGGCGAGCTGACCCTGCGCGGGGCGGTGCTGCCGATCCCCGACGTCAAGGCCAAGCTGCTCGCGGCGCACCGTGCCGGCATCAAGAGCGTGGTCTTGCCCGACCGGAACCGCGGCGACCTGGCGGACGTGCCCAGCGTCGTGCTCGAGTCGCTCGAGATCCACTTCATCCGGCGCGTGGAAGAAGCCCTCGCGCTGTGCCTCGAAGGTTCGGGCCAGCAGGGCCGGTCGCGGCCCTCCACGCCCGCGCCCGCGTTTCCGCCTGCCTGAAGTTGACGTGACGTGCTCGGCCTGACGCGCGGGCAGAGCTACGTGCTCGCCGGCACCACGCTGGCGGCGCTGTTGCTCGGCTTCTTGCCGCTGTTCGGCGGCCCCGGCTACGAGTCGGCGCTGGGCCTCGGCCTGCTGCTGCCGTTGCCCATCGCCTGCGCGTGTTCGCTGGCGGTGTATCCGCGGGGGGCTGGGACGCGCCTGGGCTCGCCGCTCGGAGCCCTCGCGAGCGCGCTCCGCTTCGCGCTGATCGTGCTGTTCGCGCAGCTCTGCGCCTTGCTCCTGCACGGAGCCCGCGCGGGCTTTTGCGACTGGAAAGAGGGCCTGCTCCTGTGTCTGCTCGGTCCGGCCCTAGGTGCCCTCCTGGCGGCTGCCTGGGGCACGCTCGCCGGCTTGCTCGCCGTGCATCTGCGGCGCGCGCGCTGGCACGCGCTGGTGCTCGCCGCGGCAGGTCCGCTCGGGGGCGTGGTCCTGAGCCTGTGGCGCTTCTGGTCGAGCCCGATGATCTTCGCGTTCGATCCCTTCGTCGGCTTCTTCGCGGGCACGCTCTACGACACCGTGATCGATGCCGTGCCGCGGTTGCTCACCTACCGGATCGGCTCCTGCGGCGCGCTGCTCGGCGCCGCCTGCACGGCGCTGCTCGTGCGACGCTCGGTGCAGGGCCGGCTGCGCTGGACCAGCCTGCGGCGGCGCCCCGGCGTGCTGGGGCTGGCGTCGCTCGGCTTCGCCGCGAGCCTCGGCGTGTACGCCTGGGGGCCCCAGCTCGGCCACTACCAGAACGTGACCACGATCCGCGCGGCCCTCGGCCAGAGCTGGTCGAGCGCGCGCTGCGACATCGTGTATCCGAGCATGATCCCGATCGACCGCGTGCAGCTGCTGGGTACCGAGTGCGACAGCCACATCGCCGAGCACGAAGCCTACTTTCGGAGCGCGTTCCCGGGGCGCATCACCGTCTTCTTGTTCGCGTCGGCGGATCAGAAGGGTGCGCTGATGGGGGCTTCGAACACCTATATCGCCAAGCCCTGGCGGCACGAAGTGTACATCCAGAACGACAACTATCCGCATCCCGTGCTCAGCCATGAGCTGGCGCATGTGGTGGCGGGCAGTTTCGCGCGTGGCCCCTTCGCGGTAGCGGGCCCGCTCGGCGGCTGGATCCCCGATCCCGGGCGCATCGAGGGCTTCGCCGTGGCCGCGGCGGGAGCCTCGGTGGAGAGCGAATACACCCAGCTCGAGTGGACGCGCGCCCTGCGCGATCTGGGCTTGCTGCCGCCGCTGTCGAGCGTGTTTCGGCTCAGCTTTCTCGGGCAGAACCACTCCACGGCGTACACCGTCGCGGGCGCGGTCGTGGCCTGGCTGCACGACAGCTACGGCGCTGAACCGCTGCGCGCGTGGTACGCCGGGGCGGATCTCCAGACGGCATTCGGCAAGCCGCTCGCCGCGCTGGAGAGTGACTTCCGCGCGCGGCTCGACGGCGTGCAGCTGCCCGACTACGTGCTCGACCTGGCCAAGGCCCGCTTCGATCGTCCCGCCATCTTCGGCCGGCGCTGCCCGCACGACGTCGATGAGCTGCTCGAAGACGCCAGCGCGGCGCTCGATCGCTACGACATCACGGCTGCCCATCGGGCTTACTCGGAGAGCCTGCGCCTCGATCCGGCGAACTTTGGCGCGCGCCTCGGGCTGGCCTTGTGCGAACAGCGCCGGGGCGCCGCGCGTGTCGCCGCGGCGCGCTACACCGAGATGGGGACCGATGCGGCGCTCACCCGCGTGCAGCGCTCCACGGTGGCCGAGCGCCTGGGCGACGTGGCGCTGCGCCTGGGCGACGTGACCACTGCCGAGCAGCAGTATGCCGCTGCCGAACGCGATGCGCTGGACGAAGCGCGTGTCCGCACCGTCGCGGTCAAGCGCTACGCTGCGCACAGCGAAGGACGACAGGCGATCGCGGATCTGTTGATCGGCGATCCGGAGCGCGGTAGCGACCTGATGCAGTCGAGCGCCGCGCTCGGAGGGTGGAGCGAGGCCGACCCGAAGCAGGGCCTGGCCGACTATTTGCTCGGCAAGAACCTGTACTCGCGGACCCGCTGGAAGGAGGCGGACCAACATCTGGAGCGCGCGCTCGAGCGCGAGCTGCCTTTCGCCAGCGTGCGGCGCGAGGCGCTGCGCACCGAGATCTTTGCGGCCTGTGCGCTGGGAGAGCGCGAGCGCGCGAACCTGCGGCTGCGAGAGTATCTCGCGGACTCGTCGCTCAGCGCCGCGCGCCGCGAGGGCATACAAAAATTCGCACGGCTCTGCGGGCTCTAGGCGAACTGCCCGGGGCCCATCATCCGGAGGCAGCCCAGCCGCCCCCGGGGACTGTCGGGGGCGGCCGGGCGTCACGACCTGGAAGCTCAGCCGTCGGTCTGCAATCAGGGATCAGAAACGCAGGATCGGCAGCCTGTCGATCGGCGTGCGGAAGGGCGGCGGATCAGGCAGCGGCGGGCGGGGCCGGGCGATGCCCGGAAAAGGCGGAAACGTCGGCACCGGGGGCCGCTCGATCGGGGGCAGGGGGATGCGAGGGAAGACGGAAACGGGCGTGAGGACAAATCCTCCCTTGGCGCTTTCGAGCGCTTCGTCCTCCAGCACGGTCAGGTTCTCGGTGGCAGCTGGCTTCATGATGGTCTCCATTCGTCGGGCGTGGGTTCTGCCGCCCGCCCACGACTATCGGAGCCGCGCCAGCGCCAGTTTCCGGGCTCTGGTGCCCAAGGTCCGCGTGCGGCATGAATCAGTGCCCGGCACATGGTAAAATCGCGAAAGCGCCGATGAGAGTCTTCCTGTTGCAGCACACGCGGGAGCTGGCCGACGGTACCGACGACGTGAAGCTGATCGGCGTGTACTCCTCCGAACAGCTGGGCCGGGCGGCGATCGCCACACTGTCGACATTGCCCGGCTTCAGCGAGCACCCGGCAGGCTTCGAGCTCAGCTCCTACGAGCTCGATGCCACGCACTGGGCGGAGGGCTTCGTCAGCTCGGGCGACTATGGTTTTTGAGCGGTCTCCCGCCCGCGTGGTTTTTGAGCGGTCTCCCGCCCGCGTGGTTTTTGAGCGGTCTCCCGCCCGCGTGGTTTTTGAGCGGTCTCCCGCCCGCGTGGTTTTTGAGCGGTCTC
>JAICTU010000200.1 GCA_025936205.1 Polyangiaceae bacterium | reverse complement strand
GGGCTTCGCCGGGCTGGGCCGCAGCGTCTCTCAGGCCAAGATCGCGGCGGATCTGTACGAGCACAGCGTCGATGTGATGGCGCGCGCCGAGAGCGTCGGCAGCTATCAGCCGGTGGGGCTCTCGGATCTGTTCGACGTCGAATACTGGAGCCTGGAGCAGGCCAAGCTCGGTACGCGCGGTACGGAGGCGGCACTTGCCAGCCAGGTGGCGGTGGTCACCGGCGCGGCGAGCGGCATCGGGCTGGCCACGAGCGCGCACTTTCTCGCGCTGGGCGCGCATGTGCTGCTCGTGGATCGCGACCGGGAAGCTCTCGCTCGAGCCCAGGCCGGGCTGGAGCGCCGGCACGGCGCTGCAGTGCGCGCATATGCCGCGGATCTCACGGACGCGGCTGCGGCGCGCGCAGCGCTGCAGGAGGCCACGCTGGCCTTCGGAGGTCTGGACATCGTGATCTCCAATGCCGGTAACGCGCCGGGCGGGGCGCTGCACGACGCCGAGGGCGTCCAGCGCTTGCGCCAGTCTCTGGACGTCAACCTGCTCAGCCATCAATACGTCGCGCAGAGCGCGGCGGAGATCTTCTTGCAGCAGGGCATTGGTGGTTGCCTGTGCTTCAACGCCTCGAAGAGCGCGTTCAATCCGGGGCCCCTTTTTGGTCCGTACGCCGTGGCCAAGAGCGCACTGGTCGCACTGATGAAACAGTACGCGATCGATCTGGCGCCGTTCGGCGTGCGAGCCAACGCGGTCAATGCCGATCGCGTGCGGACCGGATTGTTTTCCCCGGAGCTGCTCGAGGCTCGAGCGCGCGCCAGAGGCACCACGACCGACGCTTACTTCTCGGCGAACCTGTTGGGTCGCGAAACGCAGGCAGAGGACGTGGCGCATGCATTTGCCTACCTCGCCACCGCCAAGGCCACCACCGGCGCCGTGTTGCCGGTGGATGGCGGCAATCCAGCGGCGTTCCCCCGTTGAAGCCAGCCACCGGCGTTTCACCTGCCGGGGCGTGAAGCGCGCCACAGCGAAACGCCTCGTGGCGATTGCGTTGAATGTTTGGTGCTCGCCTCCGTTCTTCGAGAACGAGAGGCTCCTCCGTGAAAGAGCGCCAGATTCTGGATGAACGCTATGTCATCGTCCGGCCGTTAGGCAGCGGCTCGGTGGGGAGTTTGTACGAGGCGGAAAACCTGCTGCTCGGCAAGCGGGTGGCGGTGAAGTGGATCAACCCCGCAATGGCTCGTCGACCGGGAGTCGCCGAGCGGGTGACGGCCAAGGCCAAGGAAGCAGCGGGCCTGGATCACCCGAACATCGCCAGCGTGCTCGATATCGGCGAGATCGACGGTGCCCCGTACATCGTGACGGAGCAACTCAGCGGACGTACCCTGGAGCGTGAGATCGACGAGGGCAGCGCTGCCACCGTCGCAGTCGCCTGTGATCTGGCGCTGCAGATCTTGGCGGCACTCGACTACGCGCACGCCAACGGCGTGATCCACGGAGCGTTGAGCCCGAACAACGTGCTCATCTCCTATCCGCGCCCCGGTGTTCCCTGGGTAAAGGTCACTGATTTCGGGCTCTTTCAGGCCCTGGAGGACATGCACGGCGACGGCCCGCACCCCTCGCCCGCCGGCGGCTATCGCGCGCCAGAATATGGCCAGGGCGGCGACGTCGATCGGCGGGCGGACGTGTATTCGGCAGCCGCGTTGCTTCATGCTCTACTGCATGGGGTGCCCCCGGGCGCCGAGGCCGAGTCGTCCAGCCACGTGCCTCCAGAGCTGACCGCGGTGCTGCGGGAAGCGCTGCGTTCCAACCCGCGCGAGCGCACGGAGTCGGCGCAAGCCTTTGCCGCTGCGCTGGCGCCCTTCGCTCAGGAACCGACGCGGCCGGTGGAGATCCGTCTATCGAGCCCGCCATCGATCCGCTTCGTGAACGCGCCCCGCCCGTCCCAACCGATTTCGATGCCGGCCAACTCCGTGGCCTCGCCGGTGACCCTGAAACGGACCAGCCTCGGCCCCGAATGCAGCAATGACGTGCCGTTTCGGCACTCCTGCGTATCGGACTCCCTGCTGCGCAATCCGCGCTTTCCGAGCGACAAGGTGGGCCCTTGGTCGCGGCGCTGGCGCAACCTGCGCACGAATCTGGCGTCCCATCCGAGCGTGGGGGCCGCCTGGCTGTTCGCTCTGGCGAGCGTCGGTGCCGGCATCGCCTGCGCGCTGCTCGCCGCTTGGCTGCAGTGACGACCGGCCGCCGAGCGTGGGCCCCCCCGCTCGCGAACGCGCGTATTTTGCGCCGAGAGTGACTCGTTATCCGTCCTGATTTGTTGTAGGGGAGGCGCCAGATGGCCGTCTCGCAGCAAGCTCTCGTCGATGCCGTGCGCGGCATTCAGGTTCCGGGTCTCCAGGGCTCCGTGCTGGAGCTGCGCATGATCAGCGAACTGGATGTGACGCCGAGCGCAGTCCGCGTCGTGCTGTGCAGCGCCGATCCCGGTTACGCGCACAAAGAGGAGCTGAAGCGACTGGTGGAGCAGCGCCTCGCGCCGCTCAGGGCGGGGCTTCCTCTCGAAATCACGTGGAAGGCCGAGGTTGCCTCGCGCAACATCGCCGCCGACGATCCGGTGCCGGGCGCCAAGAACGTCGTGCTGGTGATGAGCGGCAAGGGCGGGGTTGGAAAGAGCACCGTGGCCACAAACCTGGCGCTGGCGCTGAGCCGTCTGGGCAACCGCGTGGGCCTGCTGGATGCGGACATCTACGGCCCTAGCATTCCCACGATGTTCGGCGTGCAAGGCCGGCCGACGACGGACGGCACCAAGATCGAGCTCCTGCAGCGCTTCGGCGTGAAGCTGATGAGCATCGGCTTCTTGCTGGATGAACCCCACTCGGCCGTGGTCTGGCGTGGCCCGATGCTGCACAGCGCGCTGCTGCAATTTTTGAAGGACGTCGCCTGGGGCGAACTGGATTTCTTGATCCTCGACTTGCCTCCGGGCACGGGCGACGTGGCCCTCACGCTCTCGCAGCGCGTGCGCTCCACGGGTGCCGTGATCGTGACGACTCCGCAGGAAGTCGCGCTGCAGGACGTCTACAAGTCTGTGTCCATGGCTCAGAAGGTGGGCATCCCGGTGCTGGGCGTGGTGGAAAACGAAAGCTACTTCGTGTGCGACGGCTGCTCGAAGCGCCACGAAATCTTCGGCAGTGGCGGCGGCGCGAAGGTGGCAGCAATGGCGCGCGCGCCGTTGCTCGGCCAGATCCCGATCGATCCAGCGGTACGCATGGCCGGAGATAACGGCATTCCGGTGGTGCAAGCGGCCCCGGGCTCCGAGACGGCGCAGGCATTCATAACTGTCGCCGAGCGGCTGTTTGCGAGCATCAACGTGGTGGCGCCGGGAAGCACCGCACTGCACATCGACCGCAGCGGCGGAGTGAACCGCCATCTGCCCATCTCTCGCTGATTCAGCAACTGCAGCGCCGGTTGGCACAGGCCAAAAGGCGCGATATAGAGAACGCCTCGAGGGTCCCCCCAATGACTGTTCAAACTTCCGCCTCATTCGACGGGCACGCGACGTCCGCCAACGCCGAGTCTCCGCCGGTCGCGATGGCGGCGTCCACGGTGACACCCGGTGATGTCGCCAGTACTGACTCTGCCGCTTCAGAGGCTGCTACTTCTTCAGAGGCCGCTGCTCCGGAGGTCGCCACCTCCGAGTCTGATAGCTCGGGCGATGCCGAAGCGAGCGATCCGGCAGACGCTGGCGCGTCGGGCGAGGAAGGCGGCGACGACGGGGAGGAATCCGGCGCCGCTCCGGCCGACGGCGAAGCAGCCGCCGCGGGTGATGCGGCGAAGAAGAAGCGCCGTCGCAAGCGGAAGAAGAAGGCCCCCAACGGCGAGGCTGCCGGTGCTGCTCGACCCCATGCTCGCCCGCCCACGGAGCGTTCGCCCTTTCATACGGGCGAAGAAGTGTTCGGGCGCGTTACCGCCGTGCTCGAGGGTGCGATCATGGTCGATCTGGCGGGCAAAGCGCTCGCGATCTTCGATCGCTCCGAGATGGAGCCGGACGATCTGGTGCCAGCCGTCGGAGATCGATTTGTGGCGTCCGTGTTGCGGGACGGCTCGCGAGGTGGGCTCGTGGTCCTCAGCCGCAAGCCGCTGCGTGAAGAGGCCGCCAAGGCCTTGGTACACGAGGTCAGCCAGAGCGGCACTCTGATCAAGGGCCTGGTCACAGGTGTGATCAAGGGCGGCGTCGAGGTTTCGATCCAGGGGCTGCGGGCGTTTGCACCCGCTTCCGGCATGGACCTTCATCCGCAGAACGCGAACTTCACGTCGCTGCTCGGCCAAGTGATGGAGTTCAAGGTCACGCAATGTGACGAGAAGGCGCGCGACGTCGTCGTCACCAGGCGCCCGATGCTGGAGGCCGAGGCTCACGAGCGCCGCAAGACCGCCTTGCAGCACCTGACCGAGGGTCAAGTGCTGAAGGGCACCGTGCGCACGGTCGTCGAGTGGGGCGCCTTCATCGCGCTCGCTGACGCGGGTGGCCTGGAGGGGCTGGTACACATCTCCGAAGCCAGCCACGATCCGAAGGCCAAGATCGGAGACCTGCTCTCGCCCGGTCAAGAGATCGAGGTGAAGATCACCAAGATCGACGAGCGCGGCAAGATCTGGCTGAGCCGCAAGGCGCTGCTGGAGGATCCGTGGGCTGAGGCGCGCGGCAAGTACTCGCCCGGCAAGATCCTGAAGGCCACGATCACGCGCCTCGAGCCCTTCGGTGCCTTCGTCAAGCTGGACGACGACATCGACGGCCTCATCCACATGAGCGACATCACCGCCGCCCCGCAGTACGGGTACAAGAAGGTCGAGCATCCGCGCGAGTTGCTCTCCGTGGGCGACGAACTCGATGTGGTCATCCACCACTTCGACATCAAGAATCGCAAGGTATCGCTGCACGTGGCCCTGCCGGAGGCCAAGCGCGACGAAGCGCAGCAGAAGATCCTGAAGAACGGCTCGGTGCAGGCGGAGGTCGTGCGGGCAGAGGCCGCTGGATTGATCGTGCGCATCCTGGGCGTCACGGGCCGGAGCTCGCGTGGTTTCATCCCCGCCGGGCAGACCGGAACGATGCGCGGGACCGACCTGCGCAAGAAGTTCAAGGAAGGGACTCGCCTCGACGTGAAGGTGATCGACGTCGACCCGCGTCGGATGGAGCCCAAGCTGAGCATCAAGCAGCACGCGGAAGACGAGGAGCGTCGCGCCCACCGCGAGTATCGCAAGCAGCTGGCCAAGGAAGCCGGTTTCGGAACCCTGGGCGACCTGCTCGGCGCCAAGCTGAAGTAACGGCGCCGCAGATCCTCCTGCCCGCTCATGGGCGCCGGCCGAAGGTTCAAAGAACTTTCGAGGCTCGAGCCGGTGCGGCCTTCCTTGGGAATATCCTGGGAATATCGCCGGAAACGCTTTGACAAGGCGGATTTCAGTAGTCATAGTCCCGCCCCACTTCTGGGGATCCCTTGGGCCGGCGGCTCTCGAGGCACCCCGCTGTCGGCGTACGGGTTTGGCCTTCCTGACCCCTCACCCCTGACCCCCCTCCTCTTCCTCCGATGGTTTCTCCTACTACTCAGACCAAGACTCGGCGTCACAACCGCGACCAGAAGCTGGGCGTGAAGCGCAAGCGTTTCCTCAAGCGCAACGGCACGCCGGCTTTCCCGCTGGATCCCGAGTCCGGCATCACCTCCAACGAGCCCGCGGCAGCGCGCGCCCCGGCAAAGTAATTTTCCATGGCCAATCACGTTTCTGCAGCCAAACGCGCACGTCAACGCTTCGGGCGTACGGCGCGCAACCGCCTCGTTCAGGGCGCCCTGCGCAGCAGCCTGAAGCGCGCTCGCGCCGCGATCAGCGGTGGCAATGCTGCCACCGCGCAGGAAGTCGTCGCCGCTGCGACGCGCACCGCTGCTCGCGCCGCCAGCAAGGGGCTGTTGCATCGCAATGCAGCCGCTCGCTTGAGCTCGCGCTTGCAGCGTGCGCTCAACAAGCTCGCAGCCGGTAGCTGACGCGGAGGGCGACGCCAGGTTCCCAGGAACCAGTTCCCAGGAGCCAGTTCCCAGGAGCCAGTTCCCAGGAACCAGTTCCCAGGAACCAGTTCCCAGGAACCAGTTCCCAGGGAGAACATTTCCTGGGCAGAGCGTCGCCCCTGTTCGCTCGCTGCAGAGATTCCGCACGTCGTGCTTGCACGGCACCCGGAGCAGGCAGAGAGCGTTCCGCCCCGTCAGGGATGTGAGCACCAGCCGTGGCGTAAATTGCCACGAATCTAATCGTTTTGCCGGATCGCGGGAGCCCGCGATCCGAGCCTGCACGTGCGGGGCGGGCCGTTCGGAATTTCGTTTGCCTGGAAGCGCGGCACCGCGTTAGGCATTTTTGAAAGACCACCGGGAGCCAGCATGAGCAATTCCATCGAGACGTTCGCGGAAGCAGAGGCCCAGATCGAGCCGAGCGAAGCCTTCCGCAAGGCTGCGCGCATCAGCTCGCGAGAGCAATACGAGAAGCTGTACCGGGAGAGCCTCGACTCGCCGGAAACATTCTGGAAGCGCGAGCTCGCGGACCTGGCGTTTCGCACCCCCTGGACGCAGCTGCTCGACTGGAAGGCGCCGCACGCGAAGTGGTTTACGGGCGCCACGCTGAACATCACCGAGAGCTGCCTCGACCGGCACCTTGCTAGCAAGACCCGCGATAAGATCGCGATCCTCTGGGAGGGCGAATCCGGGGCGACCCGTTCGCTCACTTACGCGCAGCTGCACGAGCAGGTGTTGGCCTGCACAGCGGCGCTGCGCAGCCTCAACGTACGCAAGGGCGATCGCGTCGCGATCTATATGGGTATGGTCCCCGAGGTCGTGGTGGCGATGCTGGCTTGCGCGCGCATTGGCGCCACGCACACGGTGGTTTTCGGGGGGTTCGCCGCGGAGAGTCTGCGCGACCGCATCAACGATTGCGGCGCCAAAGTGGTCCTGACTCAAGACGGCGCATCCCGGCGCGGCGCGCCGGTGCCGCTGAAGCAGACCGTGGATGAGGCGGTGCGTTCGACGCCTTCGGTCGAGCACGTGGTGGTCTTTCGCCAGATGGGCGCTGCGCTCCCGATCCAGATGCAGCCCGGGCGCGATCTCGATTGGAACGAGCTACTCGCCAAGCACGCGGGCGGCAAGAACGCGGAGCCCGAGATCGTGGATGCCGAGCATCCGCTCTTCATCCTGTACACCTCGGGTTCCACGGGCAAGCCAAAGGGCATTCTGCACACCACCGCGGGCTACCTCGCGGGCGTGCACCTCACGACGAAGTACTGCTTCGACCTGCAGCCGAACGACGTGTACTGGTGCACCGCGGACGTCGGTTGGGTCACGGGGCACAGCTATTTGGTCTATGGCCCCCTCTCCAACGGAGCGACCTGCCTGATCTATGAAGGCGCGCCCAACCACCCCGATTGGGGCCGCTTCTGGCAGATCATCGATCGCCACAAGGTGACCATCTTGTATACGGCTCCGACGGCGATCCGGGCCTTCATCAAGGCGGGCGACGAGTGGGTCGAGAAGGCAGACCTGTCGAGCCTGCGCCTGCTGGGGACGGTGGGTGAGCCCATCAATCCCGAAGTCTGGCTCTGGTATCACGAGAAAGTCGGCAAGAAGCGCTGTCCGATCGTCGACACCTGGTGGCAGACCGAGACCGGCGCGATCATGACCACCACCCTGCCCGGCGCCGTTCCCACCAAGCCGGGTTCCACGGGGCTGCCCTTCTTCGGGGTCGAGCCGGCCGTGGTGACGCAGGATGGGCAAAGCGTGCCCGCCGGCGAAGGGGGTCTATTCGTGCAGAAGCGCCCCTGGCCCAGCATGCTGCGCACCATCTGGGGCGACGACGAGCGCTTCAAGCAGCAGTATTTCTCCGACGTTCCTGGCTGCTACTTCACGGGCGACGGCGCCTATCGCGACAAGGACGGGTACTTCCGCGTCGTGGGCCGTATCGACGACGTGCTGAACGTGTCGGGTCATCGCATTGGCACGGCTGAGATCGAGAGCGTCCTGGTGGCGCATCCGAGCGTCGCGGAAGCAGCAGCAGTAGGGCGTCCCGACGACCTCAAGGGTCAAGCACTGGTGGCGTTCGTGACCTTGAAGCCCGGCTTCACGGCGAGCCCCGCTGCTGCCGAGGAACTACGCCAGCAGGTGGCCAAGGAGATCGGCAAATTCGCTCGCCCCGACGACATTCGTTTCGCCGACAGCCTGCCGAAGACCCGTAGCGGGAAGATCATGCGACGGCTGCTCAAGGATATTGCTGCCGGGCGCGAGGTGAAGGGCGATCTGTCCACGTTGGAAGACATGAGCGTGCTCGACAAGCTCTCCAAATAGCCGACATGATCGCCGCTCGCTGTTCTTCTCCCGGCTGGTTTGCGGTGCTGGTGGCGCTGGCCTGTGGCTCGGCGCCGCCGGTCCCGCGCACGACCGCGTCTCCGGTCGAGCCGGAGGCGGAACCCACGCCCTCTCCGCGCGGGAATGTGGCGGCCTCGGCGGAGGTCGGAGGCCTCGATGAGCGCGCCGCCGAGCAGAGCTTCCGCGACTCGATGGACGGCTTGCAGACCTGCATCCAGCAGGGTGTCGAGCGCCTGGACTTCATTGGCGGCAGCATCGAGTTCGCGGTGAAGGTGGATTCGACCCACCGCGCAGCGGAGGTCTGGGCCGCGGAGTCGACCCTGGGCGAGCGCGGCACCGAAAAATGTATGTTCGATGTGCTGCGCTCCGTGAGCTGGCCCTCGCCACAGGGCGGCGCTTTCGGCATCGCGCGCAACTCGTTCGACTTCAAGCCGCGCAAGGGCGTGACGACCCCCGCCGTCTGGGACGCGAGCAGGATCTCGCGCGTCCTGGCCGGGCTCGATCCCCAGATCCAGAGCTGCCGAGCGGGGGCTGGCACGCGCCTGACCATCACGCTCTACATCGGGCATGGGGGCAAGGCGCTCGGCGGAGGCGCGGCCTCTGCAGAGCCGGTGGCGGAGGGTGCCGTCGACTGCGTCATGAGTGCGTTGCTCGCCGCCAACTACCCCGCGCCCGAACACACACCGACCAAGGTGCGCTTCGAGCTCTGAGATCAACTGCGGGACAGCCGGCGGCGCCGGAGCAGCGCTCCTGCGAGCAGCGCGAGCAAGCCGGAGCTCGTGGCGGGAGCGGTTGGTCGGGGCGCAGCCGACAAGGCGCAACCGGATTCCTTGGCCGCCGGCTTTTGCTCGGCCGCGGCCTTGGCCGGAGCCGCAGCCTCCTCGGGGGGTGGTGGCGCAGCCGCGATGCCGAGAGCCGGCACGCTGCTCTTGATCACCTCCGTCAATGGGAAGCGATCCCGCTTCTTGTAGGCCAGATCGCGCGCGGTGAAGGTCTTGCGCAGACCGCGATAGCTCGCCGGAGGAATGCCCCAGCGCCAGCGCTGCGGCGCCTCACACTGGACGACCTTCTTGCTCGGATAACCGACGTTGTAGCGGATTTGCAGGCGATTCTCCTGCGCGGGCTCCACCGCCGCGGGAGCTTCCGCACTGGGCCCGGCGGGGACTCCGACGCCGCCCTTCACGGGCCCGGCCGACTTGAGCTCGATGTCCGCAGTCAAGGTCTGCGCATCATAGCGGTGGTGCAAGCGCGTGATGACGTAGCTGTTGCGCGCCAGGAGCGCCTGACGCTTCGCGACCTCTTTGCGCTGCTCCTCCATGCGCACGCGCGTGGCCTTGTCCGCCTGCTTGATCTGCTCTTTCTCGGCGTCCGTGGCGTCAGCGGGCTTGGGATTCTTTTCCGCGTCGCTGACGTCCTCCTCGAGCACATCCCCACCCAGCGTGAGCAACTCGTTGATCTTCAGCGGAGCATTGGGACAGGGTTCGCCGCAGTGTTTGATGGTGGGCCAGGCATACTCGGTGAGGATGCCCTTCGGGTTCTTCGCCAGCAGCGCGTCGTGTACGCCCGCATAAAAGTCACCCATGCGCTCCTTCACGGAGGGATCGACATTGACGTTGGTGGGCGGATAGACGTTCGGGTAGTTCGCCGCTTCAAAGCGATCGGTGGGATGCAGGACGTAGATCAGCAACTCCTGCCGCCCGCCCGCGCTCGCCAGCCCGAGCGTCGACGGCAGCACATACGGTTGGCGAGTGGCGAAGCGGATCGGCGACAGTAGCGCTCGGCGCGCCCCGGCCAGCTCCACCTTGCTGGTGGCCACGTCGGCAACGAGCATCTGCATGCCCTTCGCTTCGTACTGTGCGAGGGCCGCCTCCGAGCCTTCCGGCAGCGCCAGGCTGCGCCCTGACAGATAGGACTTGAGGGCTTGCAGCTTGGGGAAGAGCCGGAACACGTATTCGCCGTCTTTGAACTCCGGCGTGAGATCGAGCAGTAGCTCGGGCGCGACCTTCGCATTCCCGCTCATGTCCGGCGCTCCCCCCGCCAGGAAGTTCACGGACGAATCCTTGACCGTCAGGTCGCGCTCCCACTCCTGTTCGGGCGCGCCCGGCTCGCAGGGATCCATCTCCCAGAACTCGTGAAAGCGGGGCGCCGTGATCTCGTCGAGGTGATCGATGGCGTCGCGCTTGAGTGTGCGCACGTCGGACAGCTTCACGTCCGAGGGCACCGGCAACACCAGCGCGAAGCGATCGAGCGGTCCCTCGTAGTCGGACCACACGCTGACGACCGTGTGATCGCCCTTCTCGAGCAGTACCACCTGTGTCGCATTGCTGATCCGGCGCGCCGTGCCTTTGCCGGCAAATACACCAGGAAATGCCCCCGCGGACGTCGCCCAAAAGCACATACCCACGGTGCACAGGCCCAGAGTGCACAAACCGAGCAGCAGGGCGGGCACGAATATGTTCTTGCTCATAGGTCGTTCTACGCCGGAACGGCGGGGCGCCAACCATAGCCAAGCTGGGGCCAAAGGGCGCAGAAAAAGCGCTACACTGCCGTGTATGTTGGACCAAGTCCGTGTGGGTGCTGGATGCCCTTCGACCTTCGAGAACTGAAGCGGGCGCTGAGCGCGCTGAATGCGACGATGAGCCTGGAGGCGCCCGGGCAGATGCGCGCGGCTGCCGTGGCAGCGGTGGTGCGGCAGGTGCCCGGCGGAGCGGAGGTTCTCCTGATCCGGCGCGCCGAAGACGAGCGGGATCCCTGGTCCGGGCACATGGCGCTCCCCGGGGGCCACTTCGACCCGGAGGACCCAGACCTGGTGGCGACGGCGCTGCGCGAAACGCACGAGGAGGTGGGGCTCGAGCTGGACCGCGCAGCGGAATGGATCGGCTTCTTGGAGCGAACGCCGGTGCGCGCCGGTCTGCGGCCAGCGTTCGAGATCCTGCCGCTCGTCTTTGCCCTGGGGCGCGACGTGCGGCTCGAGCCCAATCCGCGCGAAGTGAAAGCGGTCGTCTGGGCCCGACTGGACGCCTTGCTGTTGCCCGCCGCACAGACCAGCATCGTCTACCCTGGCCCGATCTCGGGCGTACGCCCGTCTCTCCCCGCCTTTGACGTGCAAGGCCACGTGGTCTGGGGGCTGACCTACCGCATCCTGCAAAATCTGCTCGCCGTGTGGGGCCAGGCCGCGCCGCGTTGAAGAGCCGATTCCGTGCGGCAGAATTCACGCGAAGGGCGTGACGAAGCGATTTCGGTCGACTAGCTTCCGCCCCGGACCAACCATGGCGGGCCATCCAGAAAGCCTATTCCAGCCCGCCCAGGGCCCCTCGCTCGCTCCGGGCTCGGTGGCACCCCCCGCTTCGAGCTCGGCGGGAGCTCCCCGCAGTCCGATTTTGAGCTGGCTGCGTCGGATCTCCCTGAACGACTGGATCGTACTCGCCTACCTGGCCGTGCTCGATCTCTCCGTGCTCGCGTCCCAGCATCACGGCGCTGCCCGGGATCGCGCGCTGCTCGAGGTGTCGGCGCTGCTGTTCTGCTTTTTTACGGTGGTCGTGGTGCTGGTGCGCGGCGGGATCCTGACGCATCCCTGGCTGCGTCCGCTCGCCTTCCGGCTCGGCCATTACGGCGGCATCCAGCTGACCTACTTCGTGATGCGGGGGCTGTTGCCGGTGGTCAACCCTGGGTCCGTGGATCTCGAGCTGCACCAGCTCGGCATGCACTGGTTCGGAGTGGAACCGGCGCTGGCGTTACAGCGCTGGGTCACCCCGGCGACGACCGAGTGGTTCGCGTTCTTCTACTACGGCTACTTCTTCGTGCTCGGCTTGCACGTGATCCCGATCATCTTCTTCGGGCGGGACTCGCGCCTGCTTTCCGAATTCGCGCTCGGTCTGCTGTTGGTGCTCGCCGTGGGGCAATCACTGTACTTGCTCGTGCCGGGATACGGCCCCGCCAAGGGACTGCCGGAGCTGTTCAGCGTCGAGCTGCCGAACGGCGTGTGGTGGCACCTGGTGAAAGAGCTGGTGGCGTCCGCGGGCGCGCAGAAGGACATTTTCCCGTCCATTCACACCGCCGCGCCGAGCTTCATCCTGCTGTTCTCGTTCCACAACCGGGCCTACCTGCCCTATCGCTACAGCTGGCCGCTGGTTGCGTTCTTCGTGTTCAACATCATCGTGGCCACGATGTTCCTGCGCTGGCACTGGCTGGTGGACATCGTGGCCGGTCTGGTGTTGGCGCTGCTGGCCTTTGCCGGCAGCGTCTACGGGACACGCTGGGAGGCGCGCTATCGCAGCGCTCGCGGCCTGCCGCTGGCATGGCCGGCATGGCCCGGTAGCGGTTGAGCGCCGCTGTCTCGGGCCATGCTGTATTCTTCGTTCCTTAGCGACTTCTCAGAGCCGGGCTCGCGAAAGCTCAGGCGCCCGCGCAGAAGCCCTCGTAGTCGATGTAGCCCTCGATGCTCGGGTGTTTGCCGCAGCCGGGGCACTGGTCATCCCTTCGCAGCTTGAAGGTGCGGAAGGTCATGCCCAGCGAGTCGTACTGCAGGAGCCGCCCCGCCAAGGTGTCGCCCAGGCCCAGCAGAACCTTGACTGCTTCCGTGGCCTGCAGAATGCCGATCATACCGGGCAGAATGCCGAGCACGCCGGCCTCTGAACACGAGGGCGCGAGATGGGCGGGGGGCGGCTCCGGGTAGAGGCAGCGGTAGCACGGGCCCTTGAACGGCAGGAACGTCGTCACCTGTCCGTCGAAGCGGAAGATCGAGCCGTGAATGACCGGGATCTTGTGGAACAGGGAGGCATCATTGACCAGGTAACGCGTGGGGAAATTATCGCAGCCGTCCACGATCACGTCCCAGCGATCTGCGAGGATGCGCTCGACGTTCTCGCTGGTGAGCCGCTCTTTGTATTTCACGACCGTCACATCGGGATTCAGGTCCCGCAGCGTGGTCTCCGCGCTGTCGACCTTGGGCACGCCCACGCGAGAGCTCGCGTGCAGGATCTGGCGCTGCAGGTTGGAGACATCGACCACGTCGGCATCCACCAATCCCAGCGTGCCCACGCCCGCGGCCGCCAGATAGTACGCCGCGGGGCTGCCCAGGCCGCCTGCGCCCAGCAGCAAGACGCGGCTCGCCAGCAACTTCGCCTGCCCGGCGTCCCCGACCTCGGGCAACATCAGGTGGCGAGAATAGCGATCGCGCTGAGCCTCGCTGAGGTTCGGCGGCGTCTGCATCGGGTAGCGCAGGTCTTTCCAGCGCGTGAACCCCGGATTGGCGCTGAGCACGTTGTCGTAGCCCATGTCGCCGAGCGTCTTGGCGGCGAAGGCACTGCGGGTGCCGGCGGCGCAATACAGTACGATCGGCGCATGTCGATCGGGGAGCTTGCCCTCCGCCTGCGACTCCAGGTGCGCGCGCGGGATGTGCAGCGCACCTGGGATGAAACCAGCGTTGTATTCGTGCTGCTCGCGCACATCGACCAGCGTGGTGGGTGTGCCCGCTTCGAGGCGTGCCTTCAGCGCGTCCAAAGAGATGGTTTTTACGCGCTCGCGGACGTCAGCGAACAGCTCGGCGTAGCTCTTGGCCATGGGTTCGTAGATTCCTTCGAATTCCGATGTATTGAGTAAAGAATCGTCGGCTCGCTCAATATGCGGCCGCCTGGGCGAGCGTCAACGGCCTGCGCCGGGAGGGCTGCTGACCGGTCGGCCTGCGCTCGGGTTTGCGTCCACCCCGGTGCACCATCGGTCGCAACTGGTCGTTACTCCAGTGGGAGCCGGAACTCCGAGCCGCCCGGCCCTGACCAGCTGCGTCTACCCGGCCTCACCCCAGCAACGCCAGTCCTTTTGCTCCTTCGAGTGATCCTGCATGTCGAATTCTTCGCCCAACCGCCTCGGTGAACTCCTCGTTCGCGAAAAGCTCATCAGCCTGCAACAGCTCAAGCAGGCGCAGACGGATCAAGCCAAGAGCGGGCGCAACCTCAGCTACACGCTCGCCAAGCTCGGTTACATCTCCGATGGCGAGATCACCGACTTTCTGAGCGCGCAGTACCGCCTGCCTGCGGTCAAGCTCGAGGAATACGACATCGAGGAAGAGGTCATCAAACTCGTCGCGAAGGACGTGTGCGAGAAGCACCGGGTCATTCCCGTGTCGCGCTCGGGTTCGTCGCTGATCGTCGCGATGGCCGATCCCACGAACCTGCACGCGATCGATGACATCAAGTTCCTGACCGGCTTCAACGTGGAGCCCGTCGTCGCCAGCGAGACCGCCGTGCAGGCGGCGATCGAGCGCTATTATGTGCAGAGCGGCCCCTCCTACGACGAGGTGATGGCCGACTTCGATCTCGGCGACGACGACATCGACTTCACCTCGGATGAAGAAGACGTCAACGCGGTCGAGCTGGAGAAGGCCAGCGAGGATGCGCCCGTGGTGCGCCTGGTGAACGTGATCCTGTTGAACGCGATTCGCAAGGGCGCGAGCGACGTGCACATTGAGCCGTACGAGCGCCGCATGCGCGTGCGCTACCGCGTGGACGGCGTGCTGCAGGAGGAGATGACCCCTCCGCTCAAGCTGAAGAATGCGCTGTCGAGCCGCCTCAAGATCATGAGCCAGCTCGACATCGCCGAGCGGCGCTTGCCCCAGGACGGTCGCATCAAGCTGCGCATGGGCAAGAACCGTGAGATGGACTTTCGCGTCAGCGTGCTGCCCACCATCTGGGGGGAGAAGATCGTGCTGCGCCTCCTGGACAAGGGGAACCTGCAGCTCGACATGACCAAGCTCGGCTTCGATGCCGGGCCGCTGAAGGACTTCAGCTGGGCCATCAATCAGCCCTGGGGCATGGTGCTGGTGACAGGGCCCACGGGCTCCGGAAAGACCACCACGCTGTACTCGGCGCTGTCCGAGCTGAATCAGCCCGACACCAACATCAGCACCGCTGAAGATCCGGTGGAGTACAACCTGCACGGCATCAACCAGGTGCAGATGCACGACGAGATCGGGCTGAACTTTGC
>JAICTU010000853.1 GCA_025936205.1 Polyangiaceae bacterium | reverse complement strand
GCGCAGCGAGCCGGCGCTCAGGCGCAAGAGGCCCACCCGTTGCTCCCCCTCGGCATGTTCCAGCTCTTGCAGCGCGGCGTCGAGCTCGCGCTCGGCGTGAGCCGCCCGCTCCGCCAGCTCGTATTGCTGCGAGCGCAGCGCCGCGGAGTTGGGATCGTGTCGCAGCGCCAGCTTCACACACCAGAGCGCGAGCCCCGCATCCTCGAGCCGATCGCCGGCGAGCTGAGCGAGCTCGCGCAAACATTCGAGCTCCGCGGGCTGCGCCGCCGCCGGCGTGCGTCCCTCGCCGAGCGAGCGCTCCCAGCGCACGCCGACGCGCAGCAAGGCCTCCACCAGCGGCATGTAGTCACCGGTGCTGCTGGCGTAATGCCGCAGCGCTTCGCGCGCGCTCTCGCTCGCCGGATCGGCGACCACGGCCAGCACCCAGGGCTCCAGCGCCCGCTCGGTGCTGCCGATGTTGCGCTCGAGCAGATTGCCGAGCTGCAGATAGCAGCGGCTCGCCAGAGGTCCCTGCGCTGCCTCCGCCGCCAGCTCCAGCCGGGCGGCGAGGAACTCGGAGAGCCCGAGCCGCGAGAGCAGCCGCTCGAACACGCCTTCTTCTGCGCCGGACGGCGGCGGGACGCTCTCTGCGGGCGCCGGGCCATCGCTGCCCAGGTGCAGCGGCTCGAGCCCTGCGAGCAGCGATTTGGCATCGATCACTGCGTCCAGGCGCGCGTCGAGGGCGCTCGCCAGCGCCGCCTCGAACTGGCCGGCCTCGAGCGCCGCGTCGAGCCTGCGGCGGTGCACGCTGCAGCCGGCGACCTCATGCCCGCTCTCGATCAGCGCGTCGGCGTGACGGCGCCAAACTTCATCGCTGATCTTGCCCTGCCCCTTCTCGGTCAGCGCCGCGGCCAGCGCCGCGGCTGCCGCTGGATGCTCGGGAGCCGTGTCGAACGCGCGCAGTACGTCCTGAAACGCCGCCGCATCGTCGCGGCGGGCGCGCCGCAGCTGCGCGCCTCGCAGGTAGGCTTCCGCCGCCTTGGCCGCGGATTCCACGCGCGGCGCCCAACCGTGGACGGTGGCCTGCAGCTCGTGGATCAGCGGATCGTCCGGATCGTGCGCGGCCGCTTCGCGCAGCGCCGAGAGCGCCTCGTCGGCGCGCCCGAGCCGCGACCAGTAGAGCGCGATGCGCATCGAGAGCCGGGCGCGGTCGAGCCCCGGCGATTCGAGCAGCGGGACCAACATGCCGACGCCCAGCTCGGTCTGCCCGAGCTGGCAATGCCAGGACGCGAGATCGGTGCGCAGCGCGTCCTCGCCGAGCAACACCGCACGGCGCGCGAGGCGAACCGCGATGTCGAGCTCACAGCGGCGCCGCACCAGGGCGCGCGAGAGCGCCGCGGCGATCAGCCGCTCGCGCTCCACGTCGCGCTTGCGCTCCGCTCGCCGCAGCTGCGCGCGCAGAGCCGGCAGCTCCGCGCGTGCTTCCGGCCAGCGCGGCAAGGGCGCCTCCTTGGTCACACCGAGAATGCCGGCGAGCGCGAGCGG
>JAICTU010000418.1 GCA_025936205.1 Polyangiaceae bacterium | reverse complement strand
GGTGCGCGAGCGCGCACCTTTCCGGGACTGGAGCCAGATGGCAAGCTCGTGTGGACTTACCGAGAAGCAATGGTGCCGGACAGGTTTCCTCAATCGCTGCTTGTCGTGGGTTCGGGTGCTATCGGCATCGAGTTCGCCAGCTTCTACAAGACGCTGGGCGCCGAAGTGACCGTGGTGGAAATTCTGGACCGCGTACTGCCGGCGGAAGACGAGGAAATCGCCGCTTTCGCTGCCAAAGCGTTCACCAAGCAGGGCATGAAGCTCGAGACCGGAACTCAGGTCACCGAACTCGAGAAGGGCGCCGAAAACGTCACCTGCATCCTGAAGGACAAGACGGGCAAGACCCGGCAGGTGACCGTTGATCGGGTGATCTTGGCCATGGGCATTGTCGGCAATGTCGAGAATATCGGGCTGGAGGAGGCCGGCATCGAGGTCGCCGGCAATCACGTCGTCGCGGGCGCGTACGGCGAGACGGGAGTGAACGGAGTGTGGGCGATTGGCGATCTGGTCGGCGGCCCCTGGCTGGCTCACAAGGCCATGCACGAAGGCGTGATTGTCGCCGAGAAGATCGCTGGCGTGAAGGGCCTTCATCCCCTCGACACCGAGAACGTGCCAGGCTGCACCTATTGCTGGCCGCAGATCGCCAGTGTCGGCTTGACCGAGGTCAAAGCAAAAGCATCCGGACGCAATGTCAAGGTGGGCAGGTTCTCCTTCGTCGGGAACGGCAAGGCCGCCGCGCTTGGCGAGGCCGACGGCTTCATTAAAACGATATTCGACGCAACCAGCGGGGAACTCTTGGGCGCACACATGGTCGGGGCCGAGGTCACCGAACTGATCCATGGCTATGTCATTGCCAAGACCGGTGAGTTGACCGATAGCGAACTGTCGCGCACGATCTTCCCGCATCCGACCCTGTCGGAGATGATCCACGAAGCGGTGCTCGCGGCTGACGGCGCAGCACTGCATCTTTAGGCATGCCAGCTCACCGAGTTCACGGCTCGCTGGGAATAGTGGGGCTCGAGCGAGCGGACGCGGAGACCCTGTGGAGGCGCAATTTGCTCGCCTTTGAGCTGCTGTTCGGCCCGGGGAACGCGAGTGGTTGAAAGGAGCGCTGAGCCTGCGATCTTCGTTGACCCTCGCGAGCCCTGAACTGCGACCGGGACAGCCAAGAGAGCCCGTATGTGGCATGGCTGTGCGTCACGATCCGCCTCGCCGCCTTGCGCGAGGCGCCATCGAATACGTCGGCTCGGGCTTTGCGTGGCGAACGGCGGTAAGATGTCGTTCGGCGACGAAGGCGGTGCAGATGCGAACGACAGAGTTACCAATGGAAGAACCCACCATCGAACTTTACATGACGCCATCGCCACGCACGATCGGACCAGACCAGCCACTGTCTGACGCGCGCGATTTGATGCGCACGCTGCGGATCAGACATCTTCCCGTTCTCGACGGGCAGAAACTCGTGGGTTTGGTCTCTCAGCGAGATTTGCGCGCATTCGGCGAAGCGGAGCCCCGGGCGCTCGTCATCCGGGACGTCATGACGTCGCCTGTTTACACGGTTGGCTCTCAGAGCACGGTTCGCGAAGTCGCCCTGCACATGGCCGAACATCGATACGGAGCCGCCGTGGTTGTCGAGGACGGTGAGGTGATCGGCATTTTCACGGCGGTGGATGGGCTGGTTGGCTTTTCCCTGTTGTTGAAGCAGCTGCTGGAGGCCAGCTGCTGACGAGCGTGCCGCTTTCGCGGCACTCGGTGCGCTCGTGCTCGCGGTTGAGCGCCTGCGCGGATCCGCTCACCGGTGTCCGCGTTCGATGAAACAGCCTCCGGTCACGACGGGCCGACTTCGGGAAACTGGAGACGCGGAGGCCAAGACCAATTGAAGTCCGCCATCGGTTTGAACGACGCGACTCGCGAGTGGCGCGCCAGAGGCAGGCGGGCTCTGAAGGTGTTGCGCACTGGCTGTCAAAGGAATGCGCTGAGCGGCACCTGGCTCTGCTCGAGCTGCTGCCAGATGTTGGTTCGGCGCGAAACTCGACGAACCGCACTTGCCTCACTCCGCCGTCGACCTCACGCCAACCTTCGTGCGAAGCTGACGAGTGGGGAGAGGGTGAGGACCAACACCACGCGCCGAGGGGTCAAGGGGCGATCTGCCTGAGCGCGGAGAGCTTGACGCGTTCCCGTTCGTAACGGTTCTCTTTTTGCCAGGAGCGCCTCCCGTGCCCATCCTGGATTGTCGGGAGGGTGGCGAAAGAAGATCGGGAGAAACAGGGCCGCTCAGCATCCGAGGGGGGCGCTCGAGCTCGAGTTTGAAGCACGTGATCGACGGGCGGGCCACCATGCCGCCGACCGAGAAAGGACGCCGGAGTCGTCGCTGTCGAGAATGCTCGATTGGAGGAAGCTGGCCCGTGCGATGTCGATGACCGGCGCAACTGCTGCGGCGGTGGTGGCGATCTGCGACGTACCCACGTTGGTGCCCGCGCTCGGCTGGCGCCGTTGCTCGAGAGCACGGAGAAGCCTGTGGCGTCTCGTGGTGAGTCGAGGCTCATCGGGCTTGCGGCACGGCTGTCTGAGCTGCACATCAGACCGGACGGCTTCGGGGCAAGGACTCCGGCCCTTTGCTCTTCAGCTTCAGTCGTCAACTCTTTCGGGCGCTCTGGGCGGCACAGGCGCTACCGGAGACGGGCCGCAAGAGGACAAATGATCGATCTGCGTCAGCGCTTGCGGCTTTCCTCCCGAGAATCCGCGATGTTCTACTCCTTGCCTCTGCTCGAGCAGAAAGGTGTCGCCAAGATCTCACGGCTGCCGGTGAGCCTGAGGATCCTGCTCGAATCGGTGTTACGCAATCTGGACGGCCACTACATCCGTGATGAGGACGTCGACGTGTTGGCGCGCTGGCAGCCGAGCGCTGCGCGCTCGGCGGAGGTGCCTTTCGTCGTCGGACGCGTGCTCCTACAAGACTTCACGGGAGTGCCGTTGCTGGTCGACCTTGCCGCGATGCGAGCCGCTGTGGCGCGGCGCGGCGGTGACATTGCCAGCGTACAGCCCCGGGTGCCCGTCGATCTGGTGATCGATCACTCGGTTCAGGTCGATCATTTTGGTCACGATGAGGCGCTGCGTCTGAACATGGAGATGGAGTTCCATCGCAACGGCGTGCGCTACCGCTTCCTCAAATGGGGTGCTCACTCGTTCGACGGGCTGCGCATCGTTCCGCCAGGGTTTGGTATCTGCCACCAGGTAAATCTCGAGTTCCTGGCGGGGGTCATCCTGGAGAGGAACGGCGTGGTCTTTCCCGACACACTGGTGGGCACGGATTCGCATACACCCATGGTCAACGGCCTGGGTGTCCTGGGCTGGGGAGTAGGTGGGATTGAGGCGGAGGCGGCGATGCTGGGGCAGCCCGTCTACCTGCTCTTGCCCGACGTGGTCGGCGTGCATCTAGAAGGTCAGCTCCGTGAGGGGGTCTCGGCAACTGATCTGGTACTCCGCATCACCGAGCAATTGCGGAACGCGCACGTCGTGGGGCAATTCGTCGAGTTCCACGGCCAGGGCGCGGCTGCGCTTTCCGTGCCGGATCGCGCCACCATCGGCAACATGGCACCCGAGTATGGCGCAACCATCGGCTACTTCCCCGTGGATGAACAGACGTGCCGCTACCTGCAGGCGACAGGCAGGAGCGAGGAGCACGTGGACACGGTGCGGCGCTACTACCAGGCTCAGGAGCTGTTCGGAATGCCAGCCGAGGGCGCATGCGACTACACCAGGGTGATTGAACTCGACCTTGGCTCGGTTGAACCCGCCGTGGCGGGGCCCCGGCGGCCGCAGGATCGCATCCCGCTCCATCAGCTGAAGCAGCGATTCCTCTCGTTGCTCAGCTCGCCGGATGGCTACGGTAAGCTTGCGTCTCCCGGCACTCGCGCAGTCCAGGTTCGCCTCGGCGACGGCACACCTCCACGCCCCGGCGGTGGTGAGCAATCGAATGCTACGTTCCCCGGCGGGGACGCAAGGGACACGAGCGCGCTCACCGAGCGGGAAATGATGGACAACCGCCCAACGCCGAACCGGCTTTCGCGATCAAACCAGCACGTCGAAGTGACTGAGTCGCAATTGGATCATGGCGCCGTCGTCATCGCGGCGGTCACCTCGTGCACGAACACCTCAAACCCCACGGTGATGCTGGCCGCTGGCTTGCTGGCAAAGAAGGCGGTCGAGCAAGGGCTCAGTGTCAAACCCTGGGTGAAGACGTCGCTAGCCCCGGGTTCGCGCGTCGTGAGCGAATATCTGACGAAGACGGGCTTGCAACCGTTCCTCGACCGTCTGGGCTTTCAAGTCGTCGGCTTCGGCTGCACGACGTGCATCGGGAACTCGGGGCCGCTCGATCGCCAGCTCGAAGAGACGCTTCGCGCCAACGACCTGATTGTTGCGAGCGTGTTGTCGGGGAATCGCAATTTTGAGGCACGTATTCACCAGAGCGTCAAAGCGAACTTCCTCATGAGTCCACCGTTGGTGGTGGCATTTGCGATTGCAGGCCGGGTCGACATCGATCTCACCCGCGAGCCCCTGGGCATCACGGACGGCCGCGAGGTCTATCTGCGCGACGTTTGGCCGTCGCTCCCCGAGATTGCAGTGCTGGTCGGTAGCGCGTTCGAGCCGTCCGAGTACCGGCGTGTGTATGCCGACTTTGCCGAGCAGAACCCGCTCTGGAACGAGATACCGAGTGACACGGGACTGCTCTATGAATGGGATCCCTCCTCCCTCTACATTCGCGAACCTCCCTACTTCGCGGCCTCGCTGAGCGCAGCGCCGACTGCCGGCATCGTTGGGGCGCGCGCCCTCGCAATTTTCGGCGATTCCATCACCACGGATCACATCAGTCCAGCTGGCGCGATTCAACCCGGTTCACCGGCGGGCACCTACCTGCGCGAGCGGGGAGTTCCGGTGCTCGACTTCAACAGCTACGGTGCGCGACGCGGCAACCACGAGGTCATGGTCCGGGGGACGTTCGCGAACATCCGGATCCGGAACCTGATGGTCCCGGGCATCGAGGGTGGTGTGACGCGCCACCAGCCCGGTGGCGAGACCATGGGCATCTACGACGCGGCTGAGCGTTACCGCGCCGAAGGGGTGCCATTGATCGTGATCGCGGGAGGCGACTACGGCGCCGGTAGTTCCCGCGACTGGGCCGCAAAGGGGACACGACTGCTTGGTGTCCGTGCGGTCATCGCGCGAGGGTTCGAGCGGATCCACCGGAGCAACCTGATCGGCATGGGCGTGTTGCCGTGCCAGTTCCCGGAAGGAGTGAGCGCAGAGACCCTCGACCTCGACGGCTCAGAGCAGTTTGCACTGACTCTGGACGGTCCCCCACGGCCTCATCAGCCGGTGGCTCTCGAAATCGTGCGCCCCGACGGCCGTCGAAGCGACGTCCCCCTCACGCTGCGGATCGATACACCGGTCGAGGCAGCCTACTTCAAGGCGGGCGGGATTCTACCGTACGTGCTCGAGAAGGTGCTCGCCCAGCGGGCGAACGTGGAGCATCCGACCTGAGTGACCTCGAGCGTGTCTACGCGGGCTCCGCGGTCAAAGACGACGGGGCCTTCTCCAGGCATCAGACAGCAATAGGGTTAACGCACTCCCCGTTGCGGAGGGGCGGCATGAATGAGCTGCTTGGTCAGGAGCGCCGCGCCGAGCGCGCAGAAGTACAGATAGCCGCGACTGGCGCCGAATCGCTGGATTATGCGATCGAGCGATGGTCCAGGCGGCAGCCTCGTCAATTTGCCGAGGTTACGAGCGACGCCGACGTCTCCTGGAGGGAATACGTCGAGGCGTCCCAGCCCGCGCAGCAAGACCAGGCTGGCGCTCCATGGGCCAATGCCCTGCAGCTCCGTCAGGAAATGGAGCGCCTCAGTGCTCGTCATGCGCGAGAGCTGATGCTCGGTCATCGAGCCCGATTCGATCGCCCTAGCGGCGCCCCGAAGTGTATCGGCCTTTCGAAGACTCAGGCCACACGCTCTGAGCGCATCGAGACGCGCATCTGCGATGACGCCAGCATCAGGAAAGCCGTGGAAGCGCTGACCGTCAAGTTCAACGGCTTCGCCGAAGCGCTCGACCAGCCTACCTACGATGGCGACGCCAGCGTCCAGGCTCAGCTGTTGGAAGGGAACGACGTTCATGAAGGCTTCCAACAGCCCGGTGAACCGTGGAGGTCGCATGCCCCGCAGTGCGATTGCCGTTGGAGCAAGCCTGCGCTCCGCTTTCACCAACCGCGAAAGGGGTGTCGGGTCCACATCCAAGCCGAGGATCTGTCGAACGGTTTGGCCGAGAGCGGCTTTTGCCGCCGTGGAAACGGTTCCGTGTCTTACGGTCCACCGTATGTCGGGCTCATCGATCGTTCCGCGGTTCGTCACCTCGACCAGCGCGAGCCCGTCGGCGGTCGCAAGAACTCGCAAGTAGCGCTCCTTGTGATCCCATACATCGACCAGGTTCGTCGGACGACGCTGGAGCACACGTACGGTGGCTTCCAGGTGGAACGGGCCGCGAGTGGCGAGCCTGTCCCCTTCGTCGCCGGGATAGGTCACGCGCGTGCCCTCGACTCGCGCGAACGGCGTGAGGCGATGCTGGTCCGAGCGTGTCGCGCTCATGATATGTTCAACCTTTGCACCACGTGCGGTCAGCGCGTCGGCGACGAGAGAGCGATGACAGCGCCATGGAACCGCCTCCGCGCACATGAGAGCGACTCTGCCTTCGGAGGACAGCGCGCGGAGCTTCACAAGCCCTGCCTCGAAGTCCTCGGTGAGCATGTAGTCCGCGTATCCCCGAAAGCTGGCGTTGCGCCACCCGGCGTTGGGCGAATCTCCACGCGAGCGGCGCAAGCCGCCAAGCTCCGGAAGGTGTACGTAGCGAAGTTCTCGCGAGTGAAGAGCTTGCTGTAGCGCGTCCCCGTTGAACTGAGGGTTCTGCCGCGATCTGGGGATGGTCCGGATATCCGCCAACACGACGACCTCGAACGCATGAAGCAGCGCCAGCAGCTCATCAAAGGTTCTCGTCGAATGGCCTACTGTGAGGATTCGAAGGCTCTTCCAGCTTTTCATGCCACTCGAGGGTCGTATGCGTTGCGATACATGAATGCATTGAGGAGACGCCTGCGCGGTACGAAATTCTTCGCATCGCAAGCAGATCCTCTGTAACGCCCTCAACAGGTTGGGCTAAAGGTTGATGAGAGGTGGGGACCTTCAGGGCTGTGACCGTCGCGAAGTGCCACGCGCTCCGCACGTCCCATCGGCACGATAAATTGCTGCACGTGGGCATCTGGCGAAACATGCACATCGCAGAAAGCGAGCTTGGTTCTGCAACTCCGCTCGGGCGTTGCACCCGAGACGAAGGAGCAACTACTTCTGGCGCAGGGACTCACGCTGATCCGCCCTAGGCAATAGCTTGACCCGTGATGAGGCGATCTGTCACGCCGAGGGAAGAAGCGAGCAACCGCGGAAGCACTCGGCCGGTTCACCCACCATGTGCCGCACGCTGGAGGAGCCTTGCTGTTGAGACCGCTTAGGACCACCAATGCTTCAACGTAACGAAGCTCTCATCGCGGATGTGACGAATGAACGACTCGTTGGGTTCGACAGCCGCGGATCCTATAGTCTACGGCGCCCGCGCCACGACGCCCCGACGAAAGGAAATCACCGCATGGTCGCCTCTCTCTACCCGCCGCCGAGCCATGAGCTCTCCCAAAAACGCCAAGAGCTCGTCCCCGAGACGGAGAAGGCGTTCCATGCTTTCTCGAAGCAAGTCTTTGCCGACGGGGCGTTGAACGCCAAGATGAAGCAGATCATAGCCGTTGCCGTCGCGCACGTCACGCAATGCCCCTACTGCATCCAGGGCCACACCAAGGCTGCACTGCGTGCGGGGGCCCGTCCTGAGGAGCTGATGGAAGCGATCTGGGTGGCGGCGGAGATGCGCGCAGGCGCTGCGTACGCGCACTCGAACATCGCTATTGCAGTCATGGAGGCGCTGCAGGAGCCATCATCCGGTGCAATCAAGTAGAGGCGACGATGACGTGAACGATCTCGAGCGCCTTGTGCGACCGAGGATCCAGGCTCTCGCCGCGTGCTCTCTCCGACACGAACAAAGCCACGCACGGCTGAACTAGTGCACCGCCGTCGAGATACGGTCAACGGTCTTTCCATCTGACTGGCCATGGTGCACAATGCGCTCGTGAACGAGTTGACAGTGTCTGCGAAGCAGCGCCGGGCATTGCAGTCCATCGCCGATCGGCCTTCAGCAG
>JAICTU010000536.1 GCA_025936205.1 Polyangiaceae bacterium | reverse complement strand
GCCACGCCCAGCAGCACCAGGTAGGGCTTGCAGCTGAAGGCGTCCTTGAACATGCGCACAAAGCCCGTGCGCTGCTGCGTGGCCGCCTTGCCGTAGTAGCGCTCCTTGACGAACAGGAAGTTGACGATGCCGGACAGGATCATCCAGGCGCCGGCGATGGCCGCGGCCCACACCGCTCCGCGCGCCACGTCGGGCTTGCCCGTGACCGGGTCGTTGAACATCTCGCGGTTGGCGAACCACAGACCCCAGCCGATCAAGGCGCCGGCCGTCTTCTGGATCACTCCCTTGTACGACTGGACGCTGGTGCGCTCGTTGTAGTCGGGCGTGAGCTCCGCCCCGAGGCTCTGATAGGGCGTGTTGTAAGACGCAATCAGCGGCGCGTAGAGGACCGCAGAGACCAGCATGAACAGGTAGATCTGCGAATTGCTCCAGCCGGGCCGCGCCATGAACAGGACGGGCAACCCGACGCCGGCAACAATCGAGCCGATCAACACGTAGGGGCGGCGCCGCCCCCAGCGGCTGCGGGTATTGTCGGAGAGCCAGCCAAAGAACAGGCCGCTGCAGGCGTCGACGGCCAGGGTGACGGCACGCGTCGTGCTCACCTGGGTCGGCGAAAGCCCCAGGAAGACGTTGTAAACGGGATCGACGAGGTTGTTGTAGAGCCAGTGCCCGAAGATGTCGGTGCTGCCGCCCATCGCGAAGGCGAGCTTGGTGCGGAGCGGCAGGGCGTCCGACGGGGGGGGTGGCTGCGCGACGGCAGCCTGTTCGGCAGGCTCCTCGGCGGCGGTGGGGCTTGTGACGACGGTGAAAGAATCTGCCATGAAAGCTCCTCGTTTCGCGCCGCTACCGCAGCCGAAACAAGGTATCAGCTCGGCGCGGAACCAGCCACCCGTCTCGCGCCGATCACCGCTATATCTGGGGGGTGGAGTTCCCTACCTACGCGGCACAGCCGGATGACGCGCTGGACTTGCTGGAGGGCGCGCTGCTGATCGCGGCCGACGCCCACCCCGCTCTCGACCGCTCCGCTGTGAGACAGCAGCTGGACGAGCTGGCGGCTCCGCTGCTCACGCTCGGCCTCGCGCATTTACCGCCGCGCGCGCAGGCGCGCGCGCTCAGCGACCAGCTGTTCGTGCGCGCAGGCTTCCAGGGCAACAGCGCCGATTACTTCGACCCGCGCAACTCCTTCCTCGACGAGGTGCTGGCTCGGCGCACGGGCATCCCGATCACGCTCGCGGTCGTGTACCTGGAGGTGGCCCGCCGCGCGGGCGTGCCGGCGAGCCCAGTGGGCTTCCCGGGACATTTCCTGGTCTGCCTCGATGCGGGCGGCGAGCGGCTGGCGATCGATCCCTTCGGTGGCGGCGCCGTGCTCGACGATCGCGCCCTGGCGGCCTTGCTGCGCCGCTCGGGCTCGCGGCTCAGCTACGCGCCGGAGCTGATCGCGCCCACCCCCGTGCGCCAGGTGCTGGCGCGCATGCTGCTCAACCTGCGCGCGATCTACGCGCAGCGCGGCGACCTCTCGCGCCTGCTCGTGATCTTCGATCACCTGATCGACCTGCTCCCGAACGCCGCCGACGAGCGGCGCGATCGCGGTCTGCTGTTTGGGCGCCTGGGAGCTCCCGACGCCGCGCTCGCCGACCTCGAACGTTACCTGGAGCTCGCGCCGGCCGCGCCCGACGCCGACCAGATCCGTCAGTGGATGCAGCAGATGCAGCAGGCCTCCCAGGCCGGCAGCGTGCGCTCCTGAGCACTCACACGAGGCGTGAGCGCCGCCGCGCTCGCTGATGGCTGCCAATGATGCCGACGTCGATCAAGACGGCGATCGCCGTGAGCAACCAGCCGAGCGAAGAGACCTGACCCGCGGCATTGCCCAGTGAATTGTGCGCGTACGCGTAGGTCAGCGTCGTCAACGGCAAGAACAGAAAGCCCAGCAGCTCCAGGAGCACGTTGCCGTAGGCTCGCTCCAGGTAGTTGCCACCGAAGAGCCAGACGAGAAACAGCGCCAGCCGGGGGAAGACGATCGCCAGGCAGCCAAACAACCAGGGCATCAGTGGAAGGCGTGCTCCGATCGGGCCCGTACGGCAAGTGCCAGTTCTGAGCGGCAAGCGCGCGCCGAGGGCAAATTGCCTCGTCCTGGCAGTTTGCTCGTAATTTTGCCCCGCATTTTTTGCCGGCCCCGGAGGGCTCCCCTAGAACCCGCACCGAGGCAAGAGCTTACGTATGAAACAAATTTGGTGGTTTCGCGGCACCGCCGCCGCGGCCTGTGTCCTGGGGCTGGGGCTCGCGGAGAAGACCGCTCACGCAGAAAGCCACCTCGCGGGCTCGGACTATATCTCGCGTCCTCTGGTGTTGCCGAAGGGGGTGCTCCGGATCGATGGCGGGCCCCGGCGTCCGTACGACGGCGGGCAGGTGATGCCCGGCGGGCAGCTGCAGGTGTTCGTCAACGATGGGCAAGACGTGGCGCTGCTGTCGCCCGGCGCCGCCTATGGCGTGATCGATGACCTGGAGCTCGGAGCCGTCTGGCCCCTGGTGCTGAGCCCCAACCTCGACCTGCTCGACCTCAGCCTGTACGGCAAGTATCAGCTGCAGCGCGGCCAGATCGAAGTGGCGGCCTACGGCGAAATCCGCATCCCCGTGCAGAACGATCTGGAGCTCGCCGGCGGCGTGCCGGTGTACCTGCACCTCGCGCAGAACTTGCGACTGGAGACGGGCGGCTTCCTGCGCATCGTGTTCGGCGATGATACCAACTTCGTGGTCGACGTGCCGGCGTCGCTGCCGATCCAGGTCTCGCCGCAAGTCTTCGTCGGGCCCGAGGTGGGCATCCACATCGTGGACTTCAAGAACGTGGCGCTGCCGCTGGGCGTGATCGCCGGCTACACGCTGGGCAACGGCATCGCCTCGATCGGCGATCTGTTCGGACGGCTCACGCTGGTCGACGTCGCCCACGGCGCAGACAGCGTGCGCTTCGACATCGGCGCCGAGCTGTACTTCGACCTGCTCTGACCCGCGCGAGCGGCTGAGCGCTCAGTTGCACGATGATACGGCGTCGCGCCCGCGCGGCGCCGTTGTGCTTTTGTCGCGCAGCGCGAGACAGCGCGAGCCTGGGCTGACAGGGGCCCGCCCCTCGAGACGCGCAGCGCGAGACGGCGCAGATCCGGCCCCAGATCAAATCGCGGCCCTGGGTTTGAACCAGAGAGCTCGGACCAGAGCCAAACGAGAGCCGAACGTGCTCGAAGCGAAGCCGCGGTTGCTGAGCGCAGGCTGAACATCAGCCCGCCTGATCCGCGCGAGTAACGCCCGCGCATGAATGAGAGCTGAACTCTGACCACGCTCGCGATGGCCCGTGTCGGAATGCTGCTGTCTCCGACACATTCAGACACAGAGAGCCGGGAATAACGCCACATCGACGAACGGATGGAACATGCGATGATATGCGTTGCCAGCGCAACACCGTGACCGTTCGGTGTCGCCGCTCGCGCTGCCAGCGCAGCGCGAGCCGTCATCGCCATGCGTTCTTTGCAATGAACGGCTGATGAACGACCCGTGAGCTGCACTGTCACAGCACGAGCCAGCTGTCTGTCGCTGGCTTGATTCACTCGAGGAGTGATGAAAGGTTTTGTGGAAATGCTCGCTAGCGAACGTCCGCGTCACGTCGAACGCAGCGAACTGCTGCCCGCCTTGTCGGTCGTGGCGCCCGCATACAACGAACAGGAGTCGATCGAAGACTTCGTCGTGGAGCTGTGCCAGCACCTGGACCTACTCTCGCCCCCGGCCCACTCTGTCGGCGCCAGCTACGAGCTGATCTGCGTCGACGACGGCTCGACGGATCAGACCCTCGCGCGCCTGATGGAGCTGCAGCGCCGCTTTCCGCGGCTGCGGCCGCTGGCGCTGGATCGCAACCATGGCCAGTCGGCGGCGCTGGCGGCCGGCGTCGCGGTGGCGCGCGGCGAGATCATCGCGCTGATCGACGCGGACCAACAGAACGACCCGGCAGACGTGGGGCGATTGTTCGAGATGCTGCAGGCGGACGGCGGTGTGGATGCGCTGGTCGGCGTACGCGCCCGGCGGCGCGACACCTGGCTGCGGCGCGTCTCCTCGAAGATCGCCAACCGCAGTGGCCAGTGGATCACCGGCGAGCAGATCAAAGACGCCGCTTGCGGGCTCAAGGTGAGCCGCGCAGAGTTCCTCAAGCGCGTCACGTTCTTCCGCGGCGCTCACCGCTTCCTGGCCACGCTGGTGCGTCTGGAGGGCGGCGTGGTGCGCGAGATCGATGTGAACCATCGCCCGCGCGCCAAGGGTGAGTCGAAGTATGGCAGCGGCCTGGGCCGCACCTTCATCGCGCTGCGCGACGCGTTCGGGGTGCGCTGGCTGAAGGATCGCAAAATCCGCTACAAGCTCCAGGAAGCGGGGAGATGAGATGACGGCTTGGTCGATCGTTGGGTTCACGGGCACCGGGCTGTTCGCCAGCCGCTGGTTGGTGCAGCTGTACGGTGCTCATCGCGCGGGGCGCTCGGTGGTGACGCCGGCGTTCTGGGCCATCAGCTTGTGCGGTAGCTTGCTTCAGGCCATCTACTTCGGGTTCGGTCCGCATCTGGATGAGGTGGGACTTCTGGGCAGCGCCCTGCCCTTCATCACCTCGCTGTATAACCTGGTGCTCGCGTTGCGGCACAAACAGCCGCTGACCTCGCCGCCCATTTCGACGCGAGCAGTGGCTGAGCCCCAATCGTGAGCGCTCGCGGAGAGCCAGCACACCGGCAGGCCACTGCTCAGCTCGCGACCTGGCTCGTGGCCGCGCTGCTGGTCGGCGTCGCCGGCTATTTCACGGCGCTCAACGCCGATCTGCCGATCGTGCGCAACGCGCTGCTCAATGCGCAGATCGCCCAGCGCCTCTGGGGCCACGGCATGCGGCTCTGGGACGTGTGCAGCAACCCGGCGCTGGTGTTCAACAAGCCGTGCGGTTTCGGAGCACTGGCCGCGCCCTGGGTAGCGAGCCTGGGCTTGAACGCGGGCATCGTCTGGAGCTCTTTCTTCGGCGGGGTGGTGCTGCTCGCCAGCGTCTGGCACTTCTCGAGCCACTTCAACCCGCGCTTCGGCCTCACTGCCCGCGCCTTGCCGCTGCAGCTCGCGCTGGTGTTCTTCAATCCGCTGCTGGTCGATCAGTTCTGGTCGGGCTACTCGGACGCGCTGTACTCGGCGGGCTTTCTGTTCAGCTTCGTGGTCCTGGATCGGCTGGTGCAGGGCCCGGCACGGCACGGCTGGGGGCTCGCGCTGTTCGCGGCCTTCGTGTTCTCCAGCCTGATGAAGCACGGCACGATCGTGCTGCTCCCCTTGTGGTGCGTGTATCTGGGCTGGCATGGCCCCGAGCTGCAACAGCTCTGGCGCAGCCGGCGCGCTCAGCTGCTGGGGCTGGCGGCGGCGTTGCTGGCCTGCGCGCTGTTCTTGTTGCTGGGCCGCCTGGGGCTCAACCCCCTGCTCAACCTGGTCTCCAACAAGGATCAGCTGAGCGGCACGGTGAACTACGCGATGAACCTGAAGGAGGTCTTCGTGTTCCTCGTGATCACGCTCGGCAGCTGGGTGGGCCTGCTGCCCTTCGTGCGCGTCCGACGGCAGGATGCCGCTCTGCTCTGCGTCGCGGTGCTCAACGCCACGCTGCTCACGCTGTACAAAGGGTCGACTTACAACGCGCGCTACTACATCGCGGTGCTGCCGTTCCTGGCGCTGTACCTCGGGCGCGCCTATCTCGGTCTACCCGGCCGGGGTTGGCGTTCCGCCTGGCTCGTGGCGCTGCTCGTGCTGAACGGTACTGCGATCGTCTTCTTCAACCAGCGCTCGTTGTACCGCAGGATGACGGCGGCCGTGCCAGGCTTCAATTTCGCTGCCACCGGCTACCTCGACTCCTTGCGCATGGGCGACCACCTCGAGGCGCTGG
>JAICTU010000770.1 GCA_025936205.1 Polyangiaceae bacterium | reverse complement strand
GACGGGGCGAGAGCCACGTAGTGGGGAATTGGAGGAGGAGGAAAGGGCATGGATCTCACGATCAACTTCGAATCGAGTGTTCCGCGGCAGGTAGTTGCGTTGCATGCATGGGAACCACAGGGGGAAGTCTGGGACGTGACCGAGCGCGTCGAGTCGGGAAAGAGCTTCCGCTTTCGACTGCGCGGCGCAGTTCAAGATCAGCGCAACGTCCAGTTCAAGTTCCGCTTTCCCGACGAAAAGCGCTGGGAATCGGATGACTACATTCGCAAGATCGTCACGCGCCGCGTGGCTGAGTTCTGGACCTTCGACTACTCGTCCCGCGTGGCGTTGCGCCGGTCCGCTGAGAAGAGCGTGCTCGAGGGGCTCACCGTGCAGCTGCTGACGCAGTCGCGCTTCGTAGGCGGCCAACTCTATGCATGGCGGCCCGGAACAGACTCGCAGCTTTGGATCAGGGAAACATCGCGCGACGCCCGGGCCAACGTGTCGTCCTTCCGGGTGCGCCTGGAACCCTGGATGCGCGGCGGATTTCATTTCAAGTTCGTGGACGCTCGCGGCGGCTTCGAACCGGACGCCTGCACGCGTGTCTGGCTGCCAGGTGACGGCAACGTGATCTCGGTGAAGAGTGGACAAGGCAGCTTTTGGGCGGGACCTCCGACGGCGAAGTCGGTCTCGATCGATCTGATCTATCCAAAGTCGATCGGGACAGCGCCCGAGCTGAGTCTCGAAGACGACGCCGGACAGGCCCCGGAGCAGACGATCCGCGCGGCAGGCACGCCCATTCCGCTCGCGAATGACCCGCGCTTTCTGCGCGCATCGTACGCAGTCGCTGTCTACCCCGACGCGCCTTACAGCGTGTCGTTGCGAGACCCCGCCATCGAAGGCGCGATCCAGCGCCCGCTGCGGGTGGCCGCCGAGGACGAGGGGCAGGCTCTGCAGATGCTGGCAGTGGTCGGCGATGCGCGCTGGCTAAAGGCGTTTCCGGCGTGTGCTCCCGTGCACCTGGTCTTCCATCCCCGTCCCTGGACGGCGCCGCTTACGCGGCTGCACTTCGACGTAGGCGTGGGCGCTACGCCCGCATTCGAGCGCGTCGACGCGCAACGCACGGCAGACGGGGCTTGGAGCGCCGATTTCAAGGCGCCGATCGGTGTCGCGCTGCTCTGCACTCCCGGCGCAGATCGACCGCTCGATCAGCGCAAGGAAGGGCCCGTCTCGACGGCCCGCGGTTTCGCCGTCGCCGACGCGAAGCCGCTCGAATTCCACACCGCGGACGCGCAGATTGGCTTCAAGGTTCGTGCCGCGGTTCCCTCCAGCACGCTCGGAAGTGAGGCGCGATCATGAGCATGAGCACCTGGCCGCTGCCCGTTCCGGCGAATCCGCCGATTTCACGCCCGAGCTTGATGCAAGCCGCCTTCGGCGCGGCGATCGCCAACGCGGGCATCTTCGGCCCGGATGAATTGCCTCATGGCGCCACCGGCGTCGGTCAGGAGGTGTACTTCGTGGTCTATGCGCCCCACGCCGTCCAGTTGGCCCTGGTGCTGTTGACGGCGTCCGGTCGAGACCTGCATGCGATGCAGCCGACCACGGACAACCGCTACTGGTGGTGTGCCTTGCCGGCTAACAGCGTCGCGCACGGCCAACGCTATCGCTTTCTGCAGGACGACACGGTGGAAGTGCTGGATCCGGCGGCACGCTGGGTCGATGATCCAGCGCGCGAGCTCTGGGCGAACGTCGGCGAAGGAGCAGGCCGGGCCTGGTCGCTCTACCTGGATCGCAGCACGCTCGCGCCGCTCCTGCCGACTCCCTTCAACGGCCTGTCCTGGGAAGAGCTGGTCATCTACGAACTGCACCCCCTGCGCTTCACCGTGCGCAACCCCGGCGTAGCCGACGGATTTGCGCAGATCGCGCGAGAGCTCCAGCCCAATGGCTACTTGCGCGGGCTTGGCGTCACCGCGCTCGAGTTCCTGCCCTTGCACGAGTTCTCGAAGGGTTCGTGGGGTTACAACCCGAGCCTCTTCTTTGCCATAGACTCCACGTTTGGTGGACCCGATGGATTGGCGCGCCTGGTGGAGCAAGCGCACCAGGCCGGCAAGGGCATCATGATGGACGTAGTCTTCAATCACGTCGTCGAGTCGCCGCTGCAGGCGTTGGCGAAAGACGTTTACGTGGACGGCGAGACGGAATGGGGTGACGAGATCAATTACGATCACCCCATGTGCCGCGAGTTCTTCCGGCAAGCGATGGTGTATCTCTGGCAGACGTTCCAGGTCGACGGCTTCCGCTTCGATTCGACCGAAGCCATCGTCAACGGGCAGTGGCAGAAAGCCGGAGTCATCCGCAAACCGGGTAGCGGTGGCGGTTGGGAGTTTTTGGGTTTCCTGCGCGACGCGGTACGCCAAGCAGCCCACGTCACCGGGCGGCCGTGGCCCTACTTTGTCGGTGAAAACGATCCCAACAATTGGGGCATGACCAACAACTCCAACGGTGGCGTGCTCGACGGTCAGTGGGACTTCTCGTTTCACTATCCACTGGATGGCGCTGCCAGCGAAGATGGCGACAACACCAGCTCGATTGCCCAGGCCATGGCTGAGCCGCACATCTGGTTGCGTCCATTCAGCGAGGCGGTGCGCTACGCAGAAAGCCACGACAGCTGCGGTCACCGCGAAGACTGGAAACTGCGGTTGGCGCGGCGCGCGCCGTACGGGCTCGGCTTCCAGACCTCCAAGGCGCTCGGCACGGTGGCGCTGCTCGCGCACGGAGTGCCGATGCTCTTCATGG
>JAICTU010000827.1 GCA_025936205.1 Polyangiaceae bacterium | reverse complement strand
TTCCGAAACCTCACCCTTGTGTCCGATGCCCCAGGTCTGACGGGACTCAAGCCGGAAGGTTTGCAGCGACAAGTGGACGTAGATGGTTGAGGCATTGACGCCCGGATATCTCGGGTACGAGCTTGTCATGCCCATGCTCCCTAGATAGAGAGGTGCTGATCATGTCAATGAAGGTAGCAGGTCAGGCGAAGGCAGGATAGAGCGGCTGGCCGGCGAAGACCGTTTGGAGGGCAGCCAGTAGCGCCTGGCCCTGCTTGCGGAGCGTAGCCAGATAGCTTCTTAGGCACGCGAAGGCGTTGGCCCCTGCGTCGCTGCGGAAGCAACCGGAGATCTTCTGCTGGACCTTCAGCCCCCGCAGGTCTCGCTCGGCCTGATTGTTATCGAAGGGGATCGTGAGGTCGTCGAGAAACGCCAGCACTTCGTCCTGCCGCAGGGCGAGCCGTTCGAGCAGGTTGCGCGCGGGCGACTGGGCGAGCCGCCCCCGCTGCCCCGGTCGGCGCCCAGTGGGCGGAGGCGGATTGGCGGCCAGACCAGCGGCCAGCAACTCGCGATAGCGGGCGAGTAAGGGCTCGCGCTGGAGGGCTGGCATGTGGCGCAACCCCTGGGCGCGTGTCTGCCCGGCCAGCGCCCGCATCTCCTGCAGCAGACCCTTGAGGTCCTTCGCCCAGACTTGGTGGTATTCCTCCTCGAGGAAGGTCAACTCGCGCAGATGGTGGACATTGCACAGCGCATGGCGGCACGCCGTATAGGCCCGGTAGCCGGCCCAGCCGTCATGCAGACTCACGCCGGTGTAGCCGGGCAGGATGCCGACGGCATCGGTCGCGGCGCGGCCGCGCTTGGCGTGGATGGCGTAATGCGTCAGCCGACTCGTGCTGGCGACGTGCGCCCAGGCGAGTTGCCCGCCGCGGCGCACGCCCGTCTCGTCGTTATGCAGCACCGACGCGCGGCGCAACGCCGCCTTCAGCGCCGTCTCCACCGGCTCTAGCCTCCGGGCCGCCTGTTGCACCCAGCCCACCAGCGTCCCGCGCGCCAGCCGCACCCCCGCCACGTCGGCCAGCAGCTGCTGCACCCGTCCCAACGGGACATACTGCGCCTCCACCAGGTAGACCGCCAGCGCCCGCAGCCGCGGGCCGTACTGCGCCCGGCTGGGCGTCTCGGGCGGGAAGGTCCCGACGCTCACCGCCTGACAGCGGGGGCAGCGCAGGTGCAGCGCCTGGTGTTCCGTGATCTGCAGGCACACCGGGGGCAACTCCCACACCTGGCGGCGTTCGCGCAGCACCTCCGTCGCGCCGTCCAGCGCGGCCTGGCAGTGCGCGCAGGTGGGCGGGCGATGCTCCACCACGGCGTCGGGCACGGCCACCAGCCGCAGCGTCTCGCCGCGATGCCCCAGCTGTCCGCCCGCCTTCTTCCCGCTCCGCTGCCGCAAGCTCTTGGGCTTTCGTTTCAGCCCGTCGCTGGCGGGCGGCTTGGAGCTATTGTGACTGTCCTTGGCCAAGCGTGCCTGCAACTCCTCGACCCGCGCAGCCAGCAGTTCCACCCGCTCACGCAGGGCGGCGTTCTCGGCTTCCAGTTCGGCGATCCGGGCTTCGGGTGTCATGCCTTTAGGGTACACTTGCTACGCAAGTCTGCCTGACCTGTTACCAATGAAGACAGGATATCGCGTCGTCGTAGTGGCTGCTATGATGCTGGTGCTATCGGTCGGGAGTGCCAAAGTCGCCTCTGCGGCGCCCCACGTCATGCGCGACTCGCACCAGCTCACGGCTCCTGGTTACGAGGTCCGTGGGGCCATGGAGCAGATATCGGGCCCG
>JAICTU010000004.1 GCA_025936205.1 Polyangiaceae bacterium | reverse complement strand
TTCATCCCCCTATGGTATCGTGCCACGCGACGCGTCCGCGCCCGCGTTCGCGTCTCGCGGGTTCTTCGCATCGGTTCGCAATGCCCGTCCCCCCACGCACCGCAGCCTCCAACGCCAATTCAGAGTGACCAGATGCGTCGCGCGCCAGTTGATCTCGAGCACGCGACCGATACCGTCCGGCCCATCCGCGTACTGCAGCCAGTCGCCGACCGAGAAGGGTGGCTGCGCCTGCAGTGCAAGCCCCGCGAACAGGTTGCCGAGCGTCTGTTGCAGCGACAGACCGATCACGGCGGTGAGCAGCGCGGACGTGGCGAGCAGTGAGCTCGGGTCAACGCCACCGGCCCGCAGCGCCAGCAGGATCACCCCGAAGTACAGGAAGCCCTGCAGCAGGTCGCGCAAGATGCGCGGCCAGGGCCGGGTGAAGCGCCGAGCCACGCTGGACAGCACGCCCAGCAAGAACACGCTGCGCGCGATCGAGCCGAAGATGGCGGCCGCGCCGATGAAGCTGAGGATGCGCGCATTGGCCGAGCTCGGGTTCACCGAGTCCTCGATGCGGCTCACCACCAGGTGCAGCAGCAGAAAGATCGTGGGGCCCCGCGCCAGGTAGCGCTCACCTCGCGGCAAGGCTACGAACGCGAGCAGCACCAGCAATGTGGCGAGCGCGATCCCTAGCACCCCCGTGCCCGCGGCAGTGGAGTCCAACCAGTTCACGGCTGCCGGCTCGGGGCGAGCGGCACCAGGGCCAACATGGCGCTAGCAGTAGGCGACACTGCGCAGGAGGTCCAGCCCGCGCTCATGCCCCCGGGGGAGCAGCTCAGGCCGCGCAGCGTGCGAGACCGGGGGCTCGTTGCTGCGCGCGGACGCGCTCCGCTGCCCTGGCCGCAGGCCGGACCAGCGCTGCCGCGACGGTCAGGCCTTCGAGCGTCAGCCGAAGCCGATGGGGGTCGACCAGACCGGCTTCGCCCAGCGCGCGCAAGGCCTTCAACGCGGCGTACGGGCGCGAGCGAGCTGCGGTGCACAAGTCCATGAAATCAACGATTTGATTGCTTTGGCGCCAGACGAAGAGGCAAGCGAGCAGACGGCGGGAGACGCGGCTTGGAATCATGTGTTCAGTGTTAGCTGTTCAGGTGAAAGCCTGTCCAGTTTTCGACTACACAAGCCCACCTTCGCCCCCAAACACTCGGGATCACGAGGTTTCTTCCTTGTATCCGAGCTCCGCCAGCTGCCGCGGCACATCCCTCCAACGCTCCGTGACACGCACGAACAGCTTCAGGTGCACCGTCTGCTCGGTGAGCTCCATCAGCCGGAGGCGCGCGGCCTTGCCGATCTCCCGAATCATGGCCCCGCCGCGCCCGACGAGGATGGCGCGCTGGCCCACCTTCTCCACATGCACGGTCGCGGAGACATGCATCCCCGTGCTGGATTCCTCGAACGAATCGATCGTCACGGCCACAGCGTGCGGCACCTCGCGGCTCGCCAGCGTCAACACCTGCTCGCGGATGTATTCGCGCGCAAAGAACGCGACGGGGCGATCCGTGACATCGTCGCTGGCGAAGCGCGCCTCTTGCTCCGGCACCAGCTTGGCCACCTCGGCCAGCACGCGCTCCACGCCGTCGCCGTGCCTGGCACTGATCGGCACCACCGCCGCAAAGTCATGCTTCTCGCCCAGCGCTTGCAGGACGGGCAGCAGCTTGGCCTTGTCGCGCACGCGGTCGATCTTGTTGAGCACGAGCACCGTGGGCAGATCCGCGGGCAACTGCGCGATCAGCTCGAGATCGCTGAGATCCGTGCTAGTGCCGCGCGTGCGCGGGCGCCCGGAGCTCGCGCCTTTGCGCGATGCCTTCTTCCCGCTCCTGGCGGGCGCTCTGTTGGCCGCTTTCTTTGCTGCGCCCTCAGCGGGCACGGTCAGGCTCGCGAGATCCAGCGCGTCGGTCATGAACAGCGCGGCGTCGGCGTTGCGCAGGCTCTCGATCGCCTCGTGGTTCATGCGCCGCCCCAGTTCGTTCTTGGGCTTGTGCAAGCCGGGCGTGTCCACGAAGGCCAGCTGCGCACCCTCGCTGTTCACGACGCCCAGCAGGGTATCGCGCGTGGTCTGCGGCAAGCGCGACACGATCGCCAACGGCATACCGAGCGCACTGTTCAAGAAGGTGGATTTGCCGACGTTGCTGCGTCCGATGATGGCGATCGTGCCGTAGCGCATGTGAATGGAGGCGGATGTAGCAGCCCTGCCCGCGCGCCGCCCGGCAAAATAGCCCGGCGAGGGTGGCCAAAATGCTCGCCGCGCGCTGCGCGTCCCGGTTTGTTTCCTCGCTGGACTATGCTGTACCTATCCCGTGAACGAATCGGAGACCCAGTCCGCACCCTTCGAGGTCAGCGCGCCTGCCGACGCCCCCAGCGAACCAAAGGACCGGGCGGAACCGATCCGCCGCGCCCCGCTGCGCTCTATCCAGCTGTTCTGGGCGCCGCACCTGGCCGCGGCGCTCGTCGCGCTGTGCAGCCTGCTCTTGCCGCTCGCCTGGAGTGGGCTCTGGGCGCCGTACGAGCTGGACACGGCCGAGTTTTCACGGCGCATCGCGGTAGCGTTGCACGGCGCAGAACGGCTCGTGCTGCCGGGCGCCAACAACGCGGTGCCCACGCTCACGGAGCTGGGGCGAGGCCAGCTGCCCTTCAGCTCGGTCGCGCTCGGCTTTCAGATCTTCGGCCTGCGTGACTGGGCAGGGCGGCTGCCGCTCGCGCTCTGGGGGTTGCTCGGCATCGCGGCGACGTTCGTGCTCGTATCGCGGCTGATCGATCGCTGGGCGGCCGCTTACGCGAGTGTAGCGCTGGCCAGCATGCCCCTCTACTTCCTGCAAGCGCGCACGCTGCTCGGTGACATCGTGCCGCTCAGCGCGGTGGCGGTCGCATCGTGTGCACTCCTGCTCGCGCTCTTCCAACCTGGCCTCACGCGCCCGCGCGCGCGCTTCGGCTGGTGCTTCCTGGCTCTGGCCGCCCTCGCTGCCGGGTTTGTCAGCCGGGGGCTGTTGCTCGGGGTGGCCTGCCCCTCGCTCGGGGTCGGCCTGGGCTGGCTCACCTGGCGCTCGAGCGGGCGGCGCAGCCGCGACAGCTTCGCCGAGGCGCTGGGCTGGGTCGCGCTCGGGCTGGGCGCGCTGGCGCTGGGCGCGGGGCTGTGGGCGCTGCTCTCGGGCGATCCCGATACTTATCTGGAGTTGCTGGGCGCAGCGGCACGCGCGCCCAGCAAGCTGCCCACTCACGATCAGGTGTTGCACCAGCTCGGGTTCGGGCTCTTTCCCTGGAGCGCCTTTGCCCCTTTCGCGCTGGCCATCGCGCTCGGACCCGAGGATGAAGCGCGGCCCGAGAGCGCACTCGGCGTGTGTCTGGTGGGCGTTTTTGCGGTTGCGCTCGCCGTGCACGGCGTCAGCTCGCCGTACATCGGCGCGCTGCCCTTCGTGGGCACGTTCGCGCTGGCCGCGTTGATCGGCTTGGCCTTTCGCCGCATCGAGCTGGGCGTGAGCCGGACGCGCCTCGTCGCGCTCGGCGCCGCCGCGCTATTGATTGTGTTCACCTGGGATCTGCGCACCTATCCGGAAGAGTCGCTGTTGCCGTTCGCGCTGCCGGACGCGAACTTCCCGGAGAGCTTTGCTGCCAGCGCCAAGCACTGGATCAAATGGGGGGCCCTTCCCTGTCTGGCGCTGCTCGGGGTGGCCCTGGCCGACCTGCCGCGCGGCGCGCAGCCGCGGCTGGCAGAGGCGCTCGACGACTACTCGCGCTGGCTGCGCGAGCTGGGCGCGCGCTGGCACGGGAACCTGGCGCGCGTACTCGGTGGCGTCACGCTGCTCCTGGGCGTGGTGCCCGTGCTGCGCTTCCTCGACGCGCGGGGTGTGCAGATCTCGTTGCTCGATCGCCTGGGCGTGTGGTCGCGGCCGCTCGGCTACGCATTTCTGATCGTACCCTGCTTCGTCGCGGCGCCGCTCGCCGCGAGCCTGCTGCGCGAGCTGTTCGCGCTCTTCGCGAAAGCCGTCGAGCGGCTGCCGCTGCCCCGCGCTCAGCTCGGCGTGCTCGGCCTGGCGGGCTTCGGCCTGGCGCTGAGTCTGGGCTACTACCCGGCCCTGGCCGCCCAGCTCTCGCCGCGCGACGTCTTCGAGTCGTTCCGGCAGCGCAGCCACGCCGGCGAGCCGCTCGCGGTGCTCGGACAAGCTTCCAAGGTGGCTCCCTATTACGCGGGCGCGCCGGTGGAGACGCCCAGCTCGCCTCGTCTCGCCTTTGACTGGTTGCTGGACTCCAAGGAGCAGCGCCGCTGGCTGCTGCTGGGCTCGAAAGACCTGGCGCAGCTCAACTCTCTCTATCGCCAGCGCTCTCAGCCAGCGCAAAACCTGCCCATCCTCGACGCGGCCTCCAGCGAGGTGCTGCTCGCCTCCAACCTGCTCGCACCGGGCGAGCACAACGACAATCCGATCGATGCCTGGATCTCGCACGAGTCCCCGCAGCCGGAGCGGCCGCTGGATGTGGATCTGAGCGGGCAGCTACGCTGCATCGGCTGGGCTCTGACGCTGCCGGACGGTCAGCGTGTGACCCGTGTCAGCACGGGGCAGCCCTACGATTTTCGCATCTACTGGCAGGTGCTCCAACCGATCAGCAGCAACTGGAAGACCTTCATTCACATCGACGGCAAAGGCCGCCGCTTCAACGGCGACCACGACACGCTCGAGGGCAAGTACCCGTTCAAGTACTGGCTGACCGGAGACTTCGTCACGGACGTGTATCGCTTCCAGCTGGAGCCGCATTTCGCGGGCGCCACGTATCAAGTGTACTTCGGGCTGTTCATCGGCGATCGCCGGCTCTCGGTGCGCAGCGGCAAGCACACCGAAGATCGCATCATCGCGGGCAGCCTCGTCGTCGATTGACGCACCTCGGGCTGCGCGGGGGTGTCTCCCGCTGTGGACGAGGTGCGGAATGTCCCCGCAGTGGACGGGCCGACCCGATGCCCCCTCCGGGGTCGATGTAGGCAAGCGCTCGCCACGATCCGGCACGACGCGCGTCGGAACGAACCATCAGTTTGGCCCGCCCGGAATTCGAGGCGTGACAGCTGGACAAAACGACGTTACGACAGGTTGATGGACTCCGGAGAAGCCGGCGCGTCGAACCGCAGGGAGTCCGAACGCATCGACGTCTCGTGGGACGTCGATTGCGAGACGGAGGACACGTTTCTGTACGCCTCCATCCGCAACGTCTCCGCGCTCGGAATCTTCGTGCAGACGCGCGAACCGCTGGAAGTCGGTACACTGGTGACGCTGCGCTTCTCTCCGCCCGGCAGCGAAGACGCGTTTGCGCTCAAGGGCGCCGTGCAGTGGATCAACCCGGTGCGCGTACTCGATAACAGGAACCCCGGCATGGGGATCCTGTTCGTGGACATCACGCCCGACGATCGCGAGCGCCTGGTGCACGCGGTCCGCACCATCGCGTACGTCCACGACCGCTCGAACTAGTTTTCTTTGGGGGGTCTGGAGCAGACCCCGGTCCTCGCAGCTGCGCTGCGAGGGACTTCCCCGCCTCCGCCCGCGCAGCGCGGGCGCCTGCGCGCGGGGCCCCAACCCCGCTTGCGTTCCGACCTGAAAATTCTCAGGGCTGGCCCATTCTGGTGCGCTTTGGTTTGCGACCGTAGTTCCGAGCCCTCTTTGTGCAGCGAGCGCGGGCGATCGGTTTGCTAAGACAGAGCCGTGCGATTCCCGCTTCGTGCCGGGCTGCGCTGGATGGCTGCAGCCGGCTGCGCTGGTAGTTTCGGCTGCAGCTTTTTGCACAGCTCCGACGTGCGCCTGAATCAGGTCGGCTACCTGCCGCAGGCGAGCAAGATCGCGATCATCGAGAGCAGCGACACTTCGCCGCTCGTGTGGCAGGTGGTCGACGCGAGCGGCGGCGTGGTGGCGAAGGGCATGACACAGCCCAGGGGGCCCGATTCAGACTCGGGCGACGTGGTGCAGTGGGCGGACTTCTCCAGTCTGACGAAGCTCGGCAAGGGCTACCGGCTGCTCGTGGACGGCGACGAGAGCTACCACTTCTCGATCGACCCGCGCGTGTATCAGCCGCTGAAGACCGCTGCGTTCAATTACTTTTATCAGACCCGCAGCGGCACGCCGATCGAGATCCCGTGGGCAGGAGAGTGGCAGTGGACGCATGGCCCCGGTCACCTGAGCGACGCGGACGTGGGCTGTGTCAACGATTGCGGTTACCGGCTGAACGCGCTCGGTGGCTGGTACGACGCGGGGGATCACGGCAAGTACGTGGTGAACGGCGGCATCTCGGTTTGGACCCTGCTCGACCTGTACGAACGCACCAAGTACCTGCACGGCAACCTCGCTGCACTCGGCGACGGCTCGCTACAGCTCCCCGAACACGACAACGGCGTCCCCGATCTGCTGGACGAGGCGCGCTGGGAGCTGGAATTCCTGCTGGCGATGCAGGTGCCCCCCGGGCGTGAAAACTCGGGCATGGTGCACCACAAGCTCCACGACAGCTCCTGGACCACGCTCGGTCGAGTGCCACCAGAGTCATGGAAGGAGCGCTACCTGCATGCGCCGAGCACGGCGGCGACCTTGAACCTGGCGGCGACCGCTGCGCAGTGCTTCCGGCTCTGGAAGGAGCTGGATGCTGAGTTCGCGGAGCGCTGCCGGTTGGGTGCGATCCGCGCCTGGAACGCTGCCCAGAAGTTCCCGGCGGTCTACGCGCCCAGCTACGACAGCCAGGGCGGCGGGCCCTATGACGACGGCGACGTGAGCGACGAGTTCTACTGGGCCGCGTGCGAGCTGTACCTGGCCTTCGGCACTCCCGACTTGCTCGAGTTCATCGAACAGTCCCCGCACCATCGCCACTTTCCTACCGAGACTGGGCACGAACACGTCAAGCACCACACCTCGATGACCTGGCAAGCGACAGCCGCGCTGGGGGCCATTTCACTCGCGGTCGTACCGAGCGCGCTGCCCGAGGCGGAGGTCACGGAGCTGCGATCCCAGATCGTGCGGGCCGCGGACGAATACCTGAAGCTGATCGACGCGCTGGGCTACCGCGTGCCCATCGCGCGCGGCAGCAACGGTCACTACCCGTGGGGCTCGAACTCGCTGGTCGCGAACAACGCGCTGGTGCTCGCACTCGCGAGCGACTTCACGCACGCACAGAAATATCTGGATGGCGCGCTGGAGGGGCTCGCCTATCTGCTCGGGCGCAACCCGCTCAGCTTCTCCTATGTGAGCGGCTTCGGGGAACATGCCCTGGAGAACCCACATCACCGCTTCTGGGCCCACCAGAAGCGCAGCTCGTTTCCTCATCCGCCGCCGGGCGTGCTCGCCGGCGGCCCCAATTCGCGACTGCAGGATCCGACGTCCAACCGCTTGAAAGGCTGCCCGCCCCAGCGCTGCTACATCGACAACGTCGATGCCTGGTCGGTCAATGAAGTTGCCATCAACTGGAACGCTCCGCTGGCGTGGATCGCCACATTCGCTGACGAAAAAGGGCAGGCCGCAGAAAATGGCACCGCCCCCGCTGCCCCGCCGGCGCTGGCAATTCGACACTAGCTCGGAGCGCCGGCTGGACAATCGCGCAGTCTGGCGTAAGCCTGTCGCTTGGGGTCCCGGATCACCCGGACACCCGGAGCGCTCGGTATGACCGCATGAGGTTCACGACCAGCAACACGCTGAGCAATAGAGGAGGTCTGCTCGCTCTGCTGCTCGGCCTCGCGGTTCCGCTCGGCGTCTCGGCGGCGGGTGGTCCTGCGCGCGCTCAGAGCTCCGACGCCGGGCCGGCGCCGGACAACGAAGCGCACACCACCACGGCCACGGACCCCAACGCGGAAGCAGAGCCCACGGCGAACAGCGGGTTCCCGAAGACTCTGACGCCCCAGCAGCGCCTGCCCGAGAACTTGCAGGGCTGGCTGCGCGAGAGGAACCGCAGGCACCCCGCCCTCGCGGAGCGGCCGCATCCGGCTCCGGCCAACCTGGCGCCGCAGATGGCGGAAGCGCCGAGCGAAGAGTCGCCGACGGTCGAAGGCTACAAGCGGCGGCTGCTCTCGTTCGATGAGCACGGCGTGACCGTGCTCAGCAATCGTCATGCGGCGGTCCCTGCTCCGGAGCCTCCCCGGCAGCCCATCGCGGCGACCGCGGCCATCGCGGTCACTGCGACGGTACCCGCTCCGCACACAGAAGAAGACTTGGACTCGGAGCCTCCGAGCTACACCGAAACGCGCAGTCTGCGCGCCCAGCAGAAGGTGAAGGCTCCTGCGCCCGATCCGGGCCTCGGCTGGCCCGCCTTCGCTGTTCCGATCGCCGCCATCGGGCTCGGGCTGATCTGGCTGCGCCGGCGCCGCCAGGCGAATCAGTGAGGCGCTGCTGAGAACTCGCGAATGGCGCGATACTTGGGGTGGTCGAGATCGACGAGGCTCGGCGCGTTCGCCCAGGGGTCGTTGGGCGCCACCCAGCCCCAGACGTTGAAGGTGCGCCCGCCCGCGCGACGGAAGCTGTCGAAGTTGCGCAGATAGAGGTCGTGCATGCGCGAGTCGCGCGTCAGGTCGACCAGGAACTGTTTCACCTGGGCATCGTCGCCGGGGTACTCGAAGTGCGTACCCCCTTCATACACCTCGAGCTGCAGCCCGCGCCGCACTGCGAGCTGCGCGAAGTAGCGGTAGTTGTCGATGGTGTAGTCGAGATTGTCGATCTTCTCGCCGTCACACTCCGGGATCAGCCCGCCGTGCTCGAGCTGCGTGAATCCCTTGCTCAGTGCCGCGTCTTGGCCCTCGGCGAGCCAGCGGCTGATGACCTCCGGATGGTCTTGCAGGCAGCCAGAAAAATAGCCGGTGATGTTGATGGCATCGACGTACTTCGTGCAGGACTCGTCCTCGGGGTGCGCCTGAATCCAGGCCGGGCAATCCAGCACGTCGTCCGCCAGCCCACGCCAGCCGGTCTGCGGTGAGATCAGGCAGCGCAGCCGCTGCTCTTGGCCGGTGAAAACTCCATGGAAGATGCGGCACAGGTTGTGAGTGCGCAGCGCGGCGTATTGCACCCAGCCTGTACCCTCGCCGGGCCAGAGCTGCGCGGCTCGCTCCTTGGCGTAGTTCGCTTGGGGGAACGACCAGTTCCAGACCTCGTTGGAGTACTCGACCGCGACCGGGAGCTCCGGCGCGAGGTGGTCTCGCACGTACTCGGCGAACTTCTGCACGTACGCGTCGTCGTAGTCCGCGGGGATGTTGAAATGCGGCGAAGCGTGCGCCTGATTGGCGAGCTCCACCATGACTTCCACCGGATACCCTCCGACCTTGGGCCCCCACCCGGGATCGTGGTTGTCCAGGAACTGCCCGGAACTGAACAAGATGGCCTGGTCTGCCGTCGGGCGCTCTTGCCACTTGCCCGGCATCACGCAGCGGCCGCCCTCGCAGCTCTCGTTGCTGACCGCGTAGCAGGCCTCTCCGTCATGATCGCCGCCGTTGCAACGCCCCGGCGCGTTCGACTGCATCCAGTCCATGAAGCGCAGGCTCTTGAACGGAGCCAGATACTTGAGCAACTCGGGATTGAAGAGCTTGCCCGCGGCGAGCTCTTGCTCCTGGTCGGCGCGAAAGATGCGCACGTTGCGCAGGTAGTCTCCGCTGCGCCCCGGATCGATCTTGCGCAGCCGCAGGATGGCTGTGTCTTTCGGGAGATGAAAGCTGATGCGGCGCGCCTGCCCGTCGCGCGTGGCGTCGGGCGCTCCGTACACCTCGACCTCGCCCTCGCCCTCCCAGCTGACGATGAAGGGCTTGCCGATGTCCGAGCGCTGCTTGCTGGTGTTGAAGATCACCTCGACGAAGGCGTAGGCCCGCTCCGGGTCGTCGCGGTAGCGCAAGCTGCGCACCCAACCGTGCTCGTCAAGATCCAGGTGAGCGGTCTGGTCGCACTCGGCGTCCGCCTCGGGACATGCGCCGTACAGCGACCGCGCGTTCTTGAACTGATCGATGAAGGGCGGCAGGTTGGTCCAGTCGCCGGGAAAGTCCAGGTTGTAGCCGAGCCGAAAGTCCGCCGCGAGCGGCACGGGCAGCGGGCGGTTCTTGTACCAGCGGCGCAAGCGCCAGGCGCCGCCCAGGATCAACACCCCGAGCGCTGCCAGCAAGACCAGGCGCGCTGGTCGTCGGGAGGACGTCGCCTTCATGTGGTTGCAGTCCCTTCGGCAGGCGCCTCGATCGGGTTCGTGCCAGCTCCAGCCTCTCCGAAAGAGACCCGGCTCTGCGCGCGCACGATCGCCAGCGCCAACCACAGCCAGATGCCGACCAGGACGACATTGCCGAGCGCAAAGCCCCGCACACCGAGGCCGAGCCCGGAGATGGCCAGGGCCACCCAGGCGCCGGACGCCACGTCTCCCATGCGCACGAAGAAGGTGTCCACGGCTTGCTTGGCCTTGTACTTCATCTCGCGCGTGGTGGGCAGCCAGAGCATCTGCCGCAGGGTGTTGTTCAGGGTGTAGTCGGTCGAGTTCTCCAGCAGCTTGCCCACGAAGATCACGCCCAGCACGGGCGCAAAGGCGACGGCAAGCGCGCTGCTCAGCGAGATCAACGGCAGGATGAAGAACGACGGCGCCGACCCGACGCGCTTGATCAGGCGCGAGACCACGAGCAGCTGCAACACCAGCCCGATACCGTTCATCCACTCGAAGAATTGATTGTACTTGCCGGCGATGAAGTCCGCGATCTGCTCGGGAGCCAGCACACCGGCCGCGATCTGCTCGCTCGCGTCTGCCTTGATCAGTTTGCCCAGCAGGTACTCCCCGTTGGTGTTCACCAGCGTGAAGACCAGCGAGAAGGCCGCGATCAAGCCGAGATAACGGTGCTGCCGCAGCATGCTGAAGGCGCCGCCGCCCTGGAGCGCAGCCTGGACAGTCTCGGCTGCACGCCGGGCGGGGCGGCGGGCGGCTGCTGCAAGCTCCCGCCGGTGGACGAGTTGCACGATCAGCGCCACTCCACCCAGGGCCAGAGCGCTCACCAGCAGCATCTGGAAGGTGTCGAACACGCTACCGAGCGCGTTCTTGACCGCACCGCCGGCGATGGCGCCGATCGAAGCCCCCACGCCCACGATCGCGAACAGGCGCTGGCCCTGCTCCTGGCTGTAGACGTCGTTGGCGAAGGCCCAGAGCTGCGCCACGAGCAGCATGTTGAACACGCCAACCCACAGGAAAAATCCTAGCCCCAACCAGAGCGAAGAACGGATCCCCGGCGTGGTGCTGGCCCAGTAGAAGAACAGCAGATGAGACGCGAAGAACAGCGTCACGCCCGAGACCAGACGGTTGCGCGGCAAGCGGTCGGCGAGCTTCGAATACGCCGGCACGACCGCCAGCAATAAGAGCGCGATGCCCGCCCCCATCCAGCTCTTGTATTCCGCCCCAGCGGGGTGCTGCAGGATCAGCGCCTCGCGCACCGGCTTGATGATGTAGTAGGCCATCAACAGCAGGAACAGCGCGGTGGCGAGCCCGAGCGCGGTCAGCCCTTCACCGGGCCGCACGTCGGCGACCACGCTGAGCACGCGATCCAGCACCGAGAGCCGTTCACTGCTCGGCCCGCCCCGCTGGGGATCGGCCACTTTGGATAGGGAGGCGCTCGAGGTCATGCGCGGGAGGGCGGCGAATCTAGACGGAAGCGCTCGGAGCGGGAACGCCTTTGATAAGTCGATCCACACGAATATCCCAATGTTTGGCCGCTTCGCGGCGCTTCGGGAACAATTGAGCAAAGGTCGCCCCCGCGGCCTGCCCGCGCCCAGGTCGGGGCGCCCCGCAGGAGAACCGTTTCGATGTCCAACCTATCGGATCGAATCACCAAAGCCCGAGCGACGCGCGGCGCTCGCGGCAACGATTGGTACGTGACCAACGGCAGCAAGGTGGTCGGTCCCGTCAACACCAACCTGCTCCTGCGCGGTATCGCTCACGGCCGGGTGAGCCGCGACTGTTTCGTGGCGCAATACGCCTGGTCCAACTGGCGCCAGCAGAACAACATCCGCGAGATTCGCTCGCTGCGGCGCTGGCAATTCTCCCAGCAGAAGAACCCCACGATCGAGCCCGTCGCGCAGGCATTGCGCGGCCCGAGCGTGGACCCCGGGGCCCTGGCGGGCATCCAGCAGGGAGAAAAGCTACTGCAGAAGGCGCTCGAGATCGCCGTGCAGACCACGCGGGCCAGCGTGGGCGTGGTGCACCGCCCGCTGCCGCCGCACATCGGCCTGGTCACCTCCTGCGTGCACGGCCCCGGCCTGCGCCAGAACCTCGGAGAAGTGGTGCCCTGGAACGACGACGCCCGGCTCGTCGCTCATGGCGACGACGCGCTGCTCGGTTCACCCGATCAAGACGACTGGGCGCGCTGCAGCGCGCGTCGCTTGAGTACCGTCGCACATCCGCGCGTCTCCGGCGTGGCGGTGGTGCCGGTGACCTTTGGTGAAACACGCGGCCTGATCGAGCTGGGCCGCTATGACCACGCCTTCCGTCAGACGGACCTCGACGTGCTGGAGGAGCTCAGTGACTCCATTGTCGAGCGGCTGCAAGGGCTGTGCGACTGAGACGGGTCGAGCGATCAAAGGATCGGGGGCCCGAAAGACCCCCGCCAATTTCGCGCGCAGCGGGGCATCGGCGGCATGGGTGCATCGAGGCGCAGTTGAGGTTTCCATGGAAACCTCAGCTCGATGCCGCAGAGCCCCCCGGGTGCATGGAGCTGCACCGCCTGGTCGGTGCTCGGCCGCTCCGGGCATCACCCTGCTAGGCCCCTTGATCCCTCTGGTCCGCTCTTTCCTGGATCCCTGGACCCCTGGACCCCTGGACCGCTTCCGCGGGTACGGCTTGGAGCAATGTGCGGGCCAATTCCGCGCCGACGCGCTTGCCTAGCTCGATGCCGGCGCGCAGGCTGGTGGCGTCGCGCGTGAAGCGGCGCAGCGTGAGATCGTCCGGCGGATTCACGAGCATGACCTCCTTGCGCGCCACGGCTGCGCGCAGGCGGGCCATGACCGCGTTGTGTAGCTCGTGCTGGCGCAAGGTGGCGGCCCGCGCCGCGCGCGGCACGCTGGACCAGATGAAGGCGCGCTCCCACCAGTTGGGCGGAGCCTTGGCGGTGTCCATCTTGCGCGTGAGCACCACCACCGTCGGCTCCGGGCAGGGAGTGGTGATGGGCTCGTCAAAGGGCACGGGCATGGCCACGCCGCCATCGACGTAGCTACGGCCCTCGATGCTCACGATGCGGTTGTAGCCGACCGGCAGCGCCAGCGAGGCGCGCAGCCACTCGATCACGTTGTGGCGCGTCGGTTGCGCGAGCACGCCGCGGCCTGTCGCGAGGTCGGTGGCGGCGACGTACAGAGCCGGATTGCCGCGCGTGGCCGCGGCCGCGTCCAGCAAGCCGCCCCCGACGATCACCCGATCGAGCATGTCATCGATGGCCAGGCCCGGCTCCGCGAAGGGCGTGAAGTGCCGGCGCCAGCTGATGAAGTGCTTGCCGGGCACGTAGTTCGCCCACAGGTCGCACACGGTCTGGGTCTGGCCGGAGGCAAAGAACGCCGCGTTGATCGAGCCCGACGAGCAGCCGATCACCACGCGCGGACGCACTCCGGCGTTCGCCAGCGCATGGACCAGCCCCGCCGAATACGCAGCGCGTGCGCCGCCGCCTTCGAGAACTAGCTTCATTTCCGCCTCGCTTTCAGCGCGTGCGCCTTCACGGCAGCAACGTCAGCGTGATCGGGATCTGCAGCTTCTGATCGCCACGGACGACGGTCAGCTTGACCTTGTCGTTCGGCTGGTGCCGATCGAGGATCGTGTACAGGTCGTCATAGTCGTTGACCGGCTCGGAATCGATCCCGACGATGATATCGCCAAAGGAAACACCGCCTCGGCTCATCGCCGTGCCGCGCAGGCCGGCCTTGGCAGCGGGCCCATCTTCCGCCACCCGCAGCACCAGCACGCCGCGAATGTGGTAGTTGCGCTCCAGGCGCTGGTCGGGGTCGATCACCACGCCGATGCCGATCTGCTCGGACTTGCCGCCCTTGATGATCTGCGGCACCACGCGAGCGATCGAGCTGACAGGCACCGCGAAGCCGATGCCCGCGGACGACCCACTGCGGCTGAAAATCATGGTGTTCATGCCGATCAAGCGGCCGCTGGAGTCGAGCAGCGGTCCGCCCGAGTTGCCCGGATTGATCGCGGCATCGGTCTGCACCATGTCGCGGATGGTGACCCCGTGGTCGCCGGGTACGCTGCGCCCGAGCGCGCTCACGATGCCGGTGGTCAGCGTCTGGTCGAGACCGAAGGGATTGCCGATGGCCAGCGTCTTCTGACCGACGGCCAGATCGAGCCCTTTCTCGACCCGGATCGGCCGCAGGTTGTTCGGTGCATCCTGCAACAGCACCACCGCGATGTCCTTGCGCGAATCCGTACCGACCACCTTCGCGTCAAAGGTGCGGTGATCATAGAGCGTCACCGAGAGCGATTGCGCGCCCTGCACCACGTGATGGTTCGTCACCACGTGCCCCTTGTTGTCCCAGATGAAGCCGGAGCCGGTGCCCGCCGGCACTTCCTCCACGGCGCGCCGGAAGGGGTCGATCACCGCGCGCTTGTTGGTAACGAACACGGTGGAGGGTGCCACCGCCTCGAACACGCTGATGGAATTGCGCTCGTCCTCGGTCTTGGAATTGGGGCCCAGGGCCGCGATCGGGGGCGGCGCCGGGACCGGCGCCGGCGTGGGCGCGGTGGGGGCCGCCGGTGAGCCGAGCGACGAGTCCTGGGAGGCGGGTGCCGGTGCTGCCGGGCCTCCCCGCAGATCGGGCATCTGCTCCGGCAAGCTCGCACTCGGCCGCGGCTTCGCTTCAGGGGCATTTTCCGCCTGGCGCTCGTGGCAGGTGCCCAGAGCGCACACCGCCAGCGCGAACGCCACGCTCGAAAACCAGCGCCGGATCACCGGGGTCCAGAGGCGAAACATGGCTTTTCATTCCGCGAGATCCCGCGATCTGTCAACGCCCAAGGCCGCTTTCAACCCAGCCGCAATCCCCGGATGCCCCACCCGCGCGGACTCTGGCGCTGGATTGTGGCGCGGACTTCCGCTAGTTGACGCCGCGCGCCGAGCGCGCAAAGCCCCATCGAGAAACATGGCCTCCCCCTCTCCCATCCCGAACGTCCTGGCTGCGCGCTACGCGAGCGCCGGCATGCAACAGCTGTGGTCCGCCGAGCACAAGATCCTGCTGGAGCGCCAGCTGTGGATCGCGGTGCTGAAAGCGCAACGGGATCTGGGCGTATCCATCCCGGCAGACGCGATCGAGGCGTATCAGCGCGTGATCGGCCAGATCGACCTGCGCTCGATCGAGGCACGCGAGGAGCGCACCCGCCACGACGTGAAAGCGCGCATCGAAGAGTTCTGCGAGCTGGCGGGCTTCGAGCACATCCACCGCGGGATGACCTCGCGCGATCTGACCGAGAACGTCGAGCAGCTGCAGATCCGGAACGCGCTGCTCTCGATCCGCACGCAGGCGGTCGCCAGCCTGGCGCGCCTGGGCAGCCTGGCCACGCAGTTCGCCGACGTGCCGATCGTAGGGCGCTCGCACAACGTGCCCGCCCAGGTGACGACGCTGGGCAAGCGCTTCGCCAACGCCGGTGAGGAGCTGCTGCTCGGCCTGCAGGCGCTGGAGCACCTGATCGACGAGTATCCGCTGCGCGGCTTGAAGGGCCCGGTCGGCACCCAGCAGGACCAGCTGGATGTGCTGAACGGGGACTTCGACAAGCTGGCGGAGCTGGAGCAGCGCGTGGCCCAACACCTCGGCTTCAAGCAGTGCTTGAACAGCGTGGGACAGGTGTATCCGCGCTCGCTCGACCTGCAGGTGGTCAACACCCTGCGCGAGCTCGCCTCCGGCCCGTCCAGCCTCGCCAAGACGCTACGCCTGATGGCGGGGCAGGAGCTGGTCACAGAGGGCTTCCGCCAGGGCCAGGTCGGCTCCTCGGCGATGCCACACAAGATGAATGCGCGCTCCTGCGAGCGCATCAACGGGCTCACGGCCATCCTGGGGGGCTACGCCGGTATGCTGCTCGCATTGAGCGGCGACCAGTGGAATGAGGGCGATGTGAGCTGCTCAGTGGTGCGGCGCGTGGCCCTGCCCGACGCTTTCTTCGCGCTGGACGGCTTGTTCGAGACCTTGCTGCACGTGCTCGACGACTTCGGCGCATTCCCGGCCAGCATCGCCCGCGAGCTCTCGCGCTACCTACCGTTCTTGAGCGTGACCAAGCTGCTGACGGCGGCGACGCGCGCCGGTCTCGGGCGCGAGCGCGCGCACGCGCTGATCCAGAAGCATGCGATCCAGGTCGCCGACGATCTGCGCAACGGGCGCGTCGCGGACAACGATCTGATCGCGCGTCTGGGCGCGGACCCGGCGCTGCCGCTCTCCGCGGCGCAGCTCGAACAAATGCTCGGGGCCCCGCTGTCGCTGTCGGGCGCTGCGCAGGCCCAGGTTGCCCACTTCGTCGCGCAAGTGGAGCGCTGGCTCGAGCGCTGCCCGGAAGCCGCCAAGTATCACCCCGGTCGCTTGCTCTGAGCCCTGCCCTTCGACGCGTCGCCGGCCACCGAGCCGCTTGACGCTCTTGGCTGCTGGGTTCAGATCGCCAATGAACATGCGGCTCGTGCAGAATCCCGCTTCGTCGCTGCTGGCGCTGGCTTTCGCGGCCGCAGCTGGCTCGGGTTGTGCCCCGAAGGCCAGCAGCACCCCGCTCGGCCTGGGACCGCTCGCGGTGGCGGAGCAGCAGGCGCTGGCGGCGGAACCCAAGGCTGCGCATCCGCTCCGGCGATCCGCCGTGGGGCACGCCGCTCCCGCGCCCAGCTCGCCGCCTGTCGCGCGCGCGGAGGCCAGTGACACACCGGACTCGAGCGAACCCGAGGAGGCCGACGAACCCGCGAGCGACGCGGCCAAGCGCGCCGGCGCGGGAGCTGCGAATTTTGCGGGCCTGTTCGCCGGCAAAGACGTCGCGATCTTCCGTATCTCGGGCATGCCGGAGCGGCAGGAGCTGGACGACAAGGCGCGCATCCGCATCGAGAGCGCGTCGCCGACCCAGCTGCGCGTCGTGCTGATCAACAGCGAGAACGGCAGCGATCTGTGCGAGCTCACCGCCGAGATCCAGGATAATTCCGCTCAGCTCGACGGCGGTCAGCCCTGCTTCACCGCCGAGGGTGAAGGCGCCATCAACGCCGAGCTCACCTCCGGCACAGTGCTGCTCAGCGGCGATCGCTTGAGCATGGAGGCCGAAGGTACGCTGAGCGTGGCCCTGGCCGAAGAAGAGCTCGACGGGAGCCTCAGCTACTCGTTCAAGGGCCGGCGGCAGTAACATCGGCAGGCACGTGCTGCGCAGCGCCGAGGACGCAGGAATTTTCGAGCCTTCAGCGCCGGCGCGGCGAAATTCTCATCGCGTCCAGCGGCACGAGGTACTAGGAGGGCGTTTGCCCCAGCAAGCTCGCTCCCAGTTTTGAAGCCGTGCCCTCCGAAATCGAAAAGCGCCGCACTTTTGCCATCATCTCTCACCCGGATGCCGGCAAGACCACGCTGACGGAGAAGCTGCTGCTGTTCGGCGGGGCGATCCAGCTCGCCGGCGCGGTCAAGGCACGCGGAGATCAGCGCCGGGCGCGCTCCGACTGGATGAAGGTGGAGCGCGAGCGCGGCATCTCGGTGACCGTCTCGGCGATGACGTTCGACTACGACGGCCGCACCTTCAACCTGCTCGACACGCCGGGCCACGAGGACTTCAGCGAGGATACGTATCGCACCTTGTCGGCGGTCGACTCGGCGGTGATGGTGATCGACGTGGCGCGCGGCATCGAGGCGCAGACCCGCAAGCTGTTCGAGGTCTGCCGCTTGCGCGACGTGCCCATCATCACCTTCGTGAACAAGCTGGATCGCGAAGGCCGCGACACTTTCGATCTGCTCGATGAAATCGAGCAGACCCTGGCGCTGGAGGTCACTCCCGCGACCTGGCCGATCGGGCGTGGCAACCGCTTCCTGGGTTGCTATCACCTCTGGACCGACCAGTTGCTGCTGCTGAACCGAGCGAAAGATGGCTCGCTCGCGCAGGGCATCACCATGAACGGGCTGAACGACCCCGCCCTGGAGCAGCACGTCCCGAGCGACCTGCTGGCGGAGCTCCGGCAAGAGGTCGAGATGGCGCGCGGGCTGTGCCCGCCCTTCAACCTGGAGGCGTACCGCCAGGGGCACATGACGCCTGTGTTCTTCGGTAGTGCACTCTCGAACTTCGGCGTGCGTGAATTGCTCGGCGGACTGGGCGAGATCTCACCCAGTCCGCGCCCGCACACCGCCAGCGAGCGCACCGTGGCGCCCGACGAAACTCCGGTGACCGGGTTCGTGTTCAAGATCCAGGCAAACATGGATCCCAAGCATCGAGACCGCGTGGCGTTTCTGCGGCTGTGCTCGGGACATTTCCAACGCGGCATGAAGCTGTTGCATGTGCGCACGGGTGCGACCCTGCGGGTGCACAACCCGCTGCTCTTCCTGGCGCAAGATCGCGAGCTCGCGGAAGAGGCGTGGTCAGGGGACATCATCGGCATTCCCAACCACGGCAAGCTGCGCGTGGGTGACACCCTGACGGAGGGCGAAAACCTGCACTTCGCGGGCTTACCCAGCTTCGCCCCGGAGTTGTTGCAGACGGTCCGTCCGGAGGACCCGATCCGAGCGAAACACCTCGGCAATGCCTTGCTCCAGCTCGCGGAAGAAGGCGCGGCGTCGGTGTTCAAGACCCATCTCGGTTCCACCTGGGTGGTCGGCGTCGTGGGCTCGCTGCAGTTCGATGTGCTGGCAGACCGCGTGCGCACCGAATACGACGTGCCGGTGCGCTTCGAGGGCACCCAGCTCTACACGGCGCGCTGGGTCGAAGCGGAGGATCCGCGCGAGCTCAAGCGCTTCCGTGAAGAGCAGCGCGCGAGCCTGGCCGATGACCATACGGGAGCCACCGTGTTCCTCGCCAGAAACGCCTGGCACCTCGAACGTACCGAAAAAGACTACCCGCAGCTCCGGTTCTTGAAGATCAAAGAGCACGCACCCGCGTGATCCTCTTGACGCCGGCGCGTGCGGTCTGAAAATGCGATCACCCCTCGCCGTCTTTCCCCAGACGGTCACGAGCGCGGCGCGTCGAGCGTTTGGAAGCCCGACGGTTGCGCTCGCTCACAACTACGCTCGGCGGGGGCCTCCCCCGCACCCCGCGATTTCTGCGGGGCCTCCCCGCACTCCGATCATGATGACTTCTCGAGCTGCCGCTGGTGCTGCGTCTGCTAGCGCAGACCATTTCGTTCTCGTTCTGAAAAAGATTCAGGGCAGTGTCTGGTCAGAGGCGGGGCGTACTCCCCTCTGCCCGACCGTGGCCTGGCTGTCCGAGCGTTTCGGCGCAGGCCAGTATGAGCTGCGGCTGCAGCACGGGGCGCGCGTGCTCTGCATCTGCAAGGCAGACGCTGCGCGCGCGCCAGCCTCGCAGGTCCGGCTAGCGGCAGACGACGCGCCGAGCAGCACCGTCGTTGCGGGGGCGCCCCGCACCTCGGGGCGCCTGGCAATGGGCGATGACGCTAGTTGGCTGCGCGCTGGTAACGCGCCGCCCCCAGCAAGAACTGCCCTTCGTGGAACTGTTCTGGGCTGAGCTCCGTCACGCCGGCTTCTGAAAGCTCGAGCACGCGGGTGGCGACCTGCGACACCATCTGGCGATCGTGCGTCACGAACAGCGCCGTGCCCTCATAGCGGGCGAGCGCTTCCGTGAGCGAGCGGATCGCCTCCAGGTCGAGGTGGTTGGTGGGCTCGTCGAGCAACAGGACATTGGGCTTGATCAGCATCAGGCGCGCGAGCAGCAGACGCACCGTCTCACCACCGGAGAGCACCTTCGTCGGCTTGAGCGGCTCCTCCTTGGTGAACAGCAGGCGCCCGAAGAGCGCGCGCACGTTCTCCTCATCGATGCTGCCGTCGTTCCAGGTCCAGAGCCACTGGTGCGCGGTCTGGTTCGACTTCTCGATCAGCTCCGCGTGGTCCTGCGGAAGATAACCGATGGACGCCTCGTAGCCCCACTCCGCCTTGCCCTCGTCGGGCTTCAGCTCGCCCTTGAGCAACCGCAGCAGCGACGTCTTGCCGATGCCGTTGCGCCCGACCAGGGCGATGCGATCTCCGCGAAAGACGGACAGATTGAAGCCTTCGACGATCTTGGTCTCACCGAAGCGCTTGGCCAAGCCCTCGACGTTCAGCACCTGCTTGCCGCTCGGACGCTTGATCTCGAAGCGGATGAAAGGGCGCGCGATATTCGAGCGCTTGAGATCGTTGAGCAGCTTGTTCTCGCGCCCCAGCTGCTTTTCGCGGCTCTTGACCTGGCTCGCGCGCGAGCCTGCGCGGAAGCGCTGCACGAACTCCTGCAGCTGATCGATGCGCTTCTTGCGCGCCTCGTTGGCGAGCTCCAATGACGAACGCGCCTCCGCCTTGGCGCCGACCATGTCGTCGTAGTTGCCGTTGTAGACGATGATGGTCTCGTAATCGATGTCGGCGATCTTGGTGCAGACCTCGTTCAGGAAGTGGCGATCGTGGCTGATCACCACCAGCGCCCCTGGGAAGTCCTGAAGGAAGCCCTCCAGCCAGCGGATGCTGGCGATGTCGAGCGCGTTGGTAGGCTCGTCGAGCAGCAGCGCCTCGGGGTTTCCGAACAGCGCCTGGGCCAGCAGCACGCGCACCTTGTCGCCACCCTGCAGCACGCTCAGCGGCTCGGTGTGATACTGGGCCGTGATCCCCAGGCCTTCCAGCAGGCTCTCGGCTTGTGTTTCAGCGGTGTAGCCATCCTCCTCCGCGATCACGCCCTCGAGATCGCCGAGCCGCACACCGTCGTCATCCGTGAGCGCGTCTCCCTTGGCGAGCAGCTGCTCCTTCTCGGCCAGGGCCTTCCACAACGCCTGGTTGCCCATCATCACCACGTCGATCACACGATAGCGATCGTATGCGGTGTGATCCTGGCGCAAGATCCCGAAGCGGCGCGGGAGCTGCACACTGCCCGACATGGGCTCGAGCTCGCGCGCCAGGATCTTCATGAACGTGGATTTTCCCGCGCCGTTGGGGCCGGTGAGACCGTAGCGCTCGCCCGCGTTGAAGGTCACCGTCACCCCGTCAAATAGCACGCGAGCACCGAAGTTCATCGAGACTTCGTTGACAGAGATCATCGTCATTCCTTGCCCGAGCGCAGCTTTGCGCCCGAAAAATGCGGGCGGACCCTAGCAGACGCAGCAGGGGTCGCCTGCCGAAAATGTGTGCGCCGAGGGGTGAATCACACAGACGGCCAGCTCTGTTGCGCGCGCCATCCCTGGCGCGCCGGGCTCGCTCGGCGCAATTCCGGTCTGACGCGAAAAGCGGCGCGCTCGGCCGGGGCAGACCGGGACCGCCCCAGTTGCGGGGCTCAGCGCGGCGCGCCGCGCGCCGCCGACATGTCGCGCGCGGCGACTGTGTCGATCAGGTTCGCGGTGTTCGTGCGCGCCAGGAACTCACATCGGCGCTCGTTCCGCAGGGGCACATGAAACAGCAAGCCCCACGCTGAAGCGGAAGCTCGAGCTCTCATGCATGGGCTTCGCGATCCGTACAGGTGCCGGGGGGATTTGATCATCAAACGAATGCAGCGAAGTAACGCACAGTGGGCGTGTGTAGGCATCGCGCCGGTGCTGCTCGCGCTCGGGTGTTCGAGCGGGCGCACTCCGGCGCACGCACCCGAAGCGAGCACCAGCTCCAACGAAGCCAGCCTCGAAGGCGCCGAGCCATCCCCCTCCGATTCAGAACACGCAGCTCAGGCAGCCACGCCCGCTGTGCCGACGCGTGCTTCTCGCGCGCAGAGCGGCCCGGTCCTGCCCTGGCTCAGCCCGAGCCACGTGGCGGCTGCCGTGCGGGCTCAGGAGCCCGCTTTCGGGGCCTGTCAGACCCTCGGCAACTCCCCGAGCCGCGATGGCGCGGTCACGGTCGGTTGGTTGGTTGGCCCTGACGGAAGCGTCGCGAACGTCACGCTCGGCAAGTCGACGTTCACCAGCGAGCTCGTCAATCAATGCGTGCTGTCGGTAGCACGCCAGGTCGCCTTTCCGGCATCGGCATCCAGCGCTCAAGTGTACTGGACGGTGCGTCTGCGCGGCTCCGAGGCGGGACCGATCGCGGAAGCCGGGCGTTACCGCAACCGCTGAGGGATCTCCCGGCAGTCTTGGCAGCAGGCTTGCTTGCCAGACGAAAGGTCTCTAAGCGAGACGGATGAGCGTTTCACCCGATCAGTTTCGCAGCGCGCTCCGGCAGTGGCCGAGCGGTGTGAGCGTGGTGACCTCGTTCTCGACGGAACCCGTGGGGCTGACGGTGTCGGCATTCTTCAGTGTCTCACTGGTTCCTCCTCTGATCGGAGTATGTCTCGATCGGCAATCGGCAACCTTGCCGGTGATCCTCTCGACACGCTTGTTTGGGGTCAGCGTGCTTTCGACCGCGCAGGCGCGGCTCAGCGAACGCTTCGCATCCAAACCGGACGAGCGCGTGCGTTTTCAGGGCGTACCGTTGTCTGCCGCTCCCGGTGCGCGCAGCCCGCTGCTCGAGGGCGCCGTGCTACATCTCGATTGCCAGCTGGAAGCGGCTCACGACGTGGGCGATCACGTGCTCTGCGTCGGCAGCATCCATCTGGCGTTGCCGCACCCGGGAGAGCCGCTTTTGTTCCACGCCTCGCGCTATCACCGCCTGGCGGGGCTGGGGCGCGAGCCATGAAGCCGCAGAAATCCCTTGAGGTCCGTCCTGCTTTGTTCAAAAATCTTCGAGAAAGCCCGGGCCATGAGGGGGACCTCCCATCGGAGTGACACCATCCAGGCCTGCGCATTTTGACCTTGTGGCCGAACCACGGCACTGCTTCGCTCAGCTGATTCGCTCAGAAATGCCCTTCCCACCCCACCTCCACCCGGCCACCACGAGAGAGTGGAGTCAGCGCTAGTGAGAAGGCGCAAATCTTCCGTTTCTATCTTCATGACGCGAGTCTCGAGGCGATGCCTCTCGCCCGTATTTTGCCGGTGCCCCCGGCAACCCCGAGTGCGACAGCCGGCGGAGCGTCCCGAGTCTCTCATCCCCTCCTCGCGCTCGGCCGCGCAGGCGTTCTAGAGTCGAGTACCGATTTGTGGGCGAGCTCAAGATTAGGTACGACGGTCAAGAATACTCGCTGACGCAACGTCAGACCCTCGTGGGCCGTTCGCGGCGATGTGTGATCGTTCTCAACAGCCGGCTGGCGTCGCGAGAGCACTGCGTGCTGGAGCGCTCCGGCGCGGCCCTGACGTTGATCGAGCTCGGCAGCAAGAACGGCACCTGGGTCAACGGCGAGCGCGTCACGCGGCGCCGGCAGCTGGCCAAGGGCGACGAGATCCGCATCGGCAGCGATCACATGGAAGTGATCGAAGAGGCACGTGCCAACGAGCCCGAGCCGCGGCGCCAGGTGGAAACCCAGCGCATGGCTCGCAAACCTTCGGACGAACCGTTCGAGGACGATTCGACGGCGACGGTCGACCATGCCTCCGTGCTCGATCTGGCCGAGGTACTGCTGGAGACAGCAGGTGGAACTGAGCAGCGCCCCCAGACGACGCGCGTGATCCTGGCGGCGGTAGATGAGCTTCTGGATCATGCCGGGCTCACCCAGCCCTATCTGGGCGCGGAAGAAGAGCGCCGGCTCCGCGCGATCGCCGATCGCGTTCAGTCGTGGTGGGCGGACGGATCGCTCACCGCCTGGCGCCAAGGGCTGGAGAGCCGGCTCGCGGCGGCAGGCCGCCGCCGCTGACGCCTCAGCTCAGGCCAAGTTGCCGCGCTCGAGCAACTCGGAGACGGCGCGGCGCAACGCCGCGAGCGCTGCCTCGCTCAAGCCCTGGAACTCTGCACCACACACGCCGCGAGCGCGGTGACGCACCAGCGCGGAGACGCGCACCGGCTCCGCTTCGGGCGTGCTGATGCGCAGCTCCAATGCCGCGTGCAGCGCGTAGCCGTCCACGGGCGGTTCGATCAAGATACCCACGCCGCCGAGGCTCAGGTCGACGACCTGTACCTTGGAGAACACCGCCCCTTCGACGATCTCGACACGGATGTCATAATCGCCCGCGGGACGCACACGAACGTGCCGGCGACGATCTTCCCAGTTGCTTTCTTGCTTGGTCGGCACCAACGCAAAGCCTAGCAGACTCCTGGCATCGGCAAGTGCCGATCCAATCTGTAGGCCAGAGTGGGATGCGTGACGCAGCTTCTGCGGGGACACCCCGCATCCCCGAGCGCTGGATCAGGCGTGGCAGAAGGCTCTGATCTCGTCGCGCCGGCGCAGCGCATCTCGACGCCCGAGCTCGATCACCTGCTGGGCAAAGCCACCATCAAACAGCAGGTAGGTAGCCCAGTCAGCGTTGCCTTCCTCGGCCGCGCTTCGCAGCAGGCGACGAGCCACCAGGCCGATATCGAAGCGCCGGAGATTGTCCTTCAGATACTGCGCCGCGAGGCGGGCGATGTCCTGAGAGGGCACGAACACCAGGGTTTCGATATGCCGATACGAAGCGCCACGGCGGCGGATCATGCGCTGCTGTAGGTCGCGCCCAATCTGAGGCTGCAGGCCGCGCTGGTGGATATCAACCAGATCATTGATGCGCGCCAGGATTTGCAGGTCGTACGCCAGCGGATCGACGAGCAGCGCATTGAGCACCTTGCCCGTCAAGAATGCCAGCGACGGATAGGTGGCCAGCGTCGCCGGTGAAGGCGGCAAGCTCTGGCGGTCCACGTAGGTGGTCGAGACGATCACCAGGCGCTCGGCCCCCGCGCGAATCACCGGCGCGATCGGTGTATTCAACCTCAGGCCACCGTCGCAATAGAACTCGTTGCCCACACGCCGAGCAGGAAACAGCAGCGGGATGGCGGTGGAGGCGAGCACATGGTCGAGCGTGACGGGCTCCAGCGCGGCCGCACGACGCGGGTCCTTGGAATGCCGGTAAATCATGCCCGGTGCGAGCTCGGAAAAGATGGTGGTCTTACCCGTGGCCACCTGCAGCGCGGCGATGAACAAGCCCTTGAGCACTCCGCCATGCAGGTTCTCGTGCAGCCGCTCGAAGTCGATCGTCTCCTGCACCAATGCCTCGAGCGGCGCCGGATTGAGCAGCGAGGTGCCGAGCTGCTGCTCGTCCCGCTCGGGCGGCGACGTACCCCGAAATAGCTGCCGGAAGAAGGAGAGCAACTGCGGGCTGAAGACCCGTGAGAAGTCCATGCCCGTCCAGGAGCTGATCAGGCTGTCCAGATTGAGCCCCGGGGCATGCGCGTTGGCCGCGACGAAGGTGGCGTTGATCGCGCCCACGGAAGCGCCTGCGGCGATGTGAAACGGGTTCGGGGCGTGGCTCCCGCCGAGCGCTTCGAGCATCCCGGAAATGATGCCCACCTCGTAGGCGCCCCGGGTCCCGCCGCCGGAAAGGACGAGGCCCGTCATGCCCTCGCCGCTTTCTGGATGTTTTGGCCCGCGGTGCGAACTCTTGGGCGCGCTGTCGTGGTGCCGATCCCCGCCGCCTTTGTGGTGCGCGGCCCCGCTGCCCTGCTGGTGCGACGTCTCTCCGGGCGGTAGGGCTGGCTGCGGGGTATCCGGCGTGTCCCCGCGCTGAATCGTTGTCGGGACCGGTTCCGCTTTCAGGTCGTCCTCGAGTAACAAGAGTACCTATAGGGTAATCTAGCATGCTCGGCGGGGGCAGCACACCCCTGCCCGGCCGAGCTGTCCCACCCGTCCACCCCTCAGCAAAAAGCCGGAAACCGCGGGGCGCCGCACCGACATCCGCCGCATCGAGCTCCATGGCCGCGAAGCGCTCCACCCTGTTCACCTCCCCTGTCTCGCTCGCGGACTTCGTGTTTCGGCTGGCCTTCTTCGCGGTGGCCCCCTTCGCGATCGTGGTGGTCGCGCAACTCTTTCCGGTGCGCGGCGCGCTGATCGACGTCGCCCTGGCGCTGCTGGTGTTCGTGTCGAGCGAGGCTGCGCACCGGCTCGCCCGGCGCTGGCGCGCGGTGGACCTCGTGATCTCGCAAGCGCTGGAGTTCGAATCTTTCTACGCCGAACAACCCCCTCGCCCCTTCGCCTACTACGTCTTCTATCCGCTGCTGTTTCCCTATTGGCTGTTCTCGCGCCCCGCGCGGCGCGAGTTCCTGGTGTTTCGCAGCTACACACTCGCGAGTGTGGTGCTGCTCCTCGCCTCGCTGGTGTGGCAGTACTTTCGCGACTGGGCGCCCGAGCTGCGGCTCATCGACTATTTGCCCTTCGTGCTCGCGTCGCTGGTGATCGAGACGCTGCTGGTGCTGGCGCTGCTCATGCCGATCGCGACCACCGTGGTCTGGTACCATTCGAGCTTCCGGCGCGGGCGCTTGACCCTGCTGCTGCTCGCGGGCTTGCTCTCCACGGGCGCCGCGCTCGGCAAGGTGATCTCGCGCCGCGATCCGGTGGTGTCCTATGCCACTCGCGAGCGCGTGCGCTTGCGCACCGAACGCTCGCCTCGCTCCGCCCATCGGGCGCTGCTGCGCGGCGTGAGCGCAGGACTGAAGCAGTCGCAAAGAAGCGTGCAGATCGACAGCGACGGCAGCGTGGACGGCCCGCCCCTGGACGCGGCACGGGCCGCGCTCGACGGCTTCTACAAACACGACGAAGCCTACGCCTTCAGCCTCTGGGCGAGCCCGCGCAAGGCGCCGCAGTACATGGTGCTGTACTACGAGGCTCGACCACACCGGCGCCCCATCTGGGTCGCGCTGCGCGCCGACGGCAGCGAAATCAGCGACGGCAACCAGCTGCCGCGCGGCGCCTTCCGGGCCATGCGCCAGGCGGAAGGGGACGACGCGGCACTCTGGAGCTGGCCGCAGGAGATCCTCGAGGACGACGATCTGTTCGGCGGCCCCGAGCGTCCGCGTCGCCCGCGCGCGCCCCGTCCGCCACGGCCCGCGCCCCCGGCACCGGATGCGGGCCCAGGCTAGTACCTCGGTAGTTCCTCTACATTTGGAGAAACCCGGCGCGGACTTCGGGTTTCTCCTACTAGCCGGGCGTCGCAGCTCCGGGCGCAGACGGCTCCGTCGCGAGCGCTGTTCGCAAGGCCTCCCAGCTCAGCGTGATGCAACGGCGACGGCTCGGGAATTTCCGCACCTCCAGCAACGGCGCGACAGCGCCGAGCAGGGCCGCATCCTGTGCGGTTTCCGCGCCGGGCGCCCCGCTCGCCAGCTCGATGAAACGCGCCAGCCAGCGCGACACTCGAGCGACGCTTTGGCCCGCCACGAGCTCCGTCAACATCGACCCCGAGGCGCGGCACAGCGCGCAGCCCTGAGCGTCGCAGCGCGCCTCCAGCACGCCCAGCGCCGCATCGGGCAGCGCCCCCACGCGCAGCGTCAGCCGCACGCGGTCGCCACAGAGCGGGTTGTGAGCCTCTGACGAGTGCGTGGGATCAGCCAGGCGCCCCGCGTTGCGCGGCGAGCGATGGTGCTCGAGGATCTGCTCCTGATAGAGCTGGGTCAGATCGCTCATGCCGCGCCTCCATGAGGCGCGAGCTCGCCCGCTAGAGCGCGTAGCTGTCGAACCCGCTGCAGGCGTGAGAGCTGCCCCCGGCCCCGGGCAGCTCGACGCTGACGGGGAGCTGCAGCGTCGACCCGTCGAAGCCGTAGCGGGTCGGAACCGCCTCGCTCGCTTCCGCCGAGCAGGCGTCGGTCAGCTCCAGCACCCCGTCCGCCCCGTAGTTGAAGGTGGATACGCTCACTCGAGGCTCCGCCCCTTCCTCGCTGATCGAGGTGACTCGCAGCACGCAGCCTCTGACCTCCACCAGGCTCTGCAGGCGCAGCGTCTCGGGAGGGGTCACAAAGTCGGCGCCACAATCCAGGGCTCGCTGCAGGAGTAGATAGCGCCCGTCGACGAGTGGCTCGGGCGACAGTTCCAGCTCGGGCTCCGACACCCACACCACCGGCGCCACCCCGTCCGTGCGCAGGTTGGCCGGCGTCTCGCAGACGTCCGCCGTGACCTTGGTCGTGCAGGCACGCGCGCCCTCGTCGTTGCACGCTGCCAGCAGCACCGCCCACGAGACCAGCGCGAGCGTCGCTCCACGGACCAGCATGCCGGCCCATCTGATACAGCGAGCGGGCGGGCTGCGCAATCGCCCTCATGCGGCGAATACCTCTCTCGCGCGCTGCAGGCCGGCGACCAGCGCGTCGATCTCCGCCCGCGTATTGTACACGGCAAACGACGCGCGCAGTGCTGCCGGCACCCCGAAGCGCTGCATCACCGGCTGGGCGCAGTGGTGGCCCGCGCGCACCGCGATCCCGGCGTGATCGAGGACCGTGCTGAGGTCGTGCGCGTGCACACCGTCGAGCACGAACGAAACGACGCCCAGCGCCGGCTCCGCGCCGCCGAGCAGACGCACGCCGGGCAGGTCGGCGAGCACCGCCCGCGCATGGCGCAGCAGCTCACGTTCGTGCGCCTCGACACGCTCCAGCCCGATCTGCTCCAACCACTCGATGGCGCGGCCCAGGCCGAGCGCGCCGCTGACATTGGGCGTGCCCGCCTCGAGCCGGGCGGGCACGGGGCGGTAGCTCGCGTGCTCCTCCGACAGCTCCTCCACCATCCCGCCGCCGGTGAACAAGGGGTCCATGTTCTCCAGCAGCTCGCGGCGTCCCCACAAGACTCCGATGCCGAACGGCGCGTACACCTTGTGCCCCGAGAACGCGTAGAAGTCGCAGCCGAGCGCCTGCACGTCCACGGCCGTGCGCGCCACGGCCTGCGCGCCGTCCACCAAGAGCCGCGCACCGGCGCCATGAGCCAGCCGCGCCAGCTCGCGCAGCGGCGTCAGCGTGCCGAGCACGTTGGAGACGTGCGCCACCGCCACCAGCCGCGTGCGCGGCCCGAGCAGCCGCGCGTAGGCCTCGAGATCGAGCGCGCCCTGCTCGTCGATCGGCACGCTGCGCAGCCGCGCGCCCCTGCGCCTGCACAGCTCCCGCCAGGGCAACAGGTTCGAATGGTGCTCGAGCCCGGTGACGATCACTTCGTCCCCCGGACCCACGTGCCGATCGCCCCAGCCCTGCGCGACCAGGTTGATCGCCGCCGTGCAGCCGCTCGTGAACACCAGCTCCTCGCTGCTCGGCGCATGCAGCAAGCGCTGCACCGTGCGGCGCGCGCGCTCGTAGCCTTCGGTCGCGCGCTCGCCCAGCGTGTGCGCGCCTCGGTTCACGTTGGCGCAGCCCTCGGTGTAGCAGCGCAGCAACTCATCCAGCACGCAGCCGGGCTTCTGGACCGTGGCCGCGTTGTCGAGATAAACCAGCGGTTGCCCGTGGACCAGCTGGCTCAGCGCCGGGAACTGCGCGCGCAACAGCTCGACGTCCAGCGCGGACGCGCGCTCAGCCATCACCTTCTCCGCCCGGATGCGGCCGGCCCCGCTCGAGCAGCCCGCCCAGCCCCAGCTCGGCGACCTCGCGCGGCCCAGGCCGCTCCCCGCTCAGCAAGCGCGGCAACAGCAAGTCGATGACATTGGGGGCTCGGCTGCGCGCGCAACCGGGCGCCCCCAGGATGGCCAGCTGCTCGCGATACCCGAGCAGCAGCAAATTGCCCGGAAACACCGGCGCGCCGACCACGCTCACTTGACCGCCCGCGCGGCGGATCGCCTGCGGGATCAGGTCGTCGGCATCCATGGTCGCCGTCTCTCCCACCACGATCACGAGCTCGCTGCCGGCACTGGCCTGCCGCTCCAGCGCGGCCGCCATCTGGCGCTCCGGCTCGTGATCGAAGGACACATAGTCGACGCTCACCTGTGTGGAGCCGAGCTCGGCCAGGCGCAGCTCGAGAGGGCGCCGGAAGCTCTCCAGCAAGCGCTCGCGCCGCCCGGAGGAGCCGCTCACCAGGATGGCCACACGGCGCGGCTGCAGCGCCCGAAACGCGAGCACCCCCTGCCCGGCCAGCGCCAGCGCGGCCTCCAGCGACACGGCGGAGAGCGCAAACGGGATGATCTTGAGCGTACCCGCCGCTTCGCCCTCGCCGAGCAGCTGGTGATTGGCGGGCGTGGCCAGCGTCACGCCGGCGATCAGGTTCAGCTCCAGCAAGCGCTCGCTGCGGATCGAGAGCACACCCCGAGCCGGAGCCGCCAGCGAGGCGCGGCCGCCATACGCCGGCACCAGCCTCAAGCCCGAGCTCTCGGCGAGAGCCATCCCGATGCGCTCGGCGGCCACGTCTTCCTCGACGTCCGACGCCTCCAGCTCCGCGACGTACACGCTGTCGAGCCCGGCAGCGCGGATCTCGGCCAGCTCGGCCTCGCCCACGCGCCGGCCCTTTTTCAGTACCCGGCGCCCCTCGCGCGAGACGTTGTGACCGAGGATGTGGCCCTGCGCACGGTTGAGCGGCACCCGAGCGAATTTCATGGGCGCGCTCGCTCGAGCAGAGCCTGATAGTCGGCAGGCAGATCGACGTCGCGCAGGAAGCGCCCGTTGGGCGCTGGCCAGCGGTACACGCGCTCGGGGTGCTCGTCGAGGAAGTTGCGGCAGCCGTAATTTTCGCCGCGCCGCAGCGTCTGTTCGGCGCTGCTCCAGTCGACGACCACGGGGTTGCCGCGGCTCTCGCCCAGCGTGGGCACCACGATCGAACCGTGCGGGCGCTCCCGGAAGGCGCGCTTCAGCGCCCCGAGATCCGAGACCTCGAGCAGGGGCTGATCGCCCAGGCAGATCATGACCGCGTCGATCGGCGGCACGAGCGCCGCGAGCCCCGCACGCACCGAGCTCACCTGCCCCCTCGCGAAGTCGGGGTTCAGCACGCTGCGCACGCCCAGCGGCTGCAGGGCGCGTTCGACCAACTCCGCCTGGTGCCCGAGCACGACCACGATCTGATCGAAGCCGGTGTACAGCACGGTGCGCACGGTGCGCACGATCAGCGGCTCCCCATCGAGCGACAACAGCAGCTTGTTGGGTGAGCCCATGCGACGGGACAGACCTGCCGCCAGCACGATGGCTGCAAAGCGTGGCTGGGTGTTGGGCACGACCGGCACTGGCGCACCACAGCAGCCCGGTTCCGCCGTGGCTACGGGCACGCTGCAACAACTCGCTGCAGGCGCGCCGACCTGCGCTCGCTGCTCCGTCTTCGCTGCGGCGGCGGCGGCCGCTGGCTGCGCCACACCTCCGCCGCGCCGCTCCGCCACGATCTGCGCCAGCACGCTCAGCGCCACTTCCTCGGGCCGCGCGGCACCCAGCTCCAACCCCGCCGGTGCATGCACTCGCGCTGCCTGCTCCCGGAGGCCACGCTGCTCCAGACGCGCCAGCACGTCGGGCCAGCGCCGGCGGCTGATCACCAGCCCCACGTAGGCTAGATCGCGCCGGAGTGCCCACTCCAGCGCCTCGACCTCGAAATGGCCGTGGCTCGACACGACCACGTACGTCGACGCGCCCAGGGGCTCCGGCAAATCCGCGAGCCGGCGCACGGCGGAGGCCGGCCCGACCTGTGCCGTGTCCGCGCCCTGGCGCAGGTCGACGTGCGTGACCCGGTAGTCCATGGCACGGCCCAGCCGGCACAGGGCCTCGGCCGCCGGCGAGTGGCCAAACACGACCAGCGCGCGTTGGTGCAGATGCGGCTCCACGTAGATCTCCAGACTGCCGCCGCTGTAGCAGGACATGGCGGCCAGCTCGACGCCGGGGCGCGCGAGATGCGCCTCGTCTTTGGTCATATGAATGAGCCGGCACTGCCCGTCGCCAAAGGCGGCGCGCGCGGCGCGCCGCGCGGAGGGCTCGGCGCAGCTGCCTCCGATCCAGCCGATCCAATCGCCGCGCTCGGTCAGGATCGCCTTGTCGCCGGGCTTGGCGGAGGTAGGCGCCACCGCGCGCACCACCGTCATCAGCACGAAGGCCACCCCCTCGCGCGTCAGCTGTGCTGCCGTGAGCAATGGATCTGCCGGAGGAGCCGGCAGATCCTGGCCGGCACCCGGCGCAACCGCGTGGGACACGGGCTGCGCGGGTGATGGCTGGAGGGGTGCTCGGACCGTCAGTCGCGCACTCCGTGCTCCCGCAGGGCCTTCCAGACCTTGTGCGGGGTGATGGGGATGTCGAGGTGGCGTACCCCCAGGTGCCAGAGCGCGTCCACGATCGCGTTGGCGATCGCAGGCGGCGCGCCGACGGTGGGCGACTCGCCCACGCCCTTGGCCCCGAAGGGATGGTGCGGCGAAGGCGTGATGGTCTTACCCAGCTCCCACTTCGGCGATTCCATCGCCGTGGGCAGCAAGTAGTCCGCCATCGTGCCGGTCAGGTTCTGGCCGTTCTCGTCGTAGACGATCTCCTCGAACAGCGCCGGAGCGAGGCCCATGGTGAGGCCGCCCTCGATCTGCCCCTCGACGATCAGCGGATTGATGATGTTGCCGCAGTCGTCGACCGCCACGAAGCGCCGGACATGGATCGCACCCGTGCCGCTGTCGATGTCCACCACGCAGATGTAGCTGCCGAAGGGGAAGGTCAGGTTCGGCGGGTTGTAATAGTCGGTGGCTTCCAGCCCCGCCTCCAGGTCCGGAGGGTGGTTGGTGTACGCGGCGAAGGCGATCTCTTGAATCGTCTTGGCCTGATCGGGCGAGCCCTTGACCTGGAAGCGGTCGATGTTCCACTCCAGATCGCCTTCACCGACCTCCAGCAAGTAGGCAGCGATCTTCTTGGCCTTGGCGCGAATCTTCCGCGCCGCCATGGCCGCGGCCGCGCCCGAGGTGGGCGTGGAGCGGCTGGCATAGGTGCCGAGGCCGTAGGGCGCGGTATCCGTGTCGCCCTCCTCCACTTGCACATCGGCCGCAGGCAGGCCCAGCTCTTCCGCGATGATCTGTGCGTAGGTGGTCTCGTGGCCCTGACCCTGGCTCTTGGTGCCCAGGCGCGCGATCGCCTTGCCGGTGGGGTGGATGCGGATCTCAGCCGAATCGAACATCTTGATGCCCAGGATGTCGAAGTCGGCGGCGGGCCCGGCGCCCACCACTTCGGTGAAGCTGGAGATACCAATGCCCATCAGCTGGCCCTTGGCGCGCTTCTCCGCCTGCTCCTTGCGCAGCCCGGCGTAGTCGATCATCTTCATCGCCTTGTCCAGCGCGGCCGCGTAGTTGCCGCTGTCGTAGACCCAGCCGGTGCACGACTTGTACGGAAACTGGTCGGCGCGGATGAAGTTGGCGAGCCGGAACTCCGCAGGATCTCGCTTCAGATCGTGCGCCATGATGTCGACCATGCGCTCGATCATGTGCACGGCCTCGGTCACGCGGAACGAGCAGCGGTAGGCCACGCCGCCCGGTGGCTTGTTCGTGTACACGCCGTCCACCTGGATGTCGGCGGCGACGAGCGGGTACGAGCCGGTGCAGATGCTGTACAGGCCGGCCGGGAACTTCGACGGGTTCGCGGCCGCATCCGCCACCCCGCAGTCGGAAATGGTCTTCACGCGCAGCCCCGTGAGCTTGCCGCTTTCGTCCGCCGCGAGCTCGGCCTCGATGTGGTAGTCACGAGCGAAGCTGTCGGCCTGCAGGTTCTCGCTGCGATCTTCGATCCACTTGATCGGCTTGCCGGTGACCAGGCTGGCCACCGCGCACACGACGTAACCCGGATACACCGGCACCTTGCCGCCGAAGCCGCCACCGATGTCCGGCGAGATGATCTGGATCTTGTGCTCGGGCAGCCCGCTCACCAGCGCGAACACCGTGCGGTGCGCGTGCGGCGCCTGCGAGGTCATGTAGATCTGCATGTGCTCGCGCGCCTTGTCCCAGCTCGCGACCATGCCGCAGGTCTCGATCGAGCAGACGTGGATGCGCGGGATGTAGATCTTCTCCTTCACCACGTGCGCGGCCTTGGCGAACACCGCATCGGTCGCGGCCTTGTCGCCCGCGCTCCAGTGCCAGACGTGGTTGGTCTTCTTCTCCTTGTCCTCGCGCACCAGGATCTGGTCCTTCAGCGCCTCGTGCGGATCGACCACCGGCTGTAGCGGCTCATAATCGACCATCACCTTTTCGCAGGCGTCGGCGGCGATGTAGCGGTCGGTCGCGATCACCGCGCACACCTCCTGCGCGTAGTACAGCACCTTGTCGATCGGCAGCACCGGCTGCGTGTCGCTCATCAAGGTGGGCATGTAGTGCAGGTTGCCGGCCGTCTTCAGGTCCTGGCCGGTGATCACCGCCACCACACCCGGGATCTTCAGCGCCTCGCTGCTATCGATCTTCAGGATCTTGGCGTGCGCGTACGGGCTGCGCACGATGTCCATGTAGAGCATGCCGGGCAGCTTCACGTCGTCGACGTAGCGGCCCTTGCCCTGGATGAAGCGCGGGTCTTCCTTGCGCTTCATGCGGTGGCCCATGCCGCAAACCTTGGCCGGCGTCTTGGCCACCACCTCGTCGGTGGTCTCCACGCGCACGGGCGCTTCCGGCACCTTTGCAATCAGCTTTTCGCTACGGTCTTGTAGATGCGGCATATTCAGCGAGCCTCCTCGAGCTTGGCGGCGGCGTACTGAATCGCCTCCACGATCTTGTTGTAACCAGTGCAGCGGCAGATGTTGCCGGAGATGCCTTCGCGGATCTCCTGCTCCGTCGGCTTCTTGTTCTTCTCCAGCAGGCTCTTGGCGGTCATGATCATGCCGGGCGTGCAATAGCCGCATTGCAGCCCGTGCTTCTCCCAGAAGCCTTCCTGCACCGGGTGCAGCTTGCCGTCCGGCGCCACCCCCTCGATCGTCTGCAGCGTGGCGCCGTTGGCTTGCACGGCAAACACCGTGCAGCTCTTCACCGGCTTGCCGTTGAGCACGACCGTACACGCGCCGCAGCTCGTGGTGTCACAACCGATGTGCGTGCCCGTGAGCTCCAGGTTCTCGCGGATGAAATGGACGAGCAGCGTGCGAGCCTCGACCGTCTTCTTCACCGCCGCCCCGTTGACCGTCAGGCTGATCTCGTGCTGGCTCATCAGTTGCTTCCTTTCACTCGGCTCTGCGCCAGGCGCACCGCTCGCTTCAACACCACGCGCGTCAGGTCGCGCTTGTACTCCTCCGAACCGCGCAGATCCGCGGACGGGCTGCACTCACTCGCGGCGAGCTGCCCGGCTGCCTCCAACGCCTCGTCGGTCAGCGCTTGCCCGGTCAGGCGCTGCTCGGCGCCCTGCGCCCGCATCGGTGTGGGATTCACGTTGGTGAGGCCGATGCGAATGCTCTTGCACACGTTGCCGGAGAGCGTCAGCTGCACGGCGACCCCCGTCACGGCGTAGTCGCCCACCTTGCGCTCGATCTTCAGGTAAGCGCCGCCGGCGCCTGGGCCTGGCGCCGGAACGCGGATCTCCGTCAGGATCTCGTTGGCGGCGAGCGCGCTCTCGAACAGGCCCGTGAAGAACTGGTCGATGCCGATCACGCGCTCGCCGTTGGGGCCGCGCGCCACCACGGACGCCCCGTAGGCCAGCATGGTGGCGGGATGGTCATTGGCGGGATCGGCGTGCGCCAGATTGCCGCCCACGGTCGCGCGCTGGCGCACCAGCGGATCTGCCACCACCTTGGCGGTGTCGAGCAAGAGCGGGTAGCTCTGGTGGATCAGGGTAGCTTCCTCGAGCGCCGCCTCGCGCGTCATCGCCCCGATGGCGAGATAACCGCCCTGTTGCTTGATGTAGTCGAGCTGCGAGAGGCCGTTGATGTCCACCAACACCTCCGGCTGCGTGAGCCGGAAGCGCATGGCGGGGATCAGGCTCTGGCCGCCAGCCAGCACCTTGGCCCCTTCGTTCTGACGCAAGAGCGCGATCGCCTCATCGAGCGTGCGCGGCGCGTGATAGTCGAACGACGCGGGAATCATGAGTTCTCCTTGCAGAAGGGGTCAGGAATCGGGAGTCAGCCGCCGGCGAGGCGGGAGATGAGGAAGCCGAGGAGCGCGATCCCGATCAGCGCGATCAGGATGTTTTTGGGAGTGACAAAGTCCTTTCCGATCTCTTTGGCCACGCCCATTGCGAAGGCGGCTTGGCTCGGAGCAGTCGGTAGGGGCGCGGGGGCCGGTACTGCTGCGGGAGCTGGCACTGCAGCGGGAACTGCTGCGGCGACGGCAACGGCAGCTGCGACGGGTGCCGCGGCTGTCACGGGTATGGCTGCCGCCACCGGTACGGCCACGGGCGCCGCGGCGGGCGCTGGTGCGCTGCGCGCGGCGAGTGCCTTGAGCTGCTCGTGGAGGCTCTCCAGGCTCTGCTTCACGATCGCGCGCGAGGAAGCATCGAGCAGGCGCTGACCGACGCTGGCGATGCGGCCGCCCACCTGCACGTCGCTGTCGTAGTCGAGGCGCGTCGTCGCCCCCTCGCCCTTCACCCGGATGTTGGCCGTGGCCTTGGCGAAGCCTGCGGGCCCGCGGCCGTCCACCACCATGGTGTAGCTCTCGCCATCCTTGACGTTCTGGATGTCGACCTTGCCCTGGAACTTGCCCTGTACCGGGCCCATCTTGACGTTGATCTCGCCCAGAAACTGATCCCCCTGGCGCTCCAGCTTGTCGCAGCCGGGCAAGGTGCGAGCCAGCACCTCCGGATCAAACAAACCCTGCCAGACGGTCTCGAGGGGCGCCTCGAACGAGTAGTTGCCTTCCAGCTTCATGTGCTCAGCTCCTCGCGCAAAGGGGCCAGAAAGGAACGCGCGCGCCCACGCCGCTTCGGCAGCTGCGCCAGGTGATCGGACAGCGCACCGAGCGACTGCAAGTTGTGGCAGCTCAGGAAATCGTCCACGAACGGCAACGCCGCCGCGATCCCCGCCACGCGCGGCTCGTAGCTCGGCTGACCGAGGCGTGGATTGAGCCAGATCAAACGCTGACAACGCTCCCTCAAGATGCGCATCTCCTTCTGCAACACTTCCGCGCCGGCGCGCTCCCAGCCGTCGCTCACCACAATCACCACAGCGCCCCGCCCGAGCACGCGCCCCGCCCACAGCCGATTGAACTCGTGCAGGCTCTGACCGATGCGGGTGCCGCTCGCAAAATCCAGAACACTCGCCGAGACCTGCTCCAGCGCGCGGTCGACGTTGCGCAACGACAGCTCGTGCGTGATGCGCGTGATGCGCGTGGCGAACACGAAGCTCTCGACCTCCACGAACTCCTGGCGCAGCGCGTGAAAGAACTGCAGCAGCACGCGCGTGTAGAGCTCCATCGAGCCGCTGACGTCGGCCAGGATCACGAGCGGGCGCTGCTTGATGCGCGGCGTGCGCCGCGGCAACTGCAGCAACACGCCACCCGCCCGCGCCGCGCGCCCGGCGACCCGGCGCAGGTCGAGCTCCCGCCCCTTGCGGTCGCTGCGGCGCCGGCGTGTCACGCGCGTCGCGAAACGCCAGCGCTGCTGCCCGAGCAGGCGCTCGATCTCGCGCAGCTCCTCGGGGCTCAGCGCCGCAAAATCCTTGTGCCGCAGGAACTCGTCCTCGCTGGCGCTGTGCGAGCGATCGCGCACCTCCAGCTCCGGGTCGCCCAGCTGCGCGCGCTGCGCGAGCAGCGTGGCCAGCGCGGGCCGCTCGCCGCGTGGATGGCGCGGGGCCAGCGGGGCCCTGGCCGCGGCGCTTTCGGTCCGGCCCAGCCAGAACGACGCAAAGAGCCGCTCGAACAGCGGCACATCCTCGCGCCGGCTCAGCAGCGTGGCGCGCGCCGCGTGGTACACATCGGCGCGCGAGGTGCAGTCGAGCCATTCAAAAGCGCGAGCGCAAGCCTCGAGCTGATCCACGCTCACGGCCAGGCCCGCCAGGCGCAGCTCGCGCCCGAAGCGAACGAGAGTTGCCAGAGGACCGAGAGCGGGCGCACCGGACATCTTGCCTCCCTCGCTCTCCCCTCGTCGCTCAGCTCGCGCCCACGGCTTCGAGCAACTCGGCGCCGAGCCCGCCACGCAGGCGTTCCACGTCGTCCTGATGCTTGAGAAAGCAGCCCACGGTCACATTCAGCTGCTCGGCGTCGAGGCGCTCCGCGCCCAGCTCGCGCAACGCTTCGGCCCAGTCGATGCTCTCGGCCACGCCCGGCAGCTTGTACAGATCGACGCGGCGTACGCGCTGCACGAACTCGGCCAGCTGCCGGCCGAGTCGCTCGTCGAGCCCTGGTACCTTGCGCTGCAGAATCGAAAGCTCCTGCTCCACGCTCGGATAGTCGATCCAGTGATACAGGCAGCGGCGCTTCAGCGCGTCGTGCACCTCGCGCGTGCGGTTGGAGGTGAGCAAGACCAGCGGCCGATGCACTGCCCGCAGGGTGCCGAGCTCCGGGATGGTGATCTGGAAATCGGAGAGCAGCTCGAGCAGGAAGCTCTCGAACTCCTCGTCGGCGCGGTCCAGCTCGTCGATCAGCAGCACGGGCGCGCTGGTACGTGCCGGGTCGATGGCGGCGAGCAGCGGGCGGCGCAGCAGATACGGCTCCGTAAACAAGTCCGCTACTCGGCTCGGGCTGCCGGAGGCGCCCCGTGCCTGAATCTCCAGCAGCTGGCGCGGATAGTTCCACTCGTAAGCGGCCTGCGCGAGATCGAGCCCCTCATAGCACTGCAACCGGATCAGGTCCGTGCCGAGCACGAGACTCATCACTTTGGCGAGCTCGGTCTTGCCGACGCCCGGTGCGCCCTCGAGCAAGAGCGGACGCCCCAGTTTGCAGGCGAGAAACAGGCTGACGCTCAACGCGTCATCGGCGATGTAATCGCGCGCAGCGAGCAGGCGCTGCAACTGCTGCGCCGACCCGAAGCCTCCACTCTCGCCAGCATCGACCATCTCTCCTCGATCCCGCCCATGAGCACGGGTGGGGCAGAATAGGTGCATGCACAAAACGTGTCAAAACGTGAGCATGCGTCGCGCTGCATTTTGCGAGTGATTCAAGCAGTGCTGCTCGTTTCCTCGGCTCGGAGCTGGCGATCTCGTTGAGCTCTTCCTTCGTTGACTCGGCACTGATGACAAGTTTGCTTTCCTTTACGTCAAACGGGCAGTACCGACGTCAAGGAGGTTGAAGCAGCCGCGCGACGCACCTGGACCAACTCGGCCAAGATCGACACGGCGATCTCGGGTGTGGTCAGAGCGCCAATGTCGAGACCGATGGGCCCATGCAGGCGATCGAGTGCTGCAGCGCTGACGCCCTCATCCGCGAGCCGGCGGCGACGAGCCTCTTGCGTGCGACGGCTGCCGAGAGCTCCGACGTAGAAGCATTCGCCGCGCAAGGCCGCGGAGAGCGCGGGCTCGTCGATCTTTGCATCGTGAGACAGGACGACCACGGCCGTGCGCCGATCGAGACCGATCGCAGCGAGCGCCGCGTCGGGCCAGTCATGCAACAAGCGCGCGCTCGGAAAGCGCTCGGGCGTCGCAAACGCCGTACGCGGGTCGACCACGATCAACTCGAAGCCGAACGGCTCTGCCAGCTGCGCGAGCACCTGCGAAAGATGCACCGCGCCGACCATCACCAGTCGCAGCGGCGACGCTACCAGCCCCGCGAACACGCGGCGCCCGTCGAGCTCGATCAGCTCGCTCTGTTCCGCGTGGAAGGCTTCAGCGACGCGCGCGAGCAGCTGCTCGTCGCCGGCGATCAGCGGGCTGGCAGCGCCGGGTTGCCAGAGCTCCTGAGTTCGGCTGCTCAGATCGGTCAGACAGGCGAGCGTGCTGCGGCTGCGCCGCGCAGCGAGCAGGCGCTCCAGCATCGGGCGCTGCAACTCCGCCAGAAAGATCTCGATCTTGCCGCCGCACGGCAGACCTACCTCCCAGGCGCTCTCGCTGCTCACACCATACGCCAGGGTGGTAGGCGGCCCACCCGAGAGCAAGGCGCCCGCTGCTTCGATCACGGCTCCCTCCACGCAGCCCCCGGAAACGGAGCCCGCGAACCGTCCGTCGCTCGCGATCACCATCTGGCTGCCCGCGGGGCGCAAGGAAGAGCGCCAGGTCCCCACGACCGTCGCCCACGCCACTCGCTGCCCGGCGTTCAACCAGGCCTCAGCCGTTTCCAGCACGGAATCCGCGTCTCGCATCATGCCCGGAGCCTAGCGCTCCTGCCCGCTCCGAGGCCATGGCTTCCCTCGGGCTGCCGCGCCCCTTCCGCGCCGAGCTGCTTGCCAAGCAAGGCAAGCTCGGTGAACGCTCCGTGCGCGTGGTTGCGGTACGGGACGTGACCGAACGCGAACGCGCCAGCGCTTCTCTGCGCGAGAGCGAAGCGCGATTGCGCGATCTCGCGCTGCGCACCTTCGACCTCATCGTATTCAGCCGCGATGGCGTGGTGGTGGCGGTTCACGGCGCCCTGGAGAAGACGCTGGGGTTCGCGCCGGAAGACCTGGTCGGTCAGAGAGTGGTCAAATCGTGGCACCGTCTTCGGTGCCATTTGCGAACCTGGTGCTCGGAGAGCAGATCACCGGCACCTACCAGAGCTCGCTGCTTCATCGCTCGGGAGCCTACGCGCCAGTCGAGCTCTCTCGAGCCGGGCTCGTTCCAGGGCTTTTTGCGCAAACCCTTTAGCATCGCGGAGTTGATTGCCACGATCGAGGGGTTGCTCGCGGCCGCATACGACCGACGGGAGCCGACTAGCGCAGGATGATCACGTCGCAGGGGAAGTCGAAGTCGATCGCCGTCTGGCCGGGAGCGCGCCAGTCCGCGCACGCCGCGCCCTCGAGCTGCACCGTGGTCTCGGAGACCATGTGCCAGCCGTTGGTGGAGTCGAACGGCACCGCCTTGCCGTTGATGTTGATCTTGGCGAGCGTGCCCAGGTCCGGGCGCATCAGATCGACTTTCACGCCATCGCCGGCGAGATCGAACGCGCAGCTCTTCACGCTGGCCAGTGCCTGCCCGATCTGCTGGATGAGCGCAGCTTGATCGGTGGGGTCGGGGCGATACACCGCGGCGGTGCCCGGAAGCTGCAGCGGATCCGCCGGGTCGACATAGCTGCCGATCGTCTGACCGCGCATCGCGGGCTTGCCGGTCAGCGCGAAGTCCGCGGCCCAGCCGGCGACGCCGTTGCATTGATCGTACACCGCGTTGGGATCGTACGTCTGGGCCGGATCACGCTGCGGCGGGGCCACGGGCAGCCCCGCGCCGGCGTTGGCAAAGGCCTGCAGCGTCTCCGGCAAGACCGAGGACAGCGGCGACTTGATGCCGAACACCAGCGTGTGAATCGGCGCGTGCGTCACGCCCTTTTCGTCGACCCCCAGCGCCAGCGACTGCAGCTTACCGACGACGGAGTCCGGCGGACACAGCGCATTGCCGTCATCGCAATAGTCGGGTTCCCCATCCGTCACGTACAGGATGTACTTGTCGCCCTCCGTCGTGTCGTTCCAGAGCGCCTGCGCCGCTTTGGTCAGCGCCGCGACCGTGGGCGTGTCCTTGAACATCGAGCGATCGAGCGAGTTGTACAGGCTGCTGATCGTGGCTGCGTTGTTGAGGTCCGGCGCCGTCATCGGCATATCCGGGCACGTGCTGCCTTGGCCCGAGAACGCGCCGAAGCCAAAGCGCACGCCCGCTTGCAGGTCGCTCACCACCTGCAGCACGCCGCTGCGCAGCAGCCCCCAGCTGTTGGTATTCGATCCCGGCGGGTTCGGGTCGAACATGCTGCTGGAGCGGTCCACGACCAGGAACACCGTGGGGATCTTGGGCGTGAAGCTGCGGCTCGCCTGCTGGCAGCCCTTCGACATCGTCACCGGGTCGCCCAGCTCGATGCCGTTGAGCCCCGTGCCCTCACCGAACTCGGACGTCGGCGCACCCGGGTTCTGACTGCCGCTACCGGCGTTCCCCATGAGCACGGGCGCGCCGGTGCTGGAGCTCCCGGACGGCTTTGCCACGACCGTCTCCTTGCCCTCACCGCTGGCGCCGCAGCCTGATCCGATTCCCCAGAGCAGCGCCGCACCCAGCCCGAACCGCCCCAGCGAGAACTTTGCCCAGCTACGCATACGTCGTGGCATTACACCCGATCAGAAAGCGTCCGTCCACTTGGGCATGCAGTTGAAGATGTGCGCGAGCGCGCACCCCAAGCTGGAAACGATTTCGGTGCAGATCGCTGCCGTCTCTGCGAAAAGATTTCTGGCTGGCTTGACGGATCCAGCCCCGTCGACAACCCTGCATTGGAGGCATTGTGCGATCTGAGCGTTCACCCTCCCCACCTGCTCTCGAGACACTCGCCATCCACGCCGGGCAAGAGCCCGATCCGGTGCATGGAGGAGTCATGCCGAACCTGGTGCTCTCGACCACGTTCCGGCAGCCGGAGCCTGGAAAACCGCTCCATTTTGACTACGGACGCAGCGGCAACCCGACCCGGGCCTCGCTGGAGGCCTGCCTGGCGGCGCTCGAGCAGGCGAGCTTCGGCTTCGCCTTCGCGAGCGGCTGCGCGGCGGCCACCACGCTGCTCGCGACGTTGACGCCCGGTGCGCACGTGGTCTGCGGCGACGACGTGTACGGCGGCACCTATCGCTTGTTCACGCGGGTGATGGCGCCGTTCGGGATCCAGACGAGCTTCGTCGATGCCACCGATCCGGCCGCCTTCGCCGCGGCCTTCAAACCAGAAACCAAGCTCGCCTGGCTCGAGTCCCCGAGCAACCCGCTGCTCAAGCTGGCCGATATCTCGGCGCTCGGGCAGCTGGCACACGCGCGCGGCGTGCCGCTGGTGGTCGACAACACCTTCGCTTCCCCCGTGCTGCAACAGCCGCTCGAGCTGGGCGCGGATATCGTGCTGCACTCCGCGACCAAGTATTTGAACGGGCACTCCGACGTGGTGGGTGGCGCGCTCTTGCTGCGCGACGCGGCGCTCGCGGAGCGGCTGAAGTTCCTGCAGAACGCCATGGGCGGTGTGCCCAGCCCGTTCGATTGCTACCTGCTGCTGCGCGGGCTGAAGACGCTGCCGGTGCGCATGCGCGCGCACTGCGAGAGCGCGGCGGAGCTGGCGCAGCGGCTGCTGAAACACCCGGGCGTGGAGCGAGTGCACTACCCCGGGCTGGCCGAGCACCCGCAATACCAGCTCGGGCGCCGGCAAATGCGCGCGCCGGGCGGGATGCTGAGCCTGGTGTTGCGCGGCGGTGAGCCCGCCGCGCGGCGCTTCTTGCAGTCGCTGCACTGGTTCGCGCTGGCCGAGAGCCTGGGCGGCGTCGAGTCCCTGGCGGAGCACCCGGCGCTGATGACCCACGCCTCGATTCCACGGCAGGTGCGCGAATCGATCGGCATCGGGGACGGCCTGGTGCGGCTCTCCGTGGGGCTCGAGAACGTGGAGGACCTGTGGTCCGATCTGCAGGCTGCGCTCGCCGCGGCCGCAAAGGAGGTTGGCTGAGATGGAAGAGCAGGTCGCGGACAACGTGCTCTCGCTGATCGGCAACACGCCGCTGGTGCGCGTCGCCTCCACCGACACCGGACCCTGCGAGCTGTTCCTCAAGCTCGAAAATCAGAACCCGGGCGGCTCGATCAAGGATCGCATCGGTCTCTCCATGATCGAGGCCGCGGAGCGCCAGGGGCGCCTGAAGCCCGGCGCCACGCTGGTGGAGGCGACCGCCGGCAACACCGGGCTCGGGCTCGCGCTGGTCGCCGCTCGCAAGGGCTACCGCATGCTGCTGGTGATGCCGGACAAGATGAGCCAGGAGAAGATCTTCCACCTGCGCGCGATGGGCGCGGAGGTGCGCATGACGCGCTCGGACGTGGGCAAAGGCCACCCCGAGTACTATCAGGACCTGGCAGCGCGGCTCGCGGCCGAGTCCGGCGGGTACTACATCAACCAGTTCGAAAATCCAGCGAACCCGGCCGCGCACGAGACGACGACGGGGCCCGAGATTTTCCGGCAGATGGGCGGGCGGCTCGACGCCGTGGTCTGCGGCGTGGGCTCGGGCGGCACCATCAGCGGCATCAGCCGCTACTTGGCGCGCGTGGCCCCGGCCGCGGAAATGGTGCTCGCGGATCCGCGCGGGTCCGTGCTCGACGGCTACGTGCGCACGGGCAAGATCGGCACGGCGGGATCCTGGCTGGTCGAGGGCGTGGGCGAAGACTTCCTGCCCCCCATCTGCGACCTATCGCGCGTGAAGACCAGCTACTGTATCGACGACGAGGAGAGCTTCATGGCCGCGCGCGGCCTGCTCGAGAAAGAGGGCATCCTCGGCGGCTCCTCGACAGGGCTCTTGTTCGCTGCGGCGCTCCGCTACTGTCGGGAGCAGACGCAGCCCAAGCGGGTCGTGACGTTCGTCTGTGACAGCGGCAACAAGTACCTGTCGAAGATGTACAACGACTTCTGGATGCGCGAGCAGGGCTTCCTGCGCGGGGTGCCCAAGGGGGACCTGCGCGATGTGATCGCCCGCAGCTCCGAGCAGCATTCCGTGGTCGCGGTGTCTCCCGAAGACCGGCTGCTGGTCGCCTACTCGCGCATGAAGCTGTACGACATCTCGCAGCTGCCCGTGCTCGATCAAGAGCAGATCGTCGGCATCCTCGACGAATCGGACCTGTTGCTGGCGCTGCACGCCGATCAGAGCGCCTTCCAGCGCCCAGTGAAGAGCATCATGAGCCAAAAGCTGACCACGGTGCCCGTGAACGCCTCGGTCGAGTCGCTGCTGCCCCTGTTCGAGCAGGGCATGGTCGCGATCGTGTGCGATGGCCCGCGCTTTCTGGGCCTGATCACGCGCATCGACGTGTTGAACTACCTGCGCCGCAAGCTGTCCTGAGCCTATCTCGGTAAGCTCTGTCTCGGTAAGTTCTATCTCGGTAAGTTCTATCTCGGTAAGCTCTGTCTGGGCGGGCTCTATCTCGGGGGGCCCTGCAGCGGCAGCTCGAAGATGAACGTGCAGCCGCGTTCGGGCTTGCTCTCGAAGCGGATGCTGCCACCGTGGGCTTCGACCATCTTCCGCGCCAGATACAGCCCGAGGCCCAGGCCGCCCGACTTCGCGATCGGCCCGATGCGCCCGAAGCGCTCGAAGATTTTGCCCGCCACTTCGGGTGGGATGCCGGGGCCCTGATCGCTGACCTCGACGTGCGCCACCTCCCCCGCCGTCTCCAGAGTCACCCGCACGGGCTTGCCGCGACCGTAGGCAAAGGCGTTGGAGAGCAAGTGCGTGAGCACCTGCTCCACGCGCAGTCGATCCCAGCGGCCGCGCAAGCTGGGCGTGCCCAGTAGCAGCAACTCACAGCCTGCGCGCTGCGCCACCAGCGCCAGGCGCTCCAGCACCTCGCGCGCGACCTGCACCAGATCGAGCTCTTCCGCCTTCAGCTGTGGGCTCTCTTCCGCGAGCTGCGAGGCATCCAGCAAACTGTCGACGAGCGCCGCCAGCCGTTGCGCGCTGGCGACCGCGCGCCCCGCGCTCTCGGGCACGCGCGCATCGTCGCTCCCGTTGGGCCGGCCCCGGCTCAACCCTTCGAGCCGCTGCAGCTGAAGCAGGAGCGCGGTCAGCGGTGTGCGCAGCTCGTGCGCCGCGATCGAGATGAACTCTTCACGCGCACGCACGGCGTCGCTCGCCTCGCGCACGCGCTGCTGCAGCTGCCCGTACAGCTGCACATTCTCCAGCGCCACCGACGTCAGGTCCGCCAGCGCGCTCAGCAGCTTGACCTCACCCTCGCTGGCGCGGTGCTGCTCGGCCCAGTAATTGCCGATGGCCCCGACCGGAGCAGAGGTGCGGATCGGCACCATCGCCAGGCTCTTCACGAAGGTGGGGCGATACGCCTCGTGAGGGATGCGCGGGTCGGAGTAGATGTCCTCGATCACCGCGGCTTGTTGGTGCAGCATCGTCCAGCCGCTGATGCAGCTCTGGATCGGAAAGCGCCGGCCCTTCCACAGCGGACTGATCGCGTTCTCCTCGGCGTAGAAGCAGTGATCACCGTCTCGCAGCACGAACGTGGCGCCGTCCGCGCCGGTCAGCTCGCGCGCGGCGTCGCGCACCACGACCATGATCTCTCGCAGCTCGCGCGCATGAGACAGCTCCTGGGCGACCTGCACCAGCCGTTCCGTGGCGTTGAGCTGGGCACGCACCATCCGCGCCGCCGGTGTGGGCGGTACCGCCGCGTCCGGCTGCGCGCTGTGACGCCGAGCACTCTCAGCCAAGACACACCTCCAGAATTGCGCGGGCCCCCCAAGTGGCCTGCTGCCAGTGCATCGGGAACAAGCTACGCGGCCTGGGGCCGAGCGACAAGGGCGACTCGCAACCGCGAGCGTCACCCTCCCGGACTTTAGCCGCTGTTAATCGAGGCTTTTCGCGCTCCGACACCACCGGGTCCTGGTGATGCTCGATGCAATTTGCCCCAGGACGCGTCGTCTCACGCAACCGGAGTCGCTCGCCATCCGACCTGACGCACATGGACGATCCGCACGCCCAACGGCTGCAGCGACTGGCGATCGAAGCGCTCGGCAGCCTGCGCTCGTGGCTCTGGGAACAACACGGCGCTCTGCTACCCCATGACGTGGCGGCCATCTCGCGCGAGGAGGCCCAGCGCTACGCAGCCTGCCTGAGCTGGTACTCGGCGATCGAAGACGTACTGCGCACTCTGCATTCTGCAGGCCCGGTCCCGAGCGCCGCGCTCCTCGCCGGCGAGTCGCTCCTGCCCCGCGCCGTCCCGCGCGTGGTCTGCGGCGACGAGCCGCCGCCCACGCTGCGCGTCACGCCGGCAGCCCCCCCCACCGCCCGCTCGGGCGACTGGCACCGGACCATCGCCGTCGAGTCGACCACCGCGCGGCTCTCCGCACAGAGCGCAGCCTGAGCCGCGCTCGGCATCGCCGCAAACGAATCGTCGGCGAGCGATGCTGGTCCGGGACGTCGGACGACTCCGGGACAAGCGCTTTCAGAACACTCTACCGCCGTAGCGTTCCGCGACACCGAGCACGCGCTGCAGTGCCGGCTTCGGACGCGATTGCCGATCGAACAGCAGCGGGTGGTTCGTACGAGGCCCGGGCCAAGTGTTGAGCCAGCTGCGGCCGTCATTGGGCCCCCAGAAGCTCACGCGGCTCACGCCGCGAGCGAGAAAGATCTCGAACAACCGCTCGTATTGCTGCGCCTGGCGCTCCAGCACGTCCGGCGGGCACCCCTCCAGATAGGGATCGAAACCGGCGTCATGGGCGCGTTCGCTCACGTCCGCGCCGGCGTTGCGACGCACCACCACGTCGATGTCGAGCTCGGTGATCATCACCTCGAGGCCCAGCTCCGAGAAGGTGCGCAGCGTGCGCCAGATCTCGTCGTACGGCACTTGATCCAGGATCCAGTGGCCCTGAATCCCGACGCCATGCGGCCGCTCGCCAGCCGCGTCGAGCTGATCGAGCAGCCGCAGCGTGCGCTCGCGCTTGGCGGTCAGCTCGATGCCGTAGTCGTTGTAGTAGAGCTCCACGCCCGGGTCCGCCTCGCGCGCGAAGCGAAATGCCAGCGCCAGGTATTCGGGGCCGAGCGCGGCCAGGCACGGCGTCTCGCGCAGGTAGCCGCCGCTATCGCTCAGCGCCTCATTCACGACGTCCCAGCCCTGCAGCTTGCCGCGGTAGCGGCCCACCACCTGGCGAATGTGTTGCTCCAGCTGGGCGCGGGCTTCTGCCTTGCCGATGCCGGACGCGTACATCCAGGGGGCCGTCTGGTTGTGCCAGACCAAGGTGTGCCCCACCACGTTCATGCCTCGCTCGGACGCAAACGCGACCAGCGCGTCGGCTGCTGCGAAGTCGAACCGCCCCGGCTCGGGCTGCAGCGGCCCGGGCTTCATGCAGTTCTCGGGCGTGAGCACGTTGAAGTGCCGCGTCACGAGCTCGGCCTCTGCCGGGGTCAAGCTGCCGGGCAGGGTTCCCCCCAGCGCACAGCCGATCTGCAAAGAGTCGCCGAAGGCGGTCTTCAGTCCCAGTTCACGCACGCGACGTCTTGTTTCAAGTAACAGGCTACTTCAAGTAGGCGGCCAGCGGAATGCC
>JAICTU010000512.1 GCA_025936205.1 Polyangiaceae bacterium | reverse complement strand
CGAGCGTGGCCGTGCCGTCGGGGCTGCGGTTGGTGTTGCCCGGATCAGCCAGGGGGCGCGGCGTGCCGGTCGGCAGCGCGTGGGGGGTGCTCGCGGGAGGGAAGTGGCCACGCGCGCTGGAAGCGTCGGCGGCGCTGCAGTCGCCCTTCTCGTGCACGTGAGCGCCGTGCTCGCCCGGCGGGAGACCTTCGAGCGCGAGAGCCACCTTCACGCCCTCCGCTGTCTCGGTCAGCGTGGCCTTGCCGGAGAGGTTCGAGCCGCTCTTGGGCTGGAAGGTGACCTCCACCGTCTTGCCGCCGGCGCTCTCCGCTGCGGGGGGTGCCGCGGAGGCAGCATCAGCCGGCGTCGCGGGAGCGGGGGCGTTTTCCGTGGAGCCGCCGCACGCCAGCATCAACAGCGCACCGAGCGACGAAACACCGAGAACACGGAACCCGAAGCCAAGCTTTTGCATCGCTACCTCCGAAAAAACTGTCAGCAATGGCGCACATTCGCCCACCCGGCGGGAGGGAAGTCAATAGCCATTCTTCCCCAGGGGAGTTGTCTGTTGCCGGAGGCGGGTCTTCCCAGCGCAGACAGACTGAGGCACACCGCGACGCATGGCCTTCGTGTTTCGTGCGGCTGCGGTGTGTCTCGGGCTGTTCTTCGCCAGCGTCGTTCCCAGCGGTGCCGCCGAGCCCGCGGCGGCGGCTCCTGCTACGTCCGCGCAGCCACAGGTGATCCCGCTCTGGGAAAAGGGCGCGCCCGGGTTCGAGAGTCGGCGCAAGGAGCCGGAGCAGGCCAAGGATTGGTGGGTGCGCAACGTTCACAATCCCTCGCTCACGGTCTTCTTGCCGCCGCCCGAAAAAGCCACGGGAGCGGCGATCGTGATCGCGCCCGGCGGCGGCTACCGCGAGCTGGTCTACAACGCGGAGGGCAAGCAGCCCGCCGAATTTTTGAATCGGCTGGGCATCGCCGCCTTCGTGCTGAAGTACCGCCTGCCCACTCAGGAGGGCTCACCGTACACGATGGAGCATCCGCGCCAGGACGCGCTGCGCGCGCTGCGCCTCGTGCGCAGCCGAGTGCGGCAATGGCACATCGACGCGCAGCGCGTGGGCATGCTCGGCTTCTCCGCGGGTGGCGATCTGGTCGGACAGATCGCGTACACGCCCGGCGCCGGCGATCCCAGAGCGCCCGACCCGATCGACCGCGAGAACGCACGCCCCGACTTTCAGTTGCTGGTCTACCCCGGGGGAAAGGTGCCGGAGCACATCCCCTCCGACGCACCGCCTGCGTTCCTGCTGGTGGCCAGCGACGACGAGTACGGTTGTGACCAGACGACGCTGCAGCTGTTCACCAAACTCCATGCGGCCCACGTGCCCGTCGAAGCGCACTTCCTCGCGCGCGGCAAACACGCCTTCAACATGGGCGACCGCTCCGCCTTCGTATCGGTGCGCAGCTGGCCCGATCGCATGGCAGACTGGCTGAAGGACAGCGGCTACCTGCAGCCCGCGCCGGGTGCAGCGAAGCCAGCACAGTGACGTGCGCTCGGGCGCCGGACGTCAGCGGACGCAAAGGGCAAAGTGGATTCCCCCCGTCCGTGCTCGCGCCTTCGGCGCTGCGCGCGGGGCTTCATACCGGCGACCCTGAGAGATCCCCACGAATTCATCGCCAAAAGAGCGAGACCAGCAGCGGGGGAGGGTCCGTGCGGCGGCGTGCCACGCCGGCATCCGCTCCGTCGGAGCTCGCCAGGTCCCCCGGCGTAATTCAAGACGCTCTCGGTGGGGGTCAGTACACCATCTTCGGGTGCGGGCGCGGGCACGTTTGGGCCGAACCTCGAGCTGCTTCCGATCCGCAGCCGGGCGCCCCTCCGTCGTGCGGTTTTGAGGTTTCAATGGAAACCTCGTCCTGGCGCGCGCAAGGGCGGTAGTTCCATCGGAAACCTCGTTCGCGATTCCGCGAAGGGTCGAAGGGTCGCACGGCAGGGAGTCCTGGTGGGATCGGCGCCGGGCGGCACCGAGCCCTCCCAATTGCTTCCGATCCGCGGGAACTTCGATTTGCGAGCGCAGAACCCCTCCGCCGAAGGCCTCAGAATGCTTCAGCACCGCACGGCAGTCCCGCGCAAGCTGCGCGGCCGGTGAACTCCAGGGGATCACGGGCTCTTTCGCGCCCGGTTCGCGGGGATTCCTCTCGGCGCTTGCTCCAGGCATGGGCATGCAGAGCGCGATCGCCTCGCTGATCGGGCTCATCCTGGAGCCGGACGGAATCTTACGTTGCCGAGCCTACTCTCACGGCCCGCAGGGCAAGGGCTCTTCGCTCACTGCCACGTCGTCGTGCCAGACGTTGCCGGCGGCGCTTTCGCCGTAGGCGGCGCGACCAACTTTCAGGTACCAGCTGCGGTCGTTCCAGTTGGGGCCGAGCCGCACGTCGCTGGCGCTGAGCACGCTGGTGCCGTCGACGGAGAGTTCGTAGTCGAGGTTGCGCGCCTGGCGCTTCACATGGGCCTGCAAGCAGTACCAGCGCTCGGGTTCCATCGCGAAGCCAGAGCAGCCGGTGGAGGACCCGCTCTGGAGGCCGCTCACGCTGACGTCGAGGCCCGGCGTGCTCGCGCACAAGCTGCCGCCCGCCGGACGCAATCCGACGCGCAATTCGGGATCGTCCTGCGTCTCGCGCGCACCGAGCTCGATCAAGCTCAGATAATGCTGCAAGAGCTCCGGTTCCGAGCCCAGCCGTACCCAGGAGCGGACGTATACTTCGTCCCGCTGCGGGAGCTCGGCATGCAGCATGCACTCGGGGTAGCCGCCGGCGACGGCCAGCAGCGCCTTGGTTCCGGATACGCTCACGCCCGAGTCGTCCACGCGGTGGGTGCCGCAGCCCGATAGCTCGGGCAGCCAGGGCGCGAGCGCCGGGAATGCTCCGCTCGTCTCGTTCTCGAACGTGTCGCAGAGCACGAGCCCGGCACTGCCGCAGGGATCGGCGACCGGCAAGGGCGGGGAAGGCGGCGGCTCGGGCGGTGCCGGCGGAGCAGGTGGCAGTGCCGCGGGAGCCAGCTGGAGCACCTGCTGAGAGGGCTCCTCTCCCTCTGCAGCATCGGCCGGGCCTTGCGCATCCGTGATCACGGGCGCAGAGCTCTGCACGGTGCTTTCGACCGCGTCATCGGGGCGCAGATCCGGAGCGTCGACCCCACCGAACAACGATTCGTCGGTGGAAACGCACCCGACGGCGAACAGCAAGAAAACCAGAGCTGAACCGCCGAGGTACGCGGTGTCCCCGCAGGACCTGTAGCGCCCATTCTCGCGAATGATCGCCATGGCAGCGTGTGTATAGCTATCCGCGCCGTACCGCGCCACGACGAGGAAATTGTGAGTGGGGCTGGAGAATCGCCGATCCCAGCCGCGCCAAATCGCCACAATCTCAGCCCGAGAGGCGCAGAGCGCGTCCGCGAATGGGTCTATCGCGCGCGCGCCGCCAGCTCGGCTTTCAAAGAGAGTGCGTTGATCGCCGCCGCCCCCAGCGCGGTGTTGTCGAAGAAACAATAAACGTCGGGCTCGCCAGGCGCCGCTCCGAGCGTTCGGATCTGGCGCGCCAGCGCGGCGATCGCCTCGGGCGGATACGAAGAGAAGTACATGCGCGGTGAGCCGTGCCAACGAAAGTAGGCGAAGTCTCTGCAGCCAGCAGGCTCGAGCGAGCTGCCGCCGCGAGCTGGATCCGCGGCAGCTCGCGCCACGCGCTGTTGGATCAGGAGCTCCTCACCCTGCGGCGAAAACCAGCTCGGATGCCGTGGTTCGAGCACCACCTGTCCAGCACCAGCGCGCCGCAGCCGTGCGAACAGCCGACGCGCGAGCGTCGCATCGAAGCTCAGGCTCGGCGGCAGCTGGACCAACAGCGGTCCGAGCTTGGGTTCGAGCCGCGTCATCAGTCTGCAGAACTCGCTCACCTCGCTCGCGGAGACGTCGAGCGCCGCCTCATGGGTGATGGCGCGCGGCAGCTTGGCGGCAAAGCGAAAGCGCGCGGGTGTGCTGTCGCGCCAGCGCTCGAGCGTGCTGGGCCGAGGCAGCCGGTAGAAGGTGGAGTTGATCTCCACGCAGTTGAAGTACTCGGCGTAGCGCTCGAGGCCGGTGAGGCCGGGAGCGGAGCCCGGCGCCACCGAGCGCGCCAGCGACCAGCCCGAGGTGCCCACGTAGCTGCGTCGCGAGAGCGGCGACACGATACGGGCTCCCCTAGCGAACGCCTTTGATCAGCTCGATCAGCTGCTGAAGGTCGGGCGGCTTGACCAGCTGATGATGGAACCCCGCCTCCTGCATGCGCTGCTTGTCCTCGGGCATGCTCCTGCCGGTGAGCGCGATGTAGCGCGTGCCCCGCAAGTCCTCGATCGCCTGCAGGTGCTCGAGCACGGCGTAGCCGTCCATGTCGGGCAAGCCCAGATCGAGAACGACCACCTGGGGCCGGGTAGCGCGGGCGCGCTCCACGGCCTCCGCGCCGCTCTTGGCGGTGGTGGGCTCGAGGTTGTGGCTGTCGAGCAACATGGACAAGAGCTCCGTCGCGTCCGGATTGTCGTCGACAATCAGCACGCGCTGCCGGAAGGGTTGTGCCACGGCGGGCGGTGTCGTTGGCCCATCCGTGCTGGCTAGCGCTGGTGGGAGCTGGGCCTCGCCCTCCCCCCGGCCGCGCGCGAGCAGGTACAGGAGCCGCAGACGATCGACCGGCTTCGAGAGGTATTCGTCGCAGCCCGCGGACAGGCAGCGCTCCGCGTCGCCCTTCATGGCATTGGCAGTCAAGGCGACGATCAAGCCCGTGTGCCCCGCGGCCCGTAGAGCCGGCGCAGCACGGAAGCCGTCCATCACGGGCATCTGCATGTCGAGCACGATGGCGTGAAAGGGATTGCCCTGGCCCTGCGCCTGCTTGACGCGCTCCACCGCCATGGCCCCGTCGCCGGCGCTCTCCGCGCTCGCGCCCGCTTCTTCGACGTAGGTCTGGATCAGGTAGCGCATGTCGCGACGATCGTCGACGATCAGCACGCGCTTGCCGTTCAAGCGCGAGAGCTGCGGAAGCGCCACCACCGGGGGTGGAACAGCTTCCTCCTGCAGCGGCACTTCATCGAGCGGCCCCGTGCCGACCGTGAAGGTGAAGGTGCTGCCCTGCCCTTCGGCGCTATCGACCGAGATGCTGCCGCCCAGCATCTCCACCAGGCGCCGGCAGATGGCGAGCCCGAGGCCAGTGCCGCCGTAGCGGCGATTGATCGAGCTGTCTGCCTGCGTGAACGGAGCGAACAGGTGGCTCTGGCGCTCCGGGCTGATGCCGATGCCGGTGTCCTTGACCGAGACCTCCAGCAGCCGCTCGCTCTCCAGCAGGCGCGCGACCACCTGCACGCCGCCGTGCTCCGTGAACTTGATCGCGTTGCTGAGCAGGTTCAGCAGCACCTGGCGCAAGCGGGTGGGATCGCTCTCGATGGTGGCCGGCAAGGGACCGTCGTGGCTGATGTCGAGCGTCAGACCCTTCTCGGCGGCTCGCACCCGCAGGCTGTCGACCACGTCGCGCAGCACGCCGCCGGGCGCCACGCGCACCAGCTCCGTGTGAAGCATGCCGGCTTCGATCTTGGACAGGTCCAGGATGTCGTTGATGATCTCAATCAGGTACTTGCCGTTGCGCCGGATCGCGTCGATGCAGGCCAGGTTGTCCGGATCCGTGGTGTGCGTCTGCAGCAGCTCGCCGTAGCCCAGGATGGAAGTGAGCGGGGTGCGGATCTCGTGGCTCATGTTGGCGAGGAAGTCGCTCTTCGCCAGGTTGGCCTGTTCGGCAGCGATCTTGGCTTCCGCGAGGCTCTGCGAGAGGCGGCGCTCGTCGGTCACGTCGTACTTGAGGGAAACGTAGCCGCGAACCCGGCCCTGTTCGTCCAGATCGGGCACGTATTCGGCGCGGATCCTGCGAAGTCCGTCGCGGAACGGCAGGTCTCCCTCGTAGCCGACGGCCTCGCCCGCGAGCGCCCGAACGATGTTGGGCGACGCGCTCTTGTACGCGACCTCACCGATGACCTCGCGCACCTGGCGCCCGCGCAGCGAATCCCGCGGCTGACCAAACCAGCGCTCGTAGGCCAGATTGTTGAACAGGTAGCGCTGCTGCGTGTCCACATACGAGATCAACACGGGCAGCGCGTCGGTGATCAGCTGCAGCTGCCGCTCGTGCTGGCGCGACAGCTCCCGCGCTTGCTTGATCTGCGTCACGTCG
>JAICTU010000718.1 GCA_025936205.1 Polyangiaceae bacterium | reverse complement strand
TGTTGGCGAGGTCCACGTCGCCATCCCACAGAATGCTGTTCAGCGTGACGAGGTAGTGTGGCTCATCTCCGAGGTAGACGTACGGCAAGGACACCCGGAGCCGATCCCCATCGCGATGGACGAATACAACCAGCGAGAAGACCGCGAAAACCAGCAATGCTGCCCAATGCCGGTAAAGCGCGCGGACCACATTTCTCGAGCTCTTCATGTCGCAGATCGGTGTTTCCGGCATCTGGACTCGATGCAGCGGCGTGCGGGAGCGTGACACGACGCAGACGGAAGGGTCAATCTGTCCGCCCGCGGGCACAACTACGGAAGGCGCTATCGCACATGAGGCTCACTGCGGGAGGGCAGCGGCGGAGAGGAGCAATCCTTGGGCTCGGCGGCCGCGCGGGAGCGCCGCCGCCAGCGCCGAGCTCCGGCCACCGACTCTTCTGCGCGTGAGGCCGGCAAGGTGACAGGCCCACGGCAACGCAATATGCTCGAAGCCGCAGCCGTGTGCTGTCAAGGACCGCGAGCCCTTTGAAACTCATCATCCAGATCCCCTGCTACAACGAGGAGACCACGCTCGGCGTCACCCTCGAAGCCCTGCCGCGCGAAGTCCCTGGCTTCGATGCTGTCGAGTGGCTCATCATCGACGATGGCAGTCGGGATGAAACGGTCCGGGTCGCGCGAGACCACGGAGTGGACCATGTCGTCCGCTTCACGCGGAATCAGGGCCTGGCCGCAGCGTTCACGGCCGGGCTAGACGCTGCCGTGGCCGCGGGCGCGGACGTGATCGTCAACACGGATGCCGACAATCAGTACGACGCGAGTTACATCCCACACCTGACGCAGCCGATCCTCAGCGGCAAAGCCGACCTGGTGATCGGGGCGCGGCCCATCCAATCCATCGAGCACTTCTCCGGTCTGAAGAAGCTTCTGCAAAACGTGGGCAGCTGGGTCGTGCGCGTGGCCAGCAACACGGATGTGCCGGATGCGCCGAGCGGCTTCCGTGCAATGAGCCGTCAAGCGGCGATGGAGCTGCGCGTCTTCAACGAATACACATATACGCTGGAGACCATCATCCAGGCCGGGCAAAAGCGCTTCGCCGTGATGTCGGTGCCCGTGCAAGTGAACGGTGATTTGCGCCCATCCCGCCTGGTGCGCAGCATTCCCTCCTATGTCTGGCGCTCGCTCATCGTGATCTGCCGCATTTTCGTTACTTACAAGCCGTTTGCCGTATTCACGGCTGCAGGGGTGACGATCACCGGCGCGGGCCTGTTGCTGAGTGCGCGTTTTCTCTACTACTATTTCACGCGCCGGGGGGACGGTCACGTTCAGTCCGTCATTCTGGCCGCGTTATTGCTCGGCGTTGGCTTCTTTTTGGCCATCGCGGGCATCGTGGCAGATCTAATCAGCGTCAATCGCAAGCTACTGGAACGCCTCGACTACCGCTTGCGACGCATCGAGCTCAACGAGCAGGTCAAGCAGCGCTCGTCGCCGCCGAGCCAGCTCCGCGGACCGAGTCAAGTGGCGGGGCAAAAACAGCACCGCTAGTGTGCAAGCCGCTTGGTGCCGGGGCGCTGATCTGATTCACTCTGTTCGTGACGTGCAGGAATCTGGTCCGCTGCTTCGTATTGGCGGCGTTCGGGACGTTGGCATGCCGGCAAGGCAATGACTCGAAACCCGCTTCCACTACGGAAACCGTAGCGGCGCCGTTGCAGGTGAAGCGTGGGCTGCTGGTAGCTCGCGCCTTGGGCGGTATAGATGGCGAGCGCAACACCAACTCGCTCGAAGCCTTGCGCTGCAACTACCGGCGCGGGCTGCGTTGGTTCGAGGTTGATGTCGCAACGTCGGCAGAGGGTGAACCGGTCTGTTTCCACACCGGTGACGAAAAGCGCGCCGGGCTCTCGCAGCCCATCTCGAAGCTGAAGCTGGCTGATATCGAGGCCCGCAAGTACGAAGGCCGTTTTCCGATCCCGCGCCTTTCGGCGCTGCTGAACGAAACAGACAAACTCGGGGACGTGACGCTCGTCCTGGATACAGAGAACTGGTCGGAACCGATGCGACGTTCTCTCTCGCGCACGCTCGAAGCCGATTCCCAACACAAGACTCGGATTCTTCTTCAAGCTTACCGGGAGCGCGATCTCGCGGTCGTCACGCCCTTGAGCAAGGAACTGGGTGCCGGAGTCTTGCTGAATTTGCAGCGCTCGGACGCGAACGATGCCCGAGTCGAGGAACTGGTGAGGAAGGCCTCGCCGCTCGCGGTAGTCGCCGGCGTGCAGCGCTTTACACCCTGGCTCGCAGAGCGCCTGCACACGCTCAATACGCCGATTCTGGTCCACACCGTCAACGCGCACCGCGACGTGGTCAACCTGACGCGCGCGGGCGCCGACGGGTTCTACACCGATTCATATGTTCCCTGGGAGGCGATGACCGCTAACCCGACGGCAGTGCTGGACTGCAGCGAAACGGCGCCGTCAGCTGCAGACTTCACCCCCTGGACGGTGCGCGATCTGCAGGAAAAGCCCGATTTTCGCTTGCCGGCGTGTGCGACGCGCCAGGGCCGCCAGTTAGAACTGGCGGGCTGTGGCGAGAAAGAAAGCCTCCGCAGCAAGTCCATGGACGTGCCATCAGGCCAGACTGTGCACGCCGAGCTGGAGGTTGAGGCTGCCAACGCTCCCTCCCAATTTTGGATCGAGGTGGTGCAAAAACTCGAGCGCAAGCCCGACGCCAAGTTGCTACGGCCGCGAGAAGTTGTGGCCTTGAAGGCGAAGGAGCGCCGGGACTTCAAGTTCGACGTAGCCCTTCCCCAGGGCAGCAATGGTGTCGAAGCGCGCATAGGGCTCGCGACAAACAAGGACCGCCTGACCGTCCACCGGCTAAGGGTCTACCAGGGTGAAGCACCGGTAGCGGGTGCGCGAGCTACTTCTGTCACGGAGGATGACGCTGGCGCCGACTGACGTCCCCTCGAGAGCTACGGGGCACTGGGCTGCGCATCAGGATCCCACATCAGGGAAAGTCCCTTCACCTCGTAGCGAGTCTTCGGTGTGCCACTGATGAAGACACTGTCGATGTTGCGCAGATCGATCCCCGGTGGGACGAGCACCAGCCGGCGGTTATCTCGCGAAAACGTGACGCCTTGAACCCCCATCTCGGAGCCGCCCTGCCGGTAGCTGAGCTGAAGGCGCTTGCGCGTGGGACTCACGATCTCGAGCACGTTGGCACGCACGCGCGGTAGTGGAACAGAGACGCCCTTGCCACCGGCGAAGTGCAGCACTTGTGAGCCCTTGGGGTCGCTGCCGTCGGGCCCCTCGCTCAGTACACGCCACCAATCCGGATCTTCGCCGGTTGCGCGCGCGATCCAGCTGCGCAGGTAGTTTCGGAATTCGAGATCTTCCGCCCGATCAT
>JAICTU010000338.1 GCA_025936205.1 Polyangiaceae bacterium | reverse complement strand
TTATTCGGCAGCCAGTTGCCCGGCAGCCAGTTGCCCGGCAGCTCTCAGCGCGCGCACCGGGCCCGGCTCTCGAAGGAGGCCGGGCCCGTCGCTTTTTTGTGCCCCCAATCTCCGCACCCCGCCTCCTGCCGCCGCGAGTAGCCGCGCAGCCCGGATCACCCGGCAGCTCTTGTTGTGGGGATTTTTGGCCGGGCCTCCACCGAACGGCGCCGGTCGGCGCCTCGGGGCGCTGGACGGGCCGCGAAGGAACCCGTGATTCTCGAGGGCTCCCCCCCCGGATTCTTCCCACTCGCGGCAGTGCCCGTTGTTTGTGGAGGCGTCATGTTCCATGCGGAACTTCACTTCGCACAAAAAGAGGGGCACCTCGCCGTGCGGGGCTGGGTCGAACGCGATCCGCGCAGCGCGGATACTCTGCCTCCTCGGTGCGAAAGCGAGCGTGGGTCGCGAAGAGGAAGCTCACGTCGGCGCCGAACGTGACGGCGAGGAGCGCGTGACGGGGCCACAGCGCCCCGAGGTGCCTCGAAGGGCCGTGAGGGTGAGGCCCGGCCCACAAAATCCCAATCGACGAGCAGCGACCTTCTCCGCGCGACCGCGCGAGTCCGCCGAAAGACCTCGAAGCCTGGAACGCAAGCGGGGTCGGGGCGGTTGGGGCTTCGCGCGAACCGAGGAGCGCGACTCACTCCAGGCCATGCCGCAAGAAAGTGCCCTGCCTGTAGCTGGCGATGTGTATCAACGCAAACGCGATGTACGTCGCGAAGATCGCCGCCCAGAGCGACGGCGCATCCCAGCGCAGCACGAACGCGGCTGCGCAGAGCGGCACCTGCACGAAGGCGATCACGAGCGCATCCAGGCGTAGGCTCTGGCGCGTGGCGCCCGCGCCCTGAATCGCTGAACCCAGCACGATGCCGATGCCGAGCCCGACGTAACCCGGAGCCACGATGCCCAGGTACTGCATCGAGTCTTCCACCACGCTCGGCGTGGCGTCGAAGAGCATGACGAATTGCCTACCCCAGAGCCAGCAGGCCAGGGCAAACCCCGCCATCATGATGGCGTTGTAGAGGGTCGCGTACCAACCGCTCTGCTTCGCGCGCAGGCTCTGCACTGCGCCCAGATTTTGCCCCATGAAGGTCTGCGCGGCGCTGCCCCAGCCGAGGCCCACGTAGAGCGCCATGGTCTCGAGCCTCAACACCAGGCCGAGCGCCGTGGACATCGATTGATCGTCCGCGGTGGTGTAGAGGCGCTGCGCGACCGCCACGACCAGGAAAATGGCGAACACGCGCACGACGAGCTGGGAGCTCGTGGGCCAGCCGATGTCCCAGATGCGGCGCATCTGCGCCCAGTTCGGCGGCAAACGATCCTCCGGCCCGAACAAGCCGAAACGGCGGAAGGAGATGTAGAAGATCGGGATCAAGCCGAAGCAGCGCGCGAGCACAGTGGCCCACGCCGCGCCCACCAGCTCCATGCGCGGAATACCGAGCTGCTGCGCCAGCGACGGTCCCCAGGCGAAGATCGCCGGCGCGGGGCCTGGACCATAGACAAACAACACCGCGAGCCCGAGGTTGGCGAGGTTCGCGATCACGAGCAGGACGATCGGTGTCTTGCTGCTGCCGAGCGCGCGCTGGATGGTGATCAGGTGCAGCAGCAGGAAGATGGTGAAGCTGCCGCCCATCATCACCCGCAAAAACTGGGTGCCCACGCGCGCCACTTCGCCCTTGGCGCCCGCTAGCCCCACCATCAGCGCCTCGGCGCCGAAGATCCCGATGCTGGAGACGATGGCGCTCACGGCCACCAGGAGCAGCACGGATTGCCAGGCGACGCGGCGCACGCCCTCCATGTCGCCCTCACCTTGCTTGCGACTGATGATGGCGCTGCTGGCGATCGAGAGCCCGTAGCTGAGGATGGTGCCGACGGCGCCGATCAGGTCCGCGACGCCGATGGCGCCCAGCGCGGCGCTGGCCTTGCTGCCGCCCAGGCCGGAGATGATGTACGCGTCGACCAGGTTGAAGCTGGTCTGCAGCCCCATGCCGACCGCGAGCGGTACGCCGAAGCGCGCGATCTCGAGCGCCAAGGGCCCCGACAGAATGCGCTGGCTCGCCGGGCTCATGCGCGCCGCCACCACCGAGGATTGCGCGGGGCGCCCCGGCGGCTCGGAGTCGAGCGGCGGCCTCATGAAGCCTCGAGCCTCGGGTCGCAGGCCCTTGCGGCCCTGTCCTTCATCGATGGCCCTCATGCGACACCGCCCTCATGCAACAACATCTCGAGCGACAACATCTCGGGTGCGCTCGAAGCAGTCGTCGACGATGCGCAGCACGCGGCGCCGTGGCGCGGTGGCCGCGACCCAGGCGTCGGTACGCTCATCGTGATAACCGCTGACGCCCAGCGCCGCACCCGCCGCAGACGTGCCCGCAGAAGCCGGCTCCTCATCGCCATCGTAGAAGCGCGAGATGCGCGCCATCAATAGCTCGCGCACGTACTTGCCGACGAGCGACGCCAGCATCACGAGCACGTCGCGCGCGTCGGCGTCTTGCACGAAGTGCAACTCGCCCAGGCCGGGGAAGTAATACGCGCTGCGCTCGCGTCTCACCTGCAGGGAAGTATGCAGGCGGCCCGCGAGAGGACCGAAAAACCGGTCGTATTCGGTCATACCGCCCACCTTGCCACAAGTCGCCAGCAGGTCGCCCGAGCTTTGCTCGCGCAGGGCGAGCAGCAGGCTCTCCATGGCGTGCAAGTCGCTGATAAAGCGATTTTTGCCTTGCAGGCGCCCCTGGTTGAGGCGCCGCGTACACACGATCGCCACCTGAACGCGCTGAACGTCGATACCGCGCTCCCGCAGCTTGTCCAGGTGCCCGGAGACCCGCCCCAGCAAGGGCTCTTCCGCGCCAAAGCTCTCGCCCGCGAGGCCCCAGCACTGGCTCTCGATGTGCCCCGGACAATCACGGCGCAGGCTGTCGGCGCGTTCCAGCGAGAGGTGCTCGAAGAGCGCCTGAGGGGTTGCCCAGCGGTCGCCGGTGAGCACCCGCGCCCAGGCTTCGCCCAGAGCGAAATTGCCATGACTGACGAGGCGTTTGGAGTCGTCCAGATCCTTGGCCAGCTTGCCTCGGGGCCGCCGTGACACCCAGCGCTGCCCGTCGCCGCTGACGTGAGCCAGCACCGCGGTTACGACCAACGGCCCGATGCGCGCGCCGAGGCCGTTCTCGTCCACACCGACCCGCAGAGGTCCCGGGGCATGGGGTATCCCCGGGAAAGGGTCACCACTTGGCATTCCGGGCCATCTCGAGGGCACGAGCTTCGAACCACTGCCCCGCCGCCGGACCGCCCTTGCACTCGCCGTCGGACTCACCCGGGCGCTTCAGCCAGAGGAACGCGTCCTGTGCCGGGTTGCCGGTGTCGCTGGTTGGGGCACGGCCGAGCGCCCTGCCCTCGGGATTGCACCAGTCCTGCGGATCTCCCGCCGGGGACGGGCCGTTGCCATTGCGGCTGGAGTCGATCACGAAATGCGTCTCGAGCCCGAGCGCCGCGATCAAATCCTTGGCGAAGGGCAGCAGCTCCTCGTCGGCACGGAAGTTCGAGGTGTTGAGGGCGAAGCCGCGCGCGTCCGCGATGCCGGCCTTTTTCAGGCGCTCCGCCATGTCGGACGCGGGCCCCCAGTGCGAATGCCCGGCATCGATGTACACCGCCGTGCCTGGCTGAGCCTTCAGCGTCAGGACCGCTTGATGAATCATGTCCAGGCGTTTGCCCTGGTCTTCGGGCGAGAGGCACGCCGTCAGCAAGCCGAGCGCATCGGGCTCGAGCACCACGACCGCGCGGCGCGAACCGATGCCCGCCGCGAAGCCCTTGATCCACTCGAGGTACGCGCTGGAATCGCTGGCGCCGCCCGCCGAATACTGGCCGCAGTCCCGATTCGGTACGTTGTAGGCCACCAGCAATGCCAGCTGGCCCGCGCGATCCGCGGCGTTGACGTAGTTGGTGACGGAGGTCTCGATGTCGCCGCTCCAGCTGCCGAACCAGCTGGCCTGCGGCTGCGCGGCGATCTTGGCCACGAGCGCAGCGTCGGCAGGGGAGGACTTCTCCAGCCGATGCTGGGCGTTCTCGGCGTTCGAGTAGGGAGCTCGATAGATCTGGATGCCCGCGAACGGATTGGCACCGGGGACGAGCGCAGGCGCCGCAGCGGGCGCGCTTGCTGCGCTGGCAGCTCCTGCGCCGTGATGCGCGCAACCCGACAGCACGGCCACGCCGACCGCGGGCGCTGCGAACACGGCAGCCAAACAAGGACGCCGGAGGCCTCGGATGCGCATGGCGCTCCCAGATAGCCTAGCCTTCCCGGACTTGTAAAGCTTTGCGCCGGATCCGTCTCAGCCCTCACGCGCTCGCGAAATTGAACACTCGGGCGCACAGATCCGCGGGCGCCCGAGCGGCGCTGAACTCCACTCGCGTGAGCGTCAGCAACGAACGAGGACGGGCCCAGCTCGTCGACTTCGATCGCCGATGGACTCGTGGCTTGCCTCCACACACCGGAGCACGACGCTTACCCGGAAACGACAGCATCTTCCCGTCCCGGCTGAAGAAATTTCCACCGGTCAAATGGCCAAGCCGGCGTGTGCGGGCGCGGCGCGCGCCGCGATTGCCCTGGTGCACCCGACATGCCGTAGAGTAGCCGGTTGCTGATGACTGGTATCGCAGAAGAGCAGCGCGAACTTCCCTCCCCCCGGCGTAGCGTGGCCGCGCGCGTGGGCTCGGCCGATCTCGACGCCGTCACCGCCCTGGAGCGCGAGCTGCGCTCGCGGCGCAACGGCCGCTACGGCAAGCTGGCGGCCGGTATCGTGCTGGTGCTGGCGGTGGCGGGAGCTGCCTATGCTCGCAAGGGCGAGCAGCCCACGGATGCGCCCCCGCGCTTTGTGACGCAGGCCATCGAACAGCGCGACATCTCCGAGACGGTCGAGTCGAGCGGCAAGCTGCGCCCGCTCACGGAGGTCAAAGTCGGCACGCAGGTCTCGGGCCGAGTGGTGAAGGTCTACGCGGACTTCAACCGCCGGGTGAAGAAGGGCGACCTGCTGGCGGAGATCGACCCGAGCTTGTTCGGCGCCCAGGTGAGCCAGGTGAGCGGGCAGTTTCGCGCGGCTCAGGCGCAGCTGGAGCGGGCGCGCGCGGCCGAGGCCTCCGCGCGCGTGAACCTGGAGCGCACCGAGGGGCTGCGCAAGGAGTCGATCGCGTCGCAAGCAGAGCTGGACCAGATGCGCAACGCGCTGCGCATCGCGTCCGCCGACGTGCTGGCGCAGAACGCACAGGTCGAGGGCCTGGCGGCGCAGCTGCAGAGCGCGAATACCACCCTCGCCTATACCAAGATCTATTCGCCGATCGACGGCATCGTGATCGATCGCTCCGTCGACCCCGGGCAGACCGTGGCCTCGAGCTTCTCGGCGCCGGTTTTGTTCGTGATCGCCCAGGATCTATCGGCCATGCAGGTGCTGGCGGACATCGACGAGGCCGACGTCGGCAAGCTGCGCGAAGGCATGTCCGCGCAGATCCGCGTGGATGCTTTTCCAGAGCGCACTTTTGCCGGTACGGTGACGCAGATCCGCTACAGCCCGACCGAGGTGCTCGGTGTCGTGACGTACGCCGCGGTGATCGACGTGCGCAACGATGAGCTGGCGCTACGCCCGGGCATGACCGCGACCGTGACCGTCACCGCCGAGTCGGTGCAGGGCGTCAAGGCGGTGCGCAACTCGGCGCTGCGCTTCAAGCCCAAGGCACCGGAAGCGCTCGGTGGCGCACAGGAGCCGGTGCCCGGGCAGCGCCGCCTGTTCGTGCTGGATGAGAGCCCGCCGGCTGTTGAAGGCAAACCCGTCGAGCCCAAGCTCGCCGCACGCTTGGTCAAAGTCGGCATCAGCGACGGTGTGTGGACCGAGTTGCACGACGATACTCTGGCGCTCGGCGTGCGGGTGGTCACCGAAGAGCGCAGCTCTCCGGAGAGCGAGCGCCGCAAGTTTCTCGGTATTTTCTGATGGCGCTGCGGCTGCTCGGCAAGGGCGAAGAACTCGCGGGCTCTGCGCCTGCCATCATCAAGCTCGCGGGCGTGTGCAAGAACTACACGAGCGGTCCAGAGGTGGTGCGCGCGTTGATCGATGTCGACCTGCGCATCGGCGTCGGGGAATTCGTGGCGGTGATCGGCGCCAGCGGCTCGGGCAAGAGCACGCTGATGAACATCCTCGGTTGCCTGGATCGCCCGAGCTCCGGCGACTATTTGCTGGGCGGGGTCAGCGTCGGCGCGCGCTCGATCGATGAGCGCGCTCTGGTGCGCAACCGCATGATCGGCTTCATCTTCCAGGGCTTCAATCTGCTGCCGCGCACGACCGCTCTGGAGAATGTCGAGCTGCCGCTGGTCTATCGCGGCCTGTCGCGCAAGCAGCGCCGGCGCATGGCGCTGGAAGCGCTGGGGCAAGTGGGCTTGCTGGGGCGCGCCTTGCACCGGCCCAACGAGCTTTCCGGCGGGCAACAGCAGCGCGTGGCGATCGCGCGCGCGCTGGTCACGCGCCCTCCGCTGCTGCTCGCCGACGAGCCCACCGGCAACCTCGACAGCAAGACCACCGGCGAGGTCATGGATCTGCTGGAGCGCTTGGTGGAGGAAGAGCGCATCACGCTGGTCCTGGTCACGCATGAGGACGAGATCGCGGAGCGGGCGCAGCGCGTGCTCACCGTGCGCGACGGTCGCATCGAGCGAGACGTGCAGAACCGAGCGCCGCCCCCGCCGCCGCGCGCCGCGGAGGGCCTGGAGAGCGGGCCGTGAGCGCATTCTGGGAACCGCTCTGGCTGGCACTGCGCTCGGTGGTGCGCTCCGGCCTGCGCTCGACGCTCACCGTGCTGGGCATCTTGATCGGCATCGCCGCGGTGGTCACCGTGGTGGCGCTGGGTGAGTCGGCGCGCGGCCAGGTGGCGGAGCAGATCCAGAGCCTGGGCTCCAACCTGATCTATGTATTCAACGGCGAGGGCGAAGGCCAGTCGCGCGCCGGCGAGCGCGCTGGGCACCGCCTGATGGTGGAGGACGCGGAGGCCATCCGCCGCGAGGTGCCCGGGCTCAGGGCGATCACTGTCTATTCGAGCACCACGACGCAGGTGGTGAGCGATTTCGAAACGGCGAGCATCGACGTCGTGGGCGCGGATCAGGACTACGCGACCGTGCGCGGCTACGCCATCGAATCGGGGCGTGACCTGAGCCGCAGCGAGGTAGATGCAAAGGCCAAGGTCTGTCTGATCGGGGCCAGCGCCGCGGAGAAGCTGTTCGGCAAGAACGATCCGGTGGGCTACTCCGTGCGCATCGGCCGGCACCGCTTCGAGATCATTGGCTTGTTATCGCGCAAGGGGCAGTCGCCTTTCGGCAGCGATCAAGACAATCGCCTGGTGATGCCGATCGGCGGCTGGCACGCTCGCGTGTTCCCCGGCCACGAGCGCAAGGTCGACATCATCATCGCATCCGCGCCCGACTCGGCCCGCGTCGAGGGGCTGCGCGACCAGATGGATCAGGTGATGATGGAGCAGCACCGCATCGGCTCGGCAGGCAAGCGCGATTTCCGCCTGCTCACGCAGGACTCCTTCCGCAAGAGCGAGGAGGAGATCTACCAGGTGTTGTCGCTGGTGCTGATCAGCGTGGCGGCGATCTCGCTGTTCGTGGGCGGGGTCGGCGTCATGAACATCATGCTCGTCAACGTCACCGAGCGGCGCCGCGAGATCGGCACGCGGCTGGCGGTGGGAGCCCGGCAGCAGGACATCCGCTGGCAGTTCCTGGCCGAGGCCATCACCCTCACCTGCTTCGGCGGAGTCGCCGGCCTCGCGCTGGCGATCGCCGGGCTGCGCATTCTGGAGCGGCAGCTGGGCTGGACGCTGTCCTTGCCGCTCACCGCCGTGGGCGCCGCGCTGGGCACCAGCGTCGTTCTCGGTGTCGCGTTCGGCTTCTGGCCCGCGCAACGCGCCGCCCGCCTCGATCCGATCGAAGCACTGCGCTACGAATAGCCCGCGGCAACGATGCTTCGCTATCTGCTCACGCCTCTGTCGCTCGCCTTCGCGGCCCTCTTGCAGTGGCCGCTGCGCGCTGCGCTGACCGCCTTCGGCATCCTGGTCGGCGTGGCCGCGGTGGTGACGGTGGTCGCGCTGGGCGAAGGCACGCAGATCGCCGTCCAGCAGAAGCTGGCGAGCATGGGGCAGAATACGCTGAACATCTCGCCCGAGCAGCCGCAGACCACCGGCGCCCAGCAACAGCAATGGGAGCCGCGCCTGACCGAGGGCGACGGGCAGGCGATCGCGCGCGATGCGCCGAGCGTGCGCGCGGTCGCGCCGATCCTCACCTCGCGCGCGGATGTCGCGTTCGGCGGCTACGGCGTCAGCACCGAAGTGATCGGCACCAATCAGAAGTTCCTGGAGCTGCGCGCCTGGCCCCTGGCGAGCGGCGAGGTCTGGTCCGAGCAGGCGGAGAAAACAGCCAGCCGCGTCTGCTTGATCGGCAAGAAGGTGGCAAACGATCTGTTCGGAGACATCGACCCGGTGGGCCGCGTGCTGCGCATCGGGCGCCACCCGTTTCAGGTGCTGGGCGTGCTGGCGGAGAAGGGCCAGGGTGCCTTCGGCCAGGAGCAGGATGATGTGATCCTCGTACCCATCGCCACCAAGCGCGCCAAGCTGCAACCGACGAAGCACGGCCGGGTTCAGCAACTGGTGCTCGGCGCGACCAGCGACGCCACGGTGGCCTCCGCGAAGAGCGAAGCCGGGGTGATCTTGCGCGAGCGCCATGGCCTGTGGGAAGGCGCCAGCGACGACTTCCGGATCCGCGGACAGGATGCCTTCCGTGAGACGCAGGACCGCGTGGTACAGATCCTGCGCTTGCTGCTGACCTCGGTGGCGGCCATCAGCCTGCTCGTGGGCGGCATCGGGATCATGAACATCATGCTGGTCTCGGTCACAGAACGCACGCGCGACATCGGCATCCGCATGGCCATCGGCGCTTCGCGCTGGGATATCCTCGTGCAGTTCTTGACCGAATCGGTGTTGCTGTCGGCGATCGGCGGAGCACTCGGCGCGGCACTGTCGGTCGCGGCGGTGCTGGGGCTGGCCCGCGCGCTGTCGCTGCCGATGCAGCCCTCGCTCGCCGCGCTATGCCTGGCGCTGGGCGTGAGCAGCGCCATCGGGGTGCTGTTCGGGCTCGTGCCTTCCTGGCGCGCAGCCTCGCTCGATCCGGTGCAGGCTCTGGGGCGCGAGTAGTGCAGACGACGTTCGAAGCGGCTCTCGCGCGCGACCCCGCCCCGACCGAGCCCTTGCATTTTGCCGAGGTGGCGCTGTTCATGCCGCTCGGGCGCTCGTATTCGTTTCTGATCCCAGAGGCGCTGGCGCCGAGCGCGGTCACGGGCGCGCGCGTGGTCTGCGGTCTGCGCGGCCGGCGCATTCTGGGCGTGGTGCTGGAGGTGAAGCATGGCGACCCGGGAGTGGATCGACAGAAGCTCAAGCCGATCCTGGCCGTGGTGGACGCGGAGCCCGTGCTGCCGTCCGAGTTGCTCGGATTCCTCTGCGAGCTCAGCAACTACTACCTGGCGCCGATCGGCGAGGTGCTGCGGCTGGCGGTGCCGGCGGTGGAACGCACGCGCGCTCGCGCGCTGCAGCAGGACGGGCTGTCGCCGGAGCGGCGGCTCGCGGCAGTGGGCCGCGCCCTCGCGCACGTGACGGCTCGCGTGCCCGAGCCCGGCGTGCGGGCAGCGCTGGAGGGCAAGCTGAAGGGCCAGGCCAAGGAGGTCTGGCAGCACCTCGTCGAGCAGCAGAGCGTGCGGCTGCCGGATCTGGTGGAGCGCTGGGGCAACGCGCGCGCCGCGGTGAATAAGCTGGAAGCCCTGGGTCTGGTGCAGACCGAGCAGCGCTCCGAGATCGATGGCGAGTTCTTCTCGGGACCGATCGCTCGCGACGTGCCACCCGAGCTGAACGCGGCACAAGCCAGCGCCGTGCGCGCCATCGAGCAGCAGCTGGAGTCGAGAACCAACCACGCGTTCCTGCTGCACGGGGTCACAGCCTCGGGCAAGACCGAGGTCT
>JAICTU010000538.1 GCA_025936205.1 Polyangiaceae bacterium | reverse complement strand
GGCGGGCGTCGATTGCTCCGATCACGAGGTCAACCTCAAGATCCTGTTCGGCGACGTGGAGCGGCGCGGCGGCATGAGCCGCGAGCAGCGCAATGATCTATTGCGCGAGATGACCGACGAAGTGGCGGCGCTGGTGCTGCGCGACAACTACCTGCAGTCGCAGACGCTCAGCGTCTCCACTCAGCTCAGCCAGCACCTGACCGACCGCATCGCGCGCAGCATGCGGAACATGGAGAAGTCGGGCAAGCTGCACCGCCGCCTGGAGGCCCTGCCGGACGATGACGTGCTCGCCGATCGCCAGCGCGTGGGCGCCGGCTTCGTGCGCCCCGAGCTGTGCGTGCTGCTCGCCTACGCCAAGAACTCGCTGGCGGAGAGCCTGCTCGCCTCCGAGCTGCCCGAGGATTTGCTGCTTCAGAAGGACTTCTTCGAATACTTCCCGGCGCCGCTGCGCCAGCGCTACAGCGAGTACATCCAGGGCCACCGGCTGCGCCGCGAGATCCTGGTCACCGTCATCACCAACGACCTCGTCAACCGCGTCGGCATCGCCTTCGTGGACGAGGTCGGTGAAGCCACGGGCGCCTCGCCCGCGCAGGTCACGCTGGCCTACATCGCCGCGCGCGAAATCGTGGGCGCGCGCGAGCTGTGGGCGCAGATCGAGGCGCTCGACAACCTGGCCTCTGCGCAGACCCAGGTCGAGCTGCTGGTGGAGAGCTCGCGCCTGATCGAGCGCGTCACCACCTGGCTGCTGCACGAGCATGCCGGCTCCCAACCCCAGGCTCTCGTCTCCCGCTACCGTGCGGGTGTCGAAGAGCTGCGCGCCGACCTGAGCACCCTGCTCACCAAGACCGAGCACAGCGCGCTGCTCGAACACGCCAAGGTCTGGACCCAGCATGGCGTCCCCGAATCGCTCGCCGAACGCGTCGGTGGCTTGCAGTATTTGTTGCCGAGTGTGGACATCGTGCGCGTCACCGAAATTGCGCGCGTCACCCTGGACGAGGCCGGCCAGCTCTATTTCAAGGTGGGCCGCAAGTTCGGCTTCGACTGGCTGCGCAACGCTGCCCGCGCGCTACCCACCCGCCGCGCCTGGGATCGCCAGGCGGTGGCGGCGCTGTGCGACGAGCTCTTTGCCAGCCAGCGCGAGGTCACGCTGGCCATCCTGCAGAGCACCCCTGCAGACCAGGACGGCGCTGCGCGCCTGCACGCCTGGGGCTCCGCCCGGCATGCGGCGCTGGCCCGTTCCGAACATCTGGTGGCCGAGCTCCGAGCCACCCAGGCTCACGACTTCGCCATGCTCACCGTGGCGGCACGCCAGCTGGAAGCGCTCAGCAAGACCAGCGCGGGGCCGGTGCCGGCGGCAGCGAGGTTGCTCGATGATACACTCGACGATGCGCTGCAGCAGGCGTGAGAAGGCGACTCAGTTCTCTTCGACGCTCCCGTCCGCCCGCGAACCGTCGCTCGCGACGATCCGCACGCTCCCCGGCCGCCGTCGTTGCTCAGGGGGCCGGCAGGGAGGGAGGCGAAGGAGAGGCCTGCAGCGTGGTGCTCGAGGGGCGCGCTTCAAACAGCCCGCCATCGCCTGGTGCACGGCACCCAGAGAGGACCAGGGTAAAGGCTGCCACTGTTGTGAACAGAACCAACAACAGCGAGTCCACGGCCCAACCGAGCCGCCATTCGCGGGGTTGACGAAGCACTACTCTGGAATTGTCCGATGCTGCCATCATTAGGGTGACCTCGCTGCGGATCACTGCGCTCATCGGCAGAGCCTTGGTACCCGATGCCCTGCGAAATCAGGCAGCGTCACGACGAAAACCTCGCGCCCGTGCGCGCTTCATTAGAGCGGGTCAGCTAGCAGCCGGGGCCCGCCCGTCGAGAGGAGCGCGACGCCGACGTGCAGCACCCGAGCGCACGCCGTGCGAATGCGGAGACGGACGGCGTCGGACCCTGAAGCCGTCAAGGTCCCCGCGTGACCGCTGGACGCACTGCCCCGCGACGAGAGGCGGGCGCCGAGCCATCCCCTGCATTTCCCCGGCGCCGACTCAGGGCACCAGCTGCAACGACTTCGCGTCGAGCGCGACCTCGTAGTAGCCGTGCGGATCCCAGGCCAGGGCCTTGTCGTTCTGTACCAGTTTGCCGCCGTCGACGGTGACGCGCAGGTATTTGTTCGGCGGGAAGTGGTCGGGCAGGGTCCAGGTCCAGGTGGTGGTGTCGCCGGAGGTGCTGGGCGGGGTGGCGTTGAATGCCTTCTGGCCGAGCCAGTAGGCGCCGACGTTGACGAGGCTGTCGATCCACATGTCGCCGAGGCTCTTGCTGTAGTTCACGCCGGCCACGAATTCGTTGAAGTCGACCGGGTTGTAGGCGCCTTCGCTGGCATCCATGTCGGTGAAGCCGTGGACGAGAATGGTTTGCCACGCGCCCATGGCGTGGGCGGCGTCGATCTTGGCGTTGAAGCCGCCGGCGCCGGTGGCCGGGGTGTTCGCGTTGGGGATCCAGCAGTTCAGGTTGAAGGGATCGTTGGCACCATTCGGGGCGATCAGTCCGTCGCCGACACCCCGGTTGATCAAGTAGCGTGTGCGCGCGACGTCGGCGTACGTGGCCGTGCCGTACGGTGCTGCCATGGTGTACACGGTGACGCCGACGTTGGTCTTCAGGAACGCATCGCCGGCATCGGTGTCCGCGCCCAGGGTCGCGACGTCGCCCGTCTGAATGTGGCTCTGGGTGTGGTTGGCGACCTCATGGCCGTCCGTCACGGCCTGCTTCCAGATCGGGTCCAGGCTCTCCGCGCGGCTCGTGATGAGGTAGAACGAATAGTGCACGCCGAGCGCCTGCAGCTCGGCGTAGTGTTTGATCTGGGAGCGGTTCGTGTCGTCGAAGGTGTAGCTCACCGCCGCCTTGAAGCCGGCCCAGTCGAGCACCTTCAGGTTGCCCGGCGTACCGGCAGGCTTGGTCACGTTCTCGGTCGCCGAGAGCAGGGGAATGCCCGAGGTCGGCAAAGGCGCTTCTTCGATCGCGTCCGCTCCAGCGCTGCCACCGACGCCACCGGCGCCTCCCGCGCTTGCGATGGCGCCCGTGCCGGCACTGCCGCCGCCGCTCAGTGGTGCGGTGCTGGAGCTGGGCGACGAATCATCGGAGCTACAGGCGAAGGAGCAGAGCGCGAGCAAGGAAACGCAGGACAGGGTTCGACGCATGGCGCGAGGCTACCACGGAAGCGTTTCCCGCCCAACACGCCTGTCCCGGGCTGCAGCCTGGCGAATTGTGGAGTTTGGGGTACGAAACCGTTTCCTTTCCGGAGTCACCTTGACGAGCTGTGTCGACCAGGGGCAAGCTCGCGCGGAATGATACACCGAGGGGAAAACGTTCCGGTTTGGCTCGTTGCATCGTCCGGAGTCTTCGCCGGGGTGTTCTGCGCAAGCTCGGCTCTGGCACAGCCGCCACCGGTGCTTCCACCGGCAGGTCTCTACAAGCAGGCACCCGCTACCGCGGGCTCGACGCAGGCGGCCAAAGAGGGCTTTCAGGCCGTCGCGGCGCCACCGGCGGCGGATAGCAAAGACGCCTCCACGCTCAAGCTCAGCGCCGGCGGTCTGCTCTCGGCGGGGAACTCGCGCAACCTCGCGCTCACGGCCGGTGCCGACTACTTCCTGCGCCGTGGACGGAGCCAGTTCAGTGCGCTCGCAGCGGTCAACTACGGCCGCTCCGCGCCGAGTACGGAATTGCCCACCGAGGTCACGGTCGAGAATTATCAGGGCAGCGTTCGCTACGATTACTTCTTCGTGGGCGGCCTGGCGGGCTTCGGCTCCGTATCAGCGCGGCGCGACCGCTTTCAGGAGCTGGATCTGCGCCTGAATTTCGATCCCGGTCTCGCTTACTACGTCATCGACGAGAAGGAGCAGCGCTTCTGGGGCGAGCTCGGCTACGACTTGCAGTACGACGTGCGCCGGCAACAGGCGGTGGACGCTTCGCTCGTGGACGCGGATCCGGGCACTCTCGATCGCACGGAGCTGCGGCACAATGTTCGCCTGTTCGCGGGTTATGTCAATCAGGTCGGTACCGCGGTCAAGTTCAACGCTGGCGTCGAGTACCTGCAAAACGTGACGGAGGCGAAGAACGCCCGCGTGAACCTGGATCTCGGGCTCACCTCGCAGATCAACGGCTCGTTCTCGATCGCCACCACCTTCTCGCTGAAGTTCGACAACAACCCGGTGCCGGGCGTCGAGAAGACCGACCTGGTGACGGCGCTGAACCTGGTTTACACGGTGCAGCAATGACTCCGCGGGCGTGAAGCCCCGCCCCGCCCACGCCGTAGACCGGCCACATGAGGCAAGGTCTGCGGAAGGTGCTGCGCGGCGCGGCCGCGCTGGGAGCGCTGATGTGCGCGTGCGGCGTACCTCAGGTCCCGTCCCCGCTCGGACCCGCCTCGGAGCTGCCCGTCACGCGCGTGGTGCTCTACCAGAACGGGGTCGGCTACTTCGAGCGCACGGGTCAGATCGAGGGCGAGGTGCTCAGCCTGCAGGTGCGCCCCTCGCAGATCAATGACCTGCTCAAGTCCCTGACGGTGATCGACGCCGGCAGCGGGCGCGCAGTGAGCGCGTCCTTGCCGCTGGAGGAGAACGCAGATCGCCAGCTCAGTGAGCTGCCCGAGCAAGTGCGCGAGGCCGGCGGCCTCCTGGACGTGCTGCGCCTGTTCCGCGGCGCACGCGTGGAGATCGTCGGTGACTACTCGGAGCGCGCCGTGGGGCGCGTGATCGGCGTCGAGAACCTGCAAAACGAATCCGGCAAGGAAGTGAAGGCGGACTGGCGCGTCTCGCTGAAGACCAGCGAGGGCGAGGTCGTGGTGTATCCGGTCGAGAAGATCCGGCGCGTGCTGCTGGAGGACGCGACGCTCAGCGTGGGGCTGGAGCGCAGCCTCGACGTCTCTCTGGGGGAAGGCGGCTGGAAGCCGATCGGGCTCGCGATCCGCCTCGCGGGCGACACACCGCACCGCGTACGGGCCAGCTACATCGTGGAGATGCCGCGCTGGAAGCCCGCGTATCGGCTGGTACTCGAGTCAGGCAAGCAGCCGCTGTTGCAGGGCTGGGCAGTGGTCGACAACGTGTCGGGCGAGCACTGGCAGAACGTCAGCCTGAGCCTGGTCTCCGGCACGCCGATCTCGTTCAAGTACAACCTGCATGCGCCGCAATACACGGAGCGCGCCGATCTGACGCCCGCGGGGTTGCCGCGCGCGGCCGCGCCACCGCCCGGCGAAGCCGCGGGTTATGCGAGCGCGTCAGTACCCGCAGCGCCGCCGCCACCAGCGCCGCCCAAGGCGTCCGCGCCGTCCGGGATTGCGTATGAGTTCGCGAAGAAGGGCCGCGCGGGAGGGCGCTCCTACGAGGCCGAAGATGACGCCAGTGCGGAAAAAGACGAAGAGGAGCGCGAGTCCGCTCCCGAAGAGCCCGAGCCCGATCTCGGCCAGCAGCTGCAGCAGCAAGGTGGGCAAGCCGAGGCGAGCTCGGTCGGCGCGCTGTCTCGCTACGACGTGCGCGACCGCGTGACGATCCCGGACCGCTCTTCCACGCTGGTCAACATCGTCAACCAGCGCATCGCCGGCGAGGAGGTCGTGTACTTCCGTCCGGAGCTCGCGTCGGGTCCCGGAGACTCCCACCCGTATCGCGCGGTGAAGTTCGAGAACGCGACCGGCTTCACGCTGGAGAAGGGGCCGATCACCGTCTACTCCCACGGCACCTTTGTCGGCGAAGGCTTCGTCGAGCGCATGGAGACCGGCACCACGTCGTTCCTGACCTTCGCCATCGACGGCCAAGTCTCGCTCGATCAACACGGCGGCACGCGCGAGGATGCGCTGCGCTTGCTGCGCATCCGCAATGGACAGCTGCTGAGCGAGGCGCAGCTGATCC
>JAICTU010000767.1 GCA_025936205.1 Polyangiaceae bacterium | reverse complement strand
GGTCCCTGGCGGAGCGCGCCGCGGAGCTTGCGCTCCGCGAGGACGGCGTGCTGGTGGCCGCGGGGGGCGACGGCACGATCAACGCCGTCGCGACCGCAGCGCTCTCCAGCCAACGGCCCTTCGGCATCGTGCCGCAAGGCACGTTCAATTACACGCCGCGCCGTCACGGCATTCCCCTCGATCTGCGCGAGGCCACACTCGCGCTGCTCGATTCGGAGTTGACTCCGGCGCAGGTCGGGCGAGTCAATGAGCACGTGTTTCTGGTCAACGCGAGCGTCGGGCTGTATCCCGAGCTGCTCGAGCAGCGGGAGGCCGACAAGCGACGTTACGGGCGTTACAAATCGGTGGCTTTCTGGTCCGGGCTGCGCGGCTTGGCGCAACATCACCGGCAGTTGACGCTGGAAATCGAGCTGGACCGGGAGCGTGAGGTGGTCCGTACCCCGGCGCTCTTCGTCGGTAACAACGCGCTGCAGCTGGAGCGGGTCGGCTTACCTCAGGCAGAGGAGCTCGAGCGCCGGCGTTTGGCCGGCCTGGTCGTGAAGCCGGTGAGCACGCGCTCGCTGTTCTGGCTCGCACTCCGCGGCGCCCTGGGGCAACTCGGCGGCGCCGAGCGCGTGCGCGACTTTGCCTTCCGCCGCATGGTGGTGCGGCCGCGCCAGCGGTATCCTCAGCCCTTGAAGGTGGCCACGGACGGTGAGGTGCGCTGGCTCGAGCCTCCGCTCACCTTTTCGGTTTCGCCGCGCGACCTGCTCTTGCTGACCCCGCGCAAACAGGGCGGCGAAGGCACGCAGGGCGCCGAGGCTGCTCTGGAGGCGATGGGGTGAGCGTCCTGATCCAGATTTCCGACCCACACTTCGGAACGGAGCGGGCGCAGGTCGCGGCCGCGCTGCTGGAATTTGCGCACGCCCAGAAGCCATCCCTGGCCGTCTTGTCCGGCGACATCACCCAGCGCGCGCGCCGGCACGAGTTTCGAGCCGCCGTCGACTTCGTGCGGGCGCTCGCGGTGCCTCGTTGCCTGGTGGTGCCTGGCAACCATGACATTCCCCTCTTCAACCTGGCCGCGCGCGTCTTCTGGCCCTATGCGGCCTATCAGCGTGCGTTCGGCGCCGATCTGGAGCCCGAGCACGAGTCGCAGACGCTGCTCGTGCTGTGCGTGAACACCACTCGTCCTCGGCAGCTCACGGACGGGGAGGTGTCGGAGGCACAAGTCCAACGGGTCGCAGCGCGCCTGCGCGATGCGTCTCGCGAACAGCTGCGCGTCGTGGTCACGCATCAGCCCGTGCACGTGATCCGCGGCGCCGACCAGCACAACGTGCTGATCGGCCACGAGCGTGCGGTGCGCGCCTGGGCGGCGGCCGGTGCTGACGTCATCTTGGGCGGCCACATCCACCTCCCGTACGTGCGCCCGCTGTCGGACGCCTTTCCGGACCTGCCGCGGCGGATCTGGGTCGCGCAGGCGGGCACTGCCCTTTCGAGGCGTGTGCGCAGGGGCGTTCCGAACTCGATCAATGTGCTGCGCCACGGCGAACCAGCAGCGGCTCTCTGCCAGGTCGAGAGGTGGGACTACGACGCGGACCAGGGCGCGTTCGTCCGGGTGGAAGCGCTGGATCTAGCGCTGGACCGCGGCGCTTGAAGCGCGCGAAATTCGATTCGGGTCTGCGCTCGGGATTCGTCACATCTCGGCAGCTGCCCGGGATGACAATGGGCCGCCCGTTGCGATGAGCGCACGGCGCCGTGCAGCACCTGAGCGCACGGCGTGCGGGAGGAATGGGCCGGACCTCCACTTCACGCCGCGCTCCGAAACCTCGGGGCGCACGACGGCCTCGGACCTGCGTCAGCGTGGCGCGCGAGTCCGGCAGGGATGGCGGGGGAGCGGGCGGAAGCCGGAAAGGACGATCTTTGAGACCGTGGCACATGCGGCCCGCGGGAACTCGATACGGTCTCGCGCCACAGAGGCCGTCGTGCGGAAGCGGCCGGCGACGTGCGGCAAGAGCGGCCGGCGTCGTGCGAGGGCAGAGGCCGTCGCGCCCACGTGGGCGTGATACGGTCTCGCGCGACACACGGCGTCGTGCGGAAGCAGACGGCGCGCGCCTTGAGCGCGATACTCGTCGAGGGTTCCGATCGGCGAACCTGGTTGTTGCGGGGCAGCGAGAGAGAAGCAGCGCCCATGAAAATGGCATGCGCGCGGTCGATTTCGCTAGACGCGATCTGCGCGACGCGAGCGCTCGCGAGCGGCGCTGGCGCTCGAAACCTGCGTTGCTTCGGCGCAAAGCCCGCGCGCCGAGCGCGCCGGGCGTTTGCAGGGCAAAAAGCGCGTTGCGCTCGCTGCGAGCAGAGCTGGGCGGCAATACGAGCCTCGAAAATCGTCACGATAGAGTGCTGCCCACAGCGGGAGGGACGCATGAGCGAATGGCAGATCGCGCACGAAACGTTGTCGCGCCTGGTGCGGGAGCGAGCCGCAGCCGACGCAATGGAGGGGCACTGGCTGCTGCGCGCGCGGCGGGCTCGAGCGCACGTGCACTTGGGCTTCGGCAGCTTCGTCAGTTACGTGGAACAGCTCTTCGGTTACACGCCGCGCTCGATCTCGGAAAAGCCGCGCGTCGCCGAGGCGCTGGAGCGGCTGCCGGCGTTGCGAGCGGCGCTCGAGCAAGGCCGGCTCGGCTGGTGCGCGCTGCGCGAGCTCACGCGGGTGGCGGTGAGAGCAACGGAAGAGGCGTGGTTGCAGGCGGCGCGAGGCAAGACCGTTCGCCAGCTCGAACAGCTGGTCGCGGGCAAGCGCCCGAGCGATGCACCGTCTGCCGCAGCGGATCCGAG
>JAICTU010000500.1 GCA_025936205.1 Polyangiaceae bacterium | reverse complement strand
GGGCGCTCAGAAGCGCAGCGCCTTGGGCGCTCAGAAGCGCAGCGCTGCGGCGAGCAGGCAGCCCCAACCCGCGAGCAGTCCGAGACCGCCGAGCGGTGTCACTGCGCCCAGCTTGCGCAGGCCAGTGAGCGCCATGACGTACAGGCTGCCCGAGAAGAGCAACGTGCCGATCGCGAAAGCCCAGCCCGCGTAGCAGGGCAGCCTTGCGGTAGCACTGCTGGAAACGCTGCCGGGGCCGATATCGGCGATCACTCCCGTGAGGCCGATCGCGAGCGCGTGGGCGAGATGGTAGCTCGCAGCCGTTTGCCACCACTCGAGGCGGCGAGCGGCTTCGGGGTGGGAAGCAAGCCGGCTCTTCAAGCCGTGCGCGCCGAAGGCGCCGAGGGCCACCGCGAGAAATCCGCTGAAGGCAGAGAGCACGAGCAGCCAGCGCATGCGTGCAGGCTACCATGCCCGGAGCGTGGCTCGCTCGGGGCGAGTTGCCCGGGGCAGCGCTGCTTGGCCGGCTGTGGCGCGCGTGGTAGAGGCCGCCGATGTCCCCTCGTTTCTCTCCCCGGCGGGAGCTGGGTCGCACGGGCTTCAGCGCGACGCGGCTCGGCATCGGTGATCTCGCCGACCGCACGGTGCCGCTCGACACTTGTGTGGCCACGCTGCGGCGTGCGCTCGACAGCGGCCTGAACGTGGTCGATACGGCGCCCAATTACGAGGATGGCTATAGTGAGCAGATCGTCGGCGCGACACTCGCAGGGCGGCGCTCGGGCGTGTTTTTGATCGACAAGGTGGATCACCCGGATCGTCCGGTGCGGCCGCAGGTGGGGGAGAGCCTCGAGCGTCTGGGGTTGCCCGCCGTGGATCTGTTCGTGTTCCACTCGGTGTCGGCGCCGGAGGTGTTGGAGCAGCTGGTGCGGCCGGGCGGGGGCTGGCAGGAGCTGGAGGCCTGTCGGGCGGCAGGGCTGTGCCGTTTCATCGGGCTCTCGTCGCACGATCCGCGCGTCTTGCGCGCCGTGCTCGAGCGCGGCGGCGCCGATGTGCTGATGTTTCCGGTGGGGCCGTTCGTGGACGCGCGCTACACGGACGAGATCTTGCCGCTCGCGCGCGAGCGCGGGGTGGGCAGCGTGTGTTTCAAGACGTTCGGCGCCGGCAAGCTGCTCGGAGACAGCAGCGGCTATGGGCGGCCGCTCGCGGAGCGGCCGCGCGGCAAGCTGAGCTCGGGTGGGCTCGACACGGCAGGGGAGGAGCCTTCGCTGCCGCGGCTCGCGGTGGAGGAATGCCTGGCGTACACGTTGACGCTCGATCCCGACGTGGCGTTGCTCGGCATGAGCTTTCCCAACGAGCAGGACGCCGCGTTCGCCGCGGCGGAGCGCTTTCAGCCGCTCTCTGCCGCTCAGCTGGCGGCCACTCGCGCCCGCGCCGCGCAGGCCGTGGCGGGCAAGGGCGCGTGCTGGTGGAATCCGGCTGACTCGGCCGCGCAAGGTCTGCCAGGTCACCCGTAGGCCACCGGGAATTTTACCCGGGTGATATTGACTGGTGATTCTACCCGGGTAAAATAACGGGTATGGAATCAGAGTCGAGTGTCGAAACGAGCTACGCGGCCTTCACCGGTGTGCGCCGCGTGGCTCTGGGGGCGCTGCGCGAGGTGTTGCCGGTGCTGAAGCAGCGCTTCGATCAGGATCCGTCCGAGCTGGTGCTGGTGTTCGAGACGGAGTCGGGCCGGCAGATCGATTTCGATCTGCGCGGCTCGCTGGAGGAGGTGCTGGAGCGGTACGCGGCCGTGCCCGCGCGCGGTCCCGGGCGGCCGAAGCTGGGGGTGACCAGCCGGGAAGTGTCGCTGTTGCCGAAGCACTGGAGCTGGCTCGAAGAGCACCCGAGCGGTATCTCGGGAGCGCTGCGCCGCTTGGTGGAGCAGGCCATCAAAAGCGAGAGCGGGCCCGATCGAGCGAGCCGGCTGCGCGGGGGGCTGAGCCGCTTTCTCTCGGCGATGGCCGGCGATCGCCCGAACTACGAGGAGGCGTGCCGGGCGCTGTTCGCGGGTGAGACAGAGCGCTTCGAGAGTTTGATCCAGCGCTGGCCCAAGGACATCCGCGAGCAGGCGCTGCAGCAGGCGGGTGCGGCCGCGCGCCTCGACGCGCATTGAGGCTTCAGAGCGCGCTGATCTTCAGCGTTCCGGAGCCGGAGGCGCCGTCGTCGAACTCGCTGACGTAAACGGTGACGATGTCGCCCGCGATCAGCATCGCGTCCAGGCGCGAGTTGCGGTTGGTGCCGTTCGTGATGTCGTCGTTGCAGCCGATCTCGGTGTTGTTGCCGGCGGCACACGCGCCGCGCGACAAGGCCAGCATGGAGTCGGGCGAGCCGCTGGCTTCGAAGCGATAGCGGCCCGTCGCGGGTACCACGAACTCGAGCGCGTAGTCGGGCGTGCGCTGGCTCTGGCAGGCGCCCGTGAACAGATTGGGCAAGCCGGCGGAGCTCCAGTTTGCCTGGAAGGGCACCGCGGTCACGACGCTCTGTGGGCAGCCGACGCGCTGGCCCTGCACGCAGGCGCCGACCGCGCAACTGCCGCCCGTGCAGGCGGAGCCGTTGGCGGCGTCGTGCTGCTCGCAGGTACCGCTCGCATTGCAGGTGGGCTGGCCGCAGCCGCTCGACTCGCCACAGGCCACGCCCACTGCGGCGTTGTGCGCGACGCAGCTACCGGCGCCATCGCAGGTATCCGCTGCGCAGGTGTTGCCGACCCTGCCGCAGGCGGTGCCGGCGGGGCGATCATTGGGCTGGCAGGTGCCCGCACCGTCGCAAGTATCGGGCTGCGTGCAGTCGCTCGCGCTGGCGCTGCCGCACACCACGCCGCGATCCATGGGACTGTGTTGGCAGCGGCCGCCGACGCAGTCGTCCACCGTGCACTGATTGTTGTCGATGCAGTCCGCGTCGCTCGCACAGATGCCTCCGGCATCCGCGCTGACGCCCGAGCCACCGGCGTCGCCGGAGCCCGCGTCGGCGTCTTGCTGGGATTGCTGGGCCGTGCCCACGGCGCCTTCGCCCAGCCCACCGATCGGTGGAGTGCCCTCGCTTGCCCCCGCGCCGTTCGGGAGCGGCGTGTAGATCGGTAAATTTCCGGGCCGCCCTGACGGCTGCAGCGGCGGCATCGCGCTGTTGAAGAGCGGGTCGGAGTCGACACCGCAGGCGATGCCGAAGGTGGCAGTGACCAGGGGGAGAGCGATCAGGAGGGAGCGAAACGACGCGGACATCGAGCGAGGTCGAGCCTTCCACGTGCGGGCGCTGTAGGCAAATGGGGACTCGGTGTTCTGTCTGTCGCCGCTGCACGCAGGGGCGTACCGACTTCATGAACCGGTGAACAAATTGGTCGCGCCAAGTCGCCACTGAACACCGAAGCGGTGTCGTCTTGCCTCAACGAGTCGCGCCCAGCGTCTACAAATGCCGGTGAACTGCGATCGATCGGCCCCATCCGGTGCATACACACCCAGCGCGCTCGCGGGTGCTGATCACGGGCGCGACGGCTTTGTCGGCTCCGAGCTACTCGCGCAGCGGATCGCGCGCCCCGATGTGAGCCAGGTTGGGAGATCCGCCGTTCGGCTTGACGGGCTGTCCCGCGCCGTTTCTCATGGCGCCATGGCTCCGTCCTTCTCCAACCCGTATCAGGCGCCGGTTGCGGACGAGCCTCCGGCTAAGCAGAGCGTCGCTCCCGGCGAGAGCGCGTCGCGCCTGGCCCGGCTGTTTGCTTCGCTGGCGGATGCCGTCATCGGCTTCGTCGTGATGTTTCCGATCCAGCTCTGGGCGGGGGTCTACGACGGGTTTCCCGCGCTGAAGCCGCAGGAGTTTCCCAAGTCGTTGTTCTGGATCATCGGGTCGGTCCTGTTCTGGATCGCGCTGCATGGCCGCTTTTTGGCCAAGAACGCCCAGACCATCGGCAAGAAGCTGATGGGCCTTCAGATTGTGATGGCCGACACCGGCAAGCCAGCGTCGTTCGAGCGGCTGGTGTTCTGGCGCTTCCTGCCCATGATGCTGGTCCCGCAGATCCCCTACGTCGGGATGTTCCTGATCCTCGCGGATCTGCTGAGCATCTTCCGCACAGATCGGCGCTGCCTGCACGACCACATCGCCGGTACGCGCGTGATCGATCTGGACAAGAAGTAGCGAGCGGATACGCCTCGGCAAGGAACGACGTTTCTCACTCGCTCTGGTCGTCGCCTTCTGCGCGAGCTCGAGCGGGCAGCTGCCTGCGTCGCTACCGCCGGAGGGAGTCGTTTGCGCTTCTGTGTTTCGCTAGTGGCGTTCCATCAGTCGATGATGTGATAGCCGCCGTCGACGTAGAGCGTTTGCCCCGTCATCAGCTTCGCGGCGTCGTGGGCTAGAAACGCCGTGGCGACGCCGACGTCGTCGATGCTGACCAGCTTGCGCGCGGGCGCCTTTTCTCGTGCGCGATCCAGCAGCTCGTCGAAGTGAGGGATGCCCGAGGCGGCGCGCGTGGAGAGCGGACCGGGCGAGATGGCGTGCACGCGGATCCCCTTGGGGCCGAGCTCGGCAGCCAGGTAGCGCACGGTGCACTCCAGGGCCGCCTTGGCAACGCCCATGATGTTGTAGTTCTCCACCACCATCTGGCTGCCGTAATAGGTCATGGTGAAGAGTGAGCCGCCGTTCTTCATCAGTGGCTCGGCCAGCTTGGCCATGCGCAGGAAGCTCCAGCACGAGATGTCCATCGTGACCTGGAAGCCCTCGCGCGACACGTCCACGACGCGCCCGCTCAGCGCGTCCTTCGGGGAGAAGGCGATGGCGTGCACGACGAAATCGAGCCCGCCCCACTCCTGCTCGATGCGCTCGAACACGGCCTCCAGCTGCCCCGGCACCGCCACGTCGAGCGGCTCGAAGATCGGCGCCCCGAGCTCCCGCGCCAGTGGTTCTACATACTTCTTCGCCTTGTCGTTCAGATAGGTGACCGCCAGCTCGGACCCCAGCGCGCGAAACGCCTTGGCACAGCCCCACGCGATCGAATTCTCGTTGGCGATGCCCGCGATCAGCCCGCGCTTGCCTTCGAGCAACTTGGCCTTTGCTGTCGGAATCATGAGTCCCCCCCGCGCAGGGACATAGCAAGCTGCATGCCGTGCCGGGTGTGAGCCGCAAAAGGCGCATGGTCTGCGTCCGGCGAACGGCTTCGCTTCGAAACCCTCACGTTTGGTAGCTGGCGCGTAACACCGCGACCGAACGAGGCTGCAGCAGAAACAGGCTGCCGTGCGCAAAATCGATCGGCGGCGCCTCGGGGTCGGCAGTATCGAGCACGCACGTCCAGCGCACGGGACGGTCGCGCGCGCCGATCCGGAACGGCACGGGCTCGGGCTGCGCGTTGAAGAGCAGAGCGAAGGTATTGCCGCGGATGCGCAGGCCGCGCTCGTCTTGCTCCGGGATCTGGTCGCCGGGCAGCGCCATGCCCAGCACGCGCGCTTCCGAGCGCCAGTCCGCTTCCGACATCTCACTGCCGTCCGGCTTGATCCAGTACAGATCCTTCACGTCGGCGCCATGGATCGGACGGCCGCAAAAGAAGCGCCGCCGACGGAACACGGGCTCGCTCTGGCGCAGCGCGATCACCTTGCGCACAAAGGCCAGCAATGCCTGACGCTCGGTATCGAGCTCCCAGTCGATCCACGCGAGCGGCGAGTCCTGACAGTAGGCGTTGTTGTTGCCATTTTGCGTCTGCCCCTGCTCATCGCCGGCGAGCAGCATCGGTACACCTTGCGAGAGCAGCAGCGTGACCAGCAAGTTGCGTTGCTGCCGGGCGCGCAGCTGGGCGATGGCCGGGTCGGCGCTGGGGCCCTCGACGCCGCAGTTCCAGCTGTCGTTGTGGTCGTTGCCGTCGCGGTTGCCTTCGCCGTTAGCCTCGTTGTGTTTGCGATCGTAGCTGACCAGATCGCGCAGCGTGAAGCCGTCGTGAGCGGTGATGAAGTTCAGGCTGGCGTGCGGACAGCGACCGCCCGATTCGTACAGGTCGCTGCTGCCCGCGAGCCGCGACGCCAGCTCCCCGACGCTGCCGTGGTCGCCTTTCCAGAAACGCCGCACACAGTCGCGGTACTTGCCGTTCCACTCCGTCCACAGCACGGGGAAGTTGCCCACCTGATAGCCGCCGGGGCCCAGATCCCAGGGCTCGGCGATCAACTTCAGCTGCGACAGCACCGGCTCCTGCTGGATGATGTCGAAGAACGAGCCAAGCCGATCCACCTCCCAGAGCTCGCGGGCCAGCGCGCTCGCCAGGTCGAAGCGGAAGCCATCGACGTGCATCTCCTGCGCCCAGTAGCGCAGCGAGTCCATGATCAGCTGCAGCACGCGAGGATGCGCCACGTTCAGCGAGTTGCCGCAGCCGGTGAAGTCGACGTAGCGGCTTCGATCTGCCGCCAGCCGGTAGTAGTTGGCGTTGTCGATTCCGCGAAAGGACAGGGTCGGGCCGTCGTGGTTGCCCTCGGCCGTGTGGTTGTAGACCACGTCCAGAATGACCTCGATG
>JAICTU010000344.1 GCA_025936205.1 Polyangiaceae bacterium | reverse complement strand
GCCGGCCCTGGTCCGTCACCAGCCAGCTCCGCGGCACGAGCAGAGCGCTGCCCGCGCGCAGCCGCTCATTGGGCTCCAGCCGGTTCAGCGAGCGGAGCTCGGACTCCGAGCCGCGCAGGCGCCAGACGATGTTGGAAAGGCTGTCTCCCACGCGCACGCGATAGGTCGCGTATTCTTCGCTGGAGATATCCGCGGCCGCGAGCCGCTTCGTCACGCTCGCGCCCTGGCCTTCGGGGACGTAGACCGGCCATTGCCGCGGCGGATCGCCCGTGACGGCAGGCGGAGTCCGCCCCTTGAGATACTGGGGATTGAGCCCCGTGATCACGCTGTTCTCGACCCCGGCGTGCTGTGCGAGGCGCGACAACGGCACGCCCGAGCCGACATACACCGTGTCAAACGTGAGCGGCGCATCCGGCTGCACATCGGAGAAGCCGAACGCACGCCGGTTCTTCATCACGATCGCGGTGGCCAGCACCTTGGGGACGTAGAGCGCGGTTTCCCAGGGCAATCCCGCTTCCAAGCGCGAGAGCCGCCAGAAGTCGTTGGTGTTGTACTTGCGGATCGAACGTGTCAGGCCGGCGTAGCCCATGTTGTACGCCGCCATCGCCAGCTCCCAGCTGCCGAAGCGCCGCCACAGCTCGCCCAGGTATGCTGCTGCCGCCTGGGTCGAGCGCAAGGGATCCAATCGCTCGTCGACCCAGCGATCCACGGTCAGCCCGAACAGGCGCGCCGTTTCAGGAATGAATTGCCAGAGGCCGACCGCGCCGGCGCGCGAGCGGCTGCTCACATTATGCCCGCTCTCCACCAGCGAGAGCCAGAGCAGGTCGCTGGGCAAGCCCGCTCGCACCAGCTCCGCCTGGATCATGGCGGCATAGCGCCCGGCGCGGCGGGCCCAGAGCTCGGTCACGGCGCGGCCGCGCAGTGAATCGCGATAAAACTTGATGTAATCGAGCGTGCGCTGTTCGTAGCTGCAGGGCAGATCCGGTGGATTCAAGTCGCGCGGCCAGGCCGCGCTCGCCGCGGCCGGGGTCGGACGAGCCGTCGAGGCGGGCAGAAGCCCGCTCAGGTTCAGCGTGGGCCCGGGCCGCTCGATGGCCAAGGGCAGCTCACCATCCAGATCGGGGCGCCGGCGTGGCTCCGAAAAGAGCACGCGCTCGGCCTCGCGCAGGGAGCGCAGCTCCTGGTCCTCCGAGCTGTCGGGCGCCTCCTCGCGCGGGCGCTCCTCGTTCGCCGCCTCGTTTGCGCGCGTGGGCTCCGGTACTCCTACCTTGCGCTCGCCACTGCCGCGGCCGGGCCCGATGCGGACGTGCAGCTTGGCAGCGGCAGCGTTGGTACCCGAGACCTTGGTCTCCGCGCCTTCGGCTGGTGCCGCCAGCAGGGCGCTGACCAGCGCGAGCGCACGGAACAGGGGCAAGCCGGGGGAGGCGCTGCGCATCGGGAAGGCATTTTCTAGCCTCGACCGGCGATCGGGTCAAATATGGGGAGCGCCCCCTAGCGATCGTGGGGGTGGCGCAGGGCCGCCCCGAGGGCGCGGCTTCCCCACTGCAGCGCCGCCGCCCAGGCGAGCGGCGGATTGAAGCGCCAGGAAGGCGGCACGTGCGCCTCTTCCAGGGCTGCATGCCGGGCACTCGAGTCGGCAGAGCCCCCGCCCGAAACGCCCTGCAGGCGATAGACGGGCGCCTCCGGGTGGAACTCCGGTTCTTGCTCGATGCGCTTGCGCGGCACGGGCGCCTCGACGCGATGCTCCTGGAGGTGCACGGCCCCGAGCCACTCCGTCGGCACCAGCGTCCGGCGCCCCCCGAGGCGGATCTCACCGTTCACGACCAGATGGCGGCAATGCCAGCTGTCGTCATCGACGATCAGATCCTCGATGTGGCCGACGTTGCCCTCGGCGTCGTCGAGCCCGAAGCCGATCAGCTGTTTCAGCGACTGCAACGACGGCGCGCTCTCGAGCTCCGTCGCCACCTGGTCACGAGTGCCATCGGCGACCCAGCGCCTCGAGGTCCACTCCGCCTTGCGCAGCCGGAACGGAGAGACGAGCACCCGGCGCTCGTCGCGCCCGGGCGTGGCCTCGACCAGGACATAGCGGACGATCCAGGTGTGCGGCTCGACCAGGAAGTCCACACATCGCCCGAGCTCGCCATCCTCCGCGCTCAATCGATACCCGAGGATCCTGGAGGCACTTCTCAACATGCTCGAAACCCTTTCCGCTAGGTCGCTGGCAGCAGCAGCGGACTGCCCCATGCAGGCAGGATGCCAAGGGCATTCTGCGGTGCAGAAGCGCTCGCGTTCAGAGCCGGAGCGCGGATTTCAGGCGCCGGTCGCGGGGCAAAGCGCGAGTCTGCCCGGTTCGCCTGGACCCGGGTGCCGAGAGGCATTTCGCCCCGCTGAGGCAAGCGGGACAGCAGGCGTGCCCGTCATCACTTCACGTACACCGTCTTGATGTTGACGAATTCCTGGATTCCGAACACCGACAACTCGCGACCGAAGCCCGATTGCTTGACTCCGCCGAACGGCAGGCGCGGATCCGAGCGTACGAATTCATTGACGAAACACGAGCCCGCGCGCAACGCGCTCTTGGCGATGTGCTCGGCGCGCGCGCGATCGCGCGCAAATACGGCGGCGCCCAGCCCGAAGCGCGTGTCATTGGCGATGCGGATGGCATCTTCCTCGTCACGCGCTTCGATCAACGCCGCAACCGGACCGAACAGCTCGTCGTCGTAGGCCGGCATCCCCGGGCCCACGTTGGAGAGCACCGTTGGCGGATACCAGGCACCGGGTCGATCGGGGACCGTGCCCCCCAGCATCAAGAGCGCGCCTGCCGCCAGGCTCTTCTGCACCTGCGTGTGCAGCTGGTTGCGCAACTCCTCGCTCGCCATGGGCCCCAGCTGTGTCTCGGGGTCGAGTGGATCGCCCAGCACTCGCTGTTGCATGCGTGCGATCAGCTCGGCTTCAAAGGCCTCGCGCACGGATGCCACGGCGATCAGTCGCTTGGCGGCGATGCAACTCTGGCCCGCGTTGCTCAGCCGGCTCTTCACACAGGCGTCAGCGGCGGCTTTCAGATCTGCATCCGCCAAGATCAGGTACGGGTCCGAGCCGCCCAGCTCCAGCACCATCTTCTTCAGCGCACCGCCGGCGCGCGCCGCCACGGCGCGACCCGCCTCGGTGCTGCCCGTGAAGGTGATGGCGGCCACGTTGGCATGCTCGATCAACATTTGAGTGTGATCACTCGTGAGCCGCACGTTCGTGGCGACCCCTTCGGGCGCACCGGCGTCCCTCAACAAGTCGGCGATGGCCTCGGCACAGCCCGGCACCAGGGAAGAGTGCTTGAGCAGCACCGCGTTGCCCGCCATCAGCGCGGGCGCTGCGAAGCGGAAGAACTGCCAGAACGGGAAGTTCCAGGGCATGATCGCCAGCACCACGCCCAGCGGCTCGAAGGCGACGTAGCTGCTGCTCGCATCGCTCTCGATCAATTGCGGCTGCAGAAAGCTCTTGGCGTTCTCTGCATAATAGTCGCACACCCACGCGCACTTCTCCAGCTCGGCCTTGCCTTCGCTCACCGGCTTGCCCATTTCGCGAGCCATCAGCTCCGCGTTGCCGCGCGCGCGTTCGCGCAGCAGGAGGCCCGCTTTGCGCAGCACCATCGCGCGCTCGGAGAAGCGCAGGTTCGCCCAGTCGTGTGCGGCACGAGCGGCGCGATCGGCGAGCCCGGAGGCGTCGCTCCAGGGGGTCAGATTGTAGGTTGCGAGAGACTCGCCTGTGGCGGGGTTGATGGATAGCACGCGTTCCTCCTGCGATGGACCTGCCGCGCCTATCGAGCGAGTCTAGAGTCGGCTGCCGAGCGTTGCCGAAAGGGCCGACTTTGGCCGCTCAGGCGTATGGAAGCGCACGGCGCCGTCCAGGTTTGCGGCACTCGCAGGGAAGGGCTGAGAAAGGCACGCAGCTTGCTCCATCCAGGCACCTCCGCTCCATGCGCGGCGCGGCCCCAGGCGGGCGAACCATTGCGCGGGACGGGGACGATCCCGAACATCAACGCATATCGAGAGGGATGAACGACATGAGCAAATACGACCGAGAGGATCCAGCCCGTGACCGTGGCGACCGTGATCGCGAGCTGACTTGGCGCGATCGTGTGCGTGACGATCCGCCGCGCCGCGACGAGCGCTACGGGCAGGCGCAGCGCCGGGACGACGACTACTCTGCCTCCGACTACCGCTTTGACTATCGCTCCGCGCGCTTCGGCGCGGAGGACCGCGAGGACGAGCGCAGGCCGGGCCGCTACGCGCGCCAGGACCGCGACGACTACAACTTCCCGGGCTACTCGGGATCACCCTACTACGGCTCGGGCTATTCTGGACCCCAAGCGTCGGGCTCGCGCGAGCCGGGAAGGTGGCGCGCGGAGCGCAATCCGTATGGGCGCGGTGGGGCTGAGGAGCAAGCGTGGTCGCGCGAGCCGCGGAACGAGAGCAGGTACGGCCATGACTACGAGGCGCGCTGGCCCTCGAGCGGCTCGGGCAGCGAGGCCTATCATCGTCCGGTGCGCTGGCGTTCCGAGAGCGAGCTGAGCAGCCGCGAGGAGCGCCCGCGAGGCTGGAGCAACAGCGAGGGTGCCCGCAACTTTGGCAATTATGGGAAGGGCCCGAAGGGCTACGTCCGTTCGGATGAGCGCATTCGCGAGGACGTCTGCGACCGGCTCAGCGACGACGATGAGCTCGATGCCAGCGACATCACCGTCGCCGTCTCCAACGGCGAGGTGCGGCTCGAGGGCAGCGTGCTCGATCGGCAGTCCAAGCATCGCGCCGAAGACCTCGCAGAGTCCGTGAGCGGCGTGCGGGACATCACGAATAATTTGCGCGCGCGCAAGGGGCTGTTCCGCGAGATCGGCGATAAGCTGAGTGGGGAAGACCGGGATGACCATCGCGGCCATGCCGGTTCGGGTACGCACAACTCGCCCTCGCAGAGCTCACCGCCGCAGGGGTCTCCTCTGCAGAATTCCACGCTGGGAAATTCGAACACGGGCGGCATGGCGGCGAACCGCTAGCGGCTCTCCGACGGCGCGCTGCGCTGTTGCGCGGTGCCAGAAGGCCCCACGAACCTCGCCGGTGCGTGGGGCTTTCTCGTTGAATCGCCTCGCGGCCTGCTCGCTCCCTGGTGAAATGCCTTCCTGACACACTCCGTGACACACTCACACACGTGCCACCGTTGACATGGAGGCAGGCGCCGGCCTACTGGTGCAGAGCTGCCCACCTCCGCGTCTTCCATGGCTTTGCTCAGCCAACGTTCGTGGTTGCGGGGAGTGCTCGTGGGCACGGGGACGCTGTCGGCCCTGACGCTGGCCAAGATTGCCTTCGCGCAGACGCTGGGCGGTCCGATGCTGTTCTTGATGCATTTTGTGGCCGTGCTGGCCGCCGCCTTGATCGGCGGATTGCCGGCAGGCCTCACCGTCACGCTGCTATCGGCCGCGCTCGGTATCTACATCTCGCGCGAGGGTGGAGTCTCCTGGGAGGAGATTGGCATCAACTTGCTGGTCTTTGGCATCGAGGCCACGGCAATCTCCTGGCTCGCCGATTTGTTGGCCCAGGAGCGCTGGCGCGCGTTGGCCGCCGCTCGATCGGCGCGCGAGGCCACGGACAAGCTCGAGGTCGTGCTCGGTGGCGTCACCGACGGCATCACCATGCAAGATGACAGGGGCCGGCTGGTGTACGCCAACGAAGCGGCCGCGACCATCATCGGTTTTCCCACGGTGCAGAGCCTGCTGGAGGCGCCGCTCGAGGAGGTGCTCCAGCACTTCGAGCTGTTCGATGCGGCGGGAGCGCCGTTTCCCATGGAGCAGCTGCCCAACCGGGCGCTGTTTGCCGGCAAGCGCGCCGAGCAGGTGCTGGTGAGCTATCGCATCCAGGGCAGCACCGAGCTGCACTGGTCGCTCGTGGACGCCAACGGCGTGTATGACGACCAGCGGCGCCTGCGCTTCGTCATCAATGTGTTCCGTGACGTCACGGAGCGCCAGCGGCAGGAGGAGGCGGCGCGCCGCGCGGAAGAGCGGAGGGAGTTTTTGGCGCGCGCCACCATCGAGCTCAACTCCTCGCTCGACTATGCGCAGACACTGGCCACCGTGGCGCGCCTGGCTGTGCCGCGCATGGCGGACTGGTGCGCGGTCGACATCGTCGAGCCCGATGGTCTGAAGCGGCTTGCCGTCGCGCACGTGGACCCCTCGCGAATCGAGTGGGTACAACAGCTGCAGCGGCGGTACCCGGCCGACCCGAGCGCGACGAACGGCGTGCACAATATCTTGCGCACCGGCAAGGCCGAGCTGATTGCCGAGATTCCGCCCGAGTTACTGGCCGCTGCAACGCGCGACGCGGAGCATCTGGCACTGGTCCAGCAGCTCGAGCTGCGCTCCTACATCGGCGTGCCGCTGGTGCGCGGCGGAAAAATATTCGGCGTCATCACGCTGGTCATGGCGGAGTCGAGGCGTCGCTATAGCGAAAGCGACCTGGAGGGCGCGCTGGCGCTGGCCGATCGTGCGGGTCTGGCGGTGGAGAACGCCCGGCTGTTTCGCGCGGAGGAGCAAGCGCGCAGCGACGCCGTCCTGGCCAATCGCGCAAAAGACGATTTTCTGGCCATGCTCGGGCACGAGCTACGCAACCCGCTCGCCCCGATCGTGACGGCTCTGGAGTTGATGCGGCGGCGCCCCGGCGCAGAAGCAGACCGCGAGCGCTCCGTGATCGAACGGCAGGTGCGGCATGTGGTGCGCCTGGTCGACGATTTGCTCGACGTGTCGCGCATCATTCGGGGCCGTATCACCTTGAGCAAGGAGCCGTTGGAGGTCGCGGATGTCGTGTCCAAGGCGCTGGAGCTGGCCGCGCCGCTGATCGAAGAGCGGCGCATCTCCGTGCTGAGCCAGCTCGAAGCGGGCCTGGTGATCGACGCCGATCCCACTCGCTTGACCCAGGTGCTCACGAATCTGCTGCTCAATGCAGCGAAGTATACCGACCCCGGCGGACACATCGCGCTTTCGGCTCGCCGCGATGGCGACGCGCTCGTGCTGCGGGTGGAAGATGACGGCAGCGGCATCGAGCCCGAGATGCTGTCACGCATCTTCGAGCTCTTCGTGCAGGCCCCGCAGAGTATCGAGCGGGCGCGGGGCGGCCTGGGGCTGGGCCTGACGATCGTGCAGAGCCTGGTGCGGTTGTTCGGTGGCAGCGTGACCGCTCACAGCGCCGGTCCGGGGCAGGGGAGCCAGTTCGAGGTGCGTCTGCCACTGTCCAGCACCGGCGCTGGCAAGAGCTTGCCGCCCGCCAGCATCCCCGTCGAGAGTGCCCGCGCCGCGCTGCGCGTGCTGATCGTGGATGACAACGTGGACGCCAGAGAGATGCTGGCGGAGGTGCTGCAGATGCAGGGCCACGAAACACATACGGCGCCAGATGCAGAGGTCGCGCTCGCCCTCGCGGCCCGCATCAAGCCGGAGCTGGCGCTGCTGGATATCGGCCTTCCAGGAGTGGACGGCCATGAACTCGGCCGCCGGCTGCGAGCCTTGCCGGAGCTGGATCGCATCCAGCTCGTCGCCTTGACCGGTTACGGGCAGGCATCCGATCGTGAGCGCTCGAAGCAGGCAGGATTCCAGGCGCATCTCGTGAAGCCGGTGGATGTCGCCGCGATCGAGCGCCTGGTGCGGGAGCTGTTCGGGCCGCGTGAAGCGGCGTAGCAGCGAGTGGCGCGGCTACCCCGAGAGTAGCCGCGCCGGTCGCACCCACCCGTTCAATGATGAAGCGGACGCTGTTGCTCGGGCTCGCGGACCCGCGCGCTGGGCGGGGGCGGAGCATCCGAAGGCTCCGCCGGGCCGAGCAACTCATCGAACAAGGCACGGTAGTGCACCATGGCTTGCCGCAGCTCTTCCGTATTGATCTTGCCGGAACGGTTGGTTTGCTCCAGCGCGTTCGCGGCGCGGTAGTGGCCCACGATTGCCCCATACTCGACGGAAAGGTCGGCGACGCTTTGTTCGAAATCTTCGACGGGGTAGCCCTTGGCCATCATCACCCGCTGGACCAGCTCGTGCGCCCCGCTCACGGCGGAGCTGGGCGTATCCACGAATTGCTCCTGCCGGCGGCGCCAGGACTGAGCGAAGTTGGCGCACTCGCTCGGCGAGAGTGAGCGCAACGGCAATTTGCTCACGCGGCGCTGGCGCGCCTCGAGCACTTTCTGCGCGCGTGTGGCGCCGTATTGCTGAACTGCCATGTCGTATTCGGGACCGAACTTCTCCCGCAACTGTTGTCGTCGGCGGCCCGGTGCGTTCCGCCACAGTGTGACAGCGAGGACCGCGATGAGGATGGCAGCGACCAAGATCGCTGCAACGATCAGTAGGTTTGTTGAATCGGCCATGAAACGAACGACTGCAAGCCATATGCCGGTGCCCTGAACACTTTCTTTCGGCTTCGATCAACGGCGCTCATGTGCTGGGCGACGTACATGGCTGGAGCAGCTCCTGACCAACCTGATCGGCAACGCGGTCAAATTCCCCGAAGCCGGCGCCAGGATCCACGTCCCCCCCCTCCGGTATGAAGTGCTGGTGAGCGATCTGCGACTGCCGGATCAAGATGGCCTCGCACTTTTGGCGGAGGTTCGCGCGCATGCGCAGCTCGCGGGGGACAGCTCGGCCGCGAGTGGCCTGCGCTTTGCAGCGCGCTCTGCATGTCTTTTCGCCATTTCTCTCTGCGTCGATCCCTGGCTAGCGCGTTTCGGCCCGGGTGGGTGCTCCCTGCGGTGGCTCTGGCCATCGGTGCTTTCGGCTTGCGCCGCCGTTTCGCAGCGTTGCCGCCCATGCCGCGCCTGCCGGTGCGGCAGAAGCCGACAGCTCCGAGCGCGGTCGCGCACGCCAGCCTCGAGCACTCCAGCACGCCGGCTGCCGACGTGGTGGTGCCACAGTGGTTCTGGGATACGAGCGAGCTGGGCGAGTTCGACGAAGACGAGCACGATGATCCGGCGGAGATCCCCCACAGCGGGCTGCCGTTGGTGAGTGAAGCGTCGCAATCTGCTGCGCTCCTCGACCCGGCCGAGCGTGAACCCTCTAGCGTCTTATTGCGTTGGTGAACGTGCCGCGAGCAGCGTGCAGCCACCGGAGGCGCGCTGAAAGGTTCGGCACGAGGGTTGCCTGAGCAAGGCCCTGGAGGAATTCCATGAACCGACACACTGGCAGCCCGAACAAGTCTCCCTCTCAGCCTCAGCCCGCTCAGCCGCCGCGCAATCCCAGCCACAGCGCCAAGGACCAGCGCAGCCAGCACACCAGCGCCCGTGAGGAGAGCGAAAATGCGGAGAGCGAGCAGGTAGAGGGCGAAGGCAGCTATACCGCCACGCATCGCTACAACGAAGGGCTGCGCGAACACCTGCAGACCCACGACGTGGAAGCTGAAGCGGAGGCCGCTCGCGAGGCGCTCGAAGGGGATGAACGGACCGAGCTCGAGCAAGCCGAACAGCGCGGCAAGTCACGAGCCGCGGAACAGGAGCGCAGCTCGAAGCGTAAACCCACCCAGCACTGAACGGAGCGATGAGACGGCATGAGCACCGATGTCCCGGTCAGCGCCGACGCCGGCGAGAAGCACGGCGCGGTGGGAGTGCTGAGCGCAGATGAAGAGCTGCAGCAAGCCGTGTGTGCGGCTCTGATCGAGGCGAGCGACCTGGACAGCCGGGGAATCGCCGTGAGCGCGCAGAGTGGCGTGGTGGCCCTCTCGGGCGTGGTACGCTCGCGCGAGGACTGGATGCGCGCCTTGCGCATCGCCCGCGACCGGAGCGGCGTGAACAGCGTGCAGACCGAGGGGCTCGCGATCCAGGACCCCTGAGCGGGACCTGTCGTTTTGGTGCCCTTCGGCTTGTCTCACCAAGCCGTGTCCCATCAGACACAAATGCTCGTCTGTGGCAAAGCTGCCGGGCG
>JAICTU010000593.1 GCA_025936205.1 Polyangiaceae bacterium | reverse complement strand
CTTGCTGCGCACCATAGGAGCTTTCGCTGTACCCGCTCGTCAGGTTCATGACGAAATCCTTGGAAGCGTTCCAGCGGCCGAGCTCCTGGGCGACGGCGACAGCGAAGGCGGCCATCACCGAGTTGGTACCGTCCGGATTGGTACAGCTCATCAACGCTTCCGTTCCGGTGCTGTAGTCGCTCTCCATCGAGGCGCCTTCATCAACGCCGCCGATCGCGTCGCCAGTGCCGACATCGTCGCTCGCTGGAGCGAGGTCTTCCGCGCCGCAGCCCGTGAAGGCGGCAGCGGCAGCCGCGATCGAAGTGACACCCAGAGCTCGGAGCCAATTTGCTTGCATGACGTTCCTTTTCAAAAGGTTGGAGGGCAATGCCCTGTCTTGATGATTTGGCTCCTGTTAATGCAGTTAACGTGCCGGTATTCTCCGGAGGCTCCTGAGCGCTCCCAACGGCTCCTCCCATTTCAGGCAGAGCAGTGAAATGGCGCGTTTTGCCGGCGTTCAGCTGTTGTGCGTGCTGGCGCGAAGCGCTGCCGCGCCATTACCCCGGAGTCGTGAGCAGGATTTCGTGTTGCACTGTTCGTGCAACACGCACGAGCTGAGCAGCTCGACAGCCCAGAGTGTGCAGAACGCCAAAAGGCACAAAACGACGACGGGGTCGCGAGCTCATGGCTCGCGACCCCGCGTCTTGCTGAAGCCGGGCCGCGCTCAGCGCGGCACGGCCGATGGGATCACTGGCAGAGGAAGGTGATGGAGTTCACGGGAGACTTTGCGAACTTCTTGTCCATACCACCGCAGGAGCAGCAGGTGCCCGCCAGGTTGCTGTTGACGGAGATCTTGGTGCAAGCGGGGGTGCAGCTGCCCGTGCTGCCGGCGCCGTTGTCATCCAGACCGTAGGTGGGGTCGATCGAGATGTTGCCGTTGCCCAGGTTCGTGAAGTTGATGTACGGGTTGGTCATGTCCGCGAAGCGCAGCTCGTTCTTGAGCTGGTTCGGGTACTTGAGCGCGGTACCCGCCGAGTTCTTCACAGAGAAGGTGAAGTTGGTGTCACAGCCGCCCGCGGCAGCGCTCACGTAGCTGAGCTTGTTCTGCTCCTTGGTGCAGGAGTTGGCGTCGCCATCCTTCGCGTTCTGGTCGCAGGCTTTCTGCTCGTTCCACTTGGCGAACATGCGCGCCCGCAGCGCAGCTGGGCTGAGCAAGACTTTGGTGGACCCCGAGCCCTGGATGTAGATCTTGTTGTTGTACTGGTCGTACTGCATGTCGAGCAGGGCCTGGACCCTGGCGCACTTGCCGTCGGAGCAGCGGCTCTTGCCGATGGGGCCGTTGGCGTCGCTGCCGCTGGCGAGCTTGAGCGCTTGCTGCATGCCGGGCGAGCTCTCGCTCATACCGCTGGTGTTGTTCTGGATGAAGTCCTTGGTGGCGTTCCAGCGGCCCAGCTCCTGCGCGACGGCCACGGCGAAGGCGGCCATCACGGAGTTCGTGCCGTCGGGATTGGCACAGCTCATCAAGGCCTCGGAGCCTGTGCTGTACTCGCTGTCATCTATGGCGGCGGTATCCTCGCCACTGGGATCGACGCTCATGAGATCATCGCCGACAGCGTCGTCGCTCGCGGCGTTGAAGTCTCCGGAGCCGCACCCCAGGAATGCACCCGCGGCAACGGCGACGGACGCGACACCTAGAACTCGGAGCCAACTAGCTTGCATGATTGTTTCTTTGGACCTGTTTGGGAGGGCGCCGCCCTCGTTAATTGTTAGCGCTTGTTAATGCAGGTGGCGTGCCGAGCCCGGTTGGGGACGACGCTGTCGACCGCAGGCGTGCGACTTGCGTGACCAGATTTCCAGACGGTCGGATTGCCTAAAGAACTTCAGCGATTGGCGACTGGACGCGCATGTGTTCGCTGCACCGACCTCGGCGCTGCTCCACTCGCAATGGCGGCGAGCCGGCCCCGTACCGGCTGTGCAAATCGCGATCTGACTGCGCAAGTTGCACAGCTCGAGCAAGCGCACAAAAGACGACGGGGTCTCTGAGCGAATGCTCGAGACCCCGTAGCTGCGGCTCTGGCCCGGCGCTAGTGCCCGGCGCTCAGCTGCATTTGAAAATGCTGGAGTTGAAGGGGAGCTTCTTGAGCGTGCGGGTCACGCCTCCGCAGGAGCAGCAGGAGCCCTCCTTGTCGACCCTGGAGATCACGGTGCAGGCCGCGTTGCAGGCTCCCGTGGTCGTGGAACTGTCCTCATCCAGACCGTAGGTGGGATCGATCGAGATCTTGCCGTTCCCGAGATTCTGGAAGTTGATGTAGGGGTTGGTCCAGTCCGCGAACTTCAGCTGGTTCTTGAGCTGATTCGGGAAGTGCAAGGGTGCGCCATTCGCGCCCTTTACCCCGAAGGTGAAGTTGGTGTCGCACCCGCCCTTGGCAGAGCTGAGGTACTGCAGCGAGTTCTGCTCGCGGGTGCAGGAGTTGTTGTCTCCGTCTCGCGCATTCTGATCGCAGGCCTTCTGCTCCTGCCATTTGGCGTACATGCGCGAACGCAGCGCCGCGGGGCTGAGCAAGACCTTCGTGGAGCCGGAGCCCTGGATGTAGATCTGGTTGTTTGCCTGATCGTACTGCATGTCGAGCAGCGCCTGGACCCTGGCGCAACGGCCGTCGGAGCAGCGGCTCTTGCCGATCGGGCCGTTGGCATCGCTGCCGCTCGCCAGCTTGATGGCTTGCTGAGCGCCCGGGGAGCTCTCGCTGCGGCCGCTCGTCGAGTTCATCACGAAGTCCTTGGAAGCGTTCCAGCGCCCCAGCTCCTGGGCCACCGCCACCGCGAACGCGGCCATCACCGAGTTGGTGCCGTCCGGGTTGGAACAGCTCATCAACGCCTGAGCAGCCTCACCGTAGTCGTCCTCTATCGAGGCGTTTTCGTTGTCCGGCGCCACGCTCTCGAGCTCCGAGCCCGAGACCGCCTGCCCTTCGTCGATATCGCCTGTGCTGCAGGCGACCAGAGCGCCCGCCGCCAACCCCACCCAAACGATGCCTGCAACTCTGAACCAGCTTGCATTCATTTCGTACAGACCCGGTTGTAGGGGCATTGCCCCAGTTATCGTTGAGTGAACGTTAATGCAGAACGCATGCCGCGCTGGTGGGCTGCGCCGCGCTGGAACGCTCCGCTTGGAGCGGCGATCGCCGCGATCGCGGCGCGCGCAGTGATCTCCTGCTTTCTGCGCAATCAAGGGCAGACGTGCGAGGTCTGCGCCGGCGCACGTCGGGGTAGCTCAGGGCACACCGGTGCCTGCACAGTCTGTGCAACAGACTGTGCAACACCCCGATCAGATTGTGCAACCGTGACCCCCCGCGGCCATGCCTCGGGGCGAAACGCTCTGTCCGTTTCAGCTCCGGCGGCGGCGTATCCTCATCGCTGTCGTCGCCATTCCGAACAGTGCGAGTCCTACGGCTGAGGGCGAAGTGCGGTCCGGTGAGAGCGTGCAGCCGCCGGAATCTGCCTTTTTTGGGGGCGGCTCCTCGCTGGTGGGGTCACCCGGCCGTGTCGAGCCCGGCTCCAGGAGCGGCTCTGCCCCGGCCTTGTCAAAGGCATCCAGGATCACCTTCGAGAAGGGGGACAGGCTCGTGTACACGTTGCGGATGCCCACGGCGGAACAGTCGTCGTTCTCGTTGAGCGAGAACACGCCGAGCAAAGCTCCCGTTTCAGCAGAGAACGCCGGACCGCCGCTGTCCCCCTTACACGGGCCTTCGCCGACGACGAAGGTGCGTGGGCTGGCGGTTCGCGCAGGCTCGGCAGTGGAAGCGGGGCCCACGTCGATGACCTGAACTTGCCGCGCCAGGCGGAAGCCTCGGTTCTCGACGACGTCGGTCTCGCCGTAGCCGAGCACGTCGACCTTCTCCTTGAAGCCGGCCATGCGGTCCAGTCGCATCGAGGACAGCGGTAGGTCCAGCGCACGGTCGAGCTGGATCAGCGCGAGGTCCCCCTGACAACCCTGCGTGGAGCCGGTCCCGTAGAGGCGGCTGCCGAGCGCCGCCGGTGCGGAGTAGTCCACCGGGCTGCCCGTGTAGACTTTGATGTTGGCAGGCGCCGACAGCGGGCCGAGGCTGCCCTCCTGAACCGTGGCCGCGGTGATGGACCCATCGGGCTTGCAGTTGAAGTGGCCCAGAGCAGAGCTCGACACGCAGTGCAGAGCGGTCAGGACCAGGTTCGGAGCGACGAGTGTGCCGGAACAGGAGAGGCTGTTCGGGGATTGCCGGGTCTCGAAGTAGACCACCCCTCCGTAGCTCTCATCCGACGGTGTGCCCTCGATCATGGGCTGCTGCACCGCGCCGAGCTCGACGTCGTCGGCCTGTGTGCAGGCGGCGAGCAAGGTGAGGGCGGCTGCGACGTGAAGAAGACGGAGGTGCGACATGGGTGGAGATGGGTGCAGGTGGGAAGCTGGAGGCGTTGTCGCGAGGCTCGCGGCGATCCAAGCTGGAAGCAGACGGCGAGGTTGCTACGCAGCATTGAGCGGCCGTTTTGGTTAAGACTGGAGCCACTCCGGAGTGTCCCGCGCTTGCTCAAGGGCAAGGCATTTCCGCCGTCTCTGCTGATGTGAGAATGTCTGAACCGCTCACCGAGCCTCCGCCGCCCGATGTGCGGTTTGAGCTCCTCGTCAGCTCGAGCGGCAAGTCGCGGGCCGTCCCGCTGCCCATCGGCCGCTCCGCGAGCGTGGGCCGGGGCGATGAGAACCTGATCCGCCTCGACTATCCGTCGGTCTCTCGACTGCACGTGCAGCTGCATGCTGGAGTCGAGGGAGTGGAGGTCGAGGACCTCGGCAGCTCCAACGGCACCGTGCTGATTCGAAACACGAGCGCCGTGGTGGCCGGGCCAGATGCCACGCTCGCGAGCCCGCAGCGGCTGAATCCTCACGAACGCCGGCCCTTGCAGGTCGGCGATACCCTGCGCATCGGACCAGCCTTGCTCTCCCTGCAGTTGCGCCGGCGCGCGAGCCATTCCGCGCTGCGTGCGGTCGCGGAACCGCCGGTGCTGCTCGACGCG
>JAICTU010000826.1 GCA_025936205.1 Polyangiaceae bacterium | reverse complement strand
TCTTCACCGCGTTCTCCACGCCCGGCATGGTGCGCATTCAGCTCTCGCGCATGCCGGACGCCTCGACCTACTTCTGCATCTCGCGCACCGTGCAGGCGGACAACCATGGCTACCATAGCCCACCGCGCATCCACGCCATCGGTCTCGGTTGCTCCGTCAGCCGGGCGCGCGAGCTCGTGTACGCGGACGGCCTGAACCTGGACAACCTCTCGGCGGCGGTGCCGGTGGGGGTGAGCTGCCGGCTCTGCGAGCGGACCGATTGCGAGCAGCGCGCCTTTCCGCCGCTGCGCGAGCCGCTCACGATCGACGAGAACCTGCGCGGCGTCTCGATCTACGCGCCCGCAGGCGCCCCGGGCAAGGCCAGCTCGCGCAAGCGCTCGCCGCGCTGAGCGCGAGCGGCGGGCTCATCCTGGTGACGAGCGGCCCCCTCGGAGCCGAGCCTTGGCCCCGGCACGCCGCCGCGGGGTAGCCAGCGTTTGCCAGGCGCCCTGCTCGGCCTGGATGTGCTGCAGCAGGAAGTCGACGAAGATGCGCGTGCGGGCGGGGAGCAGGCGGGCCTGGGGATAGACGATGTGGATCGGGCGCGGCGGGCGCTCGTAGCCTTCGAGCAGCACCTTCAGTGCGCCACTCGCCAGCTCGTCTGCCACCTGATAGGCGAAGAAGGAGCCGATGCCGACGCCAGCGGCGCAGGCGTGCGCGCCGACGGCAGCCTGATTCACGCGCAGGTTGCCCTGCACGGGCACGGGCAGCACCTCGCCCTGCAGCTGAAACAGCCAGGGACCGCGGCCCGGGGCGACGATGCAGTTGTGTGCGAGCAGATCGCGCGGGTGGGTGGGGGAGCCGCGCCGCGCCAGGTAGCGAGGCGCCGCCACGGTGAGCCGGCGCATGCTGCTGGCGGGGCGCGCGATCAGCGAGGAATCCTCCAGCTCTCCGATGCGCACCCCGACATCGACGCCTTCTTCCACCAGCTGGACCACGCGATCGAGCAGCAAGAACTCGACGCGCACCTCGGGGTAGCGCTCCACGAACGCGCTCACGGCGCTGGTGACGTGGCGCGTGCCGAACAGCACGGGCGCGGTGAGCGTGAGCAGCCCGCGCGGCTGCGTCTGCTCCGCTCGCAGCTCGGCCTCGGCCTCGCCGATCAGCGTGTCGACCGCGCGACAGCGCTCGAGGTAGCGGCGCCCGGCCTCGGTCAAGGCGATGCGGCGCGTGGTGCGCTGCAGCAGCCGCGCTCCGAGCTCCTGCTCCAGCGCCGCCAGCAAGCGCACCACCGCCGGCAACGAGCTCTCGAGCTCACGCGCCGCCGCCGTGAGGCTGCCCGCGTCGGCGATCGCCACGAACGTGCGCATGGCTCGCAGTTTGTCCATCGATGCAGATTAATCCGATTTCCGGAGTAGTGTAATCGCAATCGGGCTATTTATTTCTATTTGCGGAGTGCCAGGATCCTCCCATGTCGTCGCACCCCTCTCCGCGTCCCGAACGTCCGATCCGTCTGCATCGCTTCGCGCCCTCCGGCCACTGTCACCGTGTGGAGTTGCTGCTCTCGCTGCTCGAGCTACCCTATCAACTGGTCGACGTGGACCTGCCCGGCAAGGAACACAAGGGGCAGCGCTTTCTGGCGCTGAATCCCTTCGGACAGGTTCCGGTGATCGAGGATGGTGAGCTCGCGCTGGGCGACTCGAATGCGATCCTCGTCTATCTCTCGCGCGCGTATGGCGCGGGCCGCTTCGAGCCCGAGAGCGCGCTGCTGCTCGCGGAGCAGCAGCGCTGGTTTTCCGTGGCCGCGGGTCCACTCGCGTCCGGTCCCGCGGCGG
>JAICTU010000288.1 GCA_025936205.1 Polyangiaceae bacterium | reverse complement strand
GCGCAGGATCTTCTCGACGGTGCGGCGGCCCCACGAGCCTGCCTTGACGGTGGAGTCGTTGGCCATCACCGCCACTACCCTGCCCTGCACGCGGCCGATGCCGGTCACGACGCCGTCCGCCGGCAAGCCCTCTGCCTGGCAATTCGCGAGTAGGCCGTCTTCGACGAACGAACCGGGATCGAGCAGGTGCGTGAGGCGGGCGCGCGCGAACAGCTTGCCCTCCTGGGTGTTCTTCTCGTGATACTTCTCGCTGCCACCGGCTCGAGCGCGCGTCTCGAGGTCCCGCAATTCAGAGTCTTTCATGAGCGAATCCTTGCCGACCTAGTGTCGCGTCTCATTCGGGCAATCGTGGCCCGACCCGGGCCGGTTCGCCTGCGGCGGCCCAGGTCGGGCCAAGCCGCGCGGCACTCTAGACGCGACACTAGTTTTTTTCATGCGGCGCCTTCGGCGCCGACCTCGAAAGAATACGGGTCAGCTCGCTCGGCAGCTTAGAGCGCCGGGTGCGGCTGAGGCCAATGAAGCGGCAGGAGCCGGCGCGCCGGCTCAGCCGGGCTCGGAGATCAGCCGCTGCACGGTGGCTTCGAGGGCGCGCAGGCGCTTGGGGTCGAAGCCGACCGACACGTCGCGCACGACGCCCGCGCGATCGATCACGAACAGCGTCGGCAGCGCGAAGGCCTGATAGAGCTGGGCAGTTTGCCCCTCCGGATCGGAGAGCACCGCGTAGCGCATGCCGAGCTGGGCCGCGTCGCGCGCGGCTTTCATGGCGGGATCCACCGTCACGGAGACGACCTGTGCTCGATGCGCCGGGAAGCGATCGTGCCAGTCGTTCAGCGTGGGCAGCAGCGCGCGGCACGCGCCGCACCAGGTGGCCCAGAACTCCAGCACCACCACGCGCCCGCGCAGCGCTCGCAACGTGGGCGCGGCGTTGCCCTGCGCCACCTCCACGCCGGCAAACTCCGGCGCGGGAGCATCGACGAAGCCGAGGCGCAGTTGCCCTTCGAGGCCCGGATTCTGACCGAGCGCGACCGCGAACAAGCGCTGCTCGCTGCCGCGCTGGACCAGCAGATTCGCGCGCCCGCCCGCGCCCGACTCCGCGACGGTGCGCGAGAGCTGCGCGGGGTCGAGCACGGATTGACCGTTGATGGCGAGCACGATGTCGCCCACTTCGAGCCCGCTTTGCGCCGCAGGCGAACGGCGCAGCACGTTGCTCACCAGCGCGCCGGGCTCAGCGCTGTCACGCGCGGTCAGGGCGACGCCAAGCCAGCCCGGGCCCGCCGAGGGCGGGGTTGGCTCGACGCCCGGGACTGCCGTGGCGGGGACCGCTACCGGCGGCGCCACCGACGGCTCCACCAGCATCACCGGCCGCGACACCGGCAGCGCCGATGGATCGCCCGACAGCGCGGCTCCGGGCCCGCAGGCGGCGAGCAGGCACGCTAACGGCGGCAGGATCGAACGCGACCCGGGAACAACTCGGCGCGGCATGGCGTTGAACAGAAATATCACGCAGGCGGCCTCAGTGCCGGCCAGCTCGCGCCCCATGCGCAATTCAGTGCAATCAGAGCCCTGCACTTGCACTCCGGAGCACAACTCCCCAGGACTCCAGAGCACAAAAAGAACACCGCCCGAATCCTCCCGCGTCGAGCGTGAAGAACCGGGCAGTGATGCGGCCGAGTGAGGATCGGCCAGCAAGGCTGGGTGAGTAGAGAAAGAGCTAAGCTAAGAGGCCAAAATCAGAGAGAGGCCCAAAAAAGCTACGAAAGCGGAGCTACCGATCAGTTTAAGCAACCTCGATAAGCGAGCCGCCGGAGCGGCTAAGTTCTTTGGGGTGGTCTGCGCAGGTCTTCCAGAAACAGAGCGAAAAACCAGCGCCGACCTTCAAGCCAAGAAAGCAAAGTAGCTAAGCAAGCGTAGTGACCGCCTCTATTGCACGGAGAGTGCCAACGGGTGGAGTTTTCGGATTTTCAGGTGGGATACCCTCGTTCCTGCGCACTTCTCGATTTTGCGCGACTCGAGCCCAGGGCATCGCTGTCAGAGTGCCAGACCCGGTCCGCAATGATTGCATACCGTGGTCAGGCCACCGGTCCCAACGACCCAAGCTGGGTCGCGCTGGGCGTTTCAAAGGGACTGAATCCACCTGCTGGAGCCAGGTAGGGCGTTCGGCACCGCCGGGGGGAAGGTGCCCGCACGAGGTGCCACTTTCATGTTCCTCGAGGAACTTGGCGCCTCGTCCGAGCGAGGCCGAGCCGCTGGGAGACCCTCGCGTTCCACCCTGCCGGCCGATCCTTTTCAACAATCGAAATGAATCCACCAAATCACTCGTGCACAACCGGCGCGTCGTGATACTAGGCCCGCCAACGCGCCCGTAGCTTAGCTGGATAGAGCGTCGGTCTACGGAACCGAAGGTCGGACGTTCGAATCGTCCCGGGCGCGCAACGGATACGAGGGGTTGCGAGATTCGCTGTCGGAGCGAAGGCAAGCCCATTGCCCCGAGCCTGGGCAGCGCCTTCTCGGGAGCTTCTAAGCGCTCGGCGAGCAGCACGTAGCGCATGTGCGTCGAAGCGTTGCGGTGGCCTGCAAGCCGCATGGCCGTCTGCACGTTCACGCCAGCATCCGCGAGCGCGGTGTTGTAGGCGCGACGGAAGCTGTGGAAGTCGAGCGGACGCTGCTCATCGGACCCGGCCTGAATGAGGCAGAGCCTCCGGCGCTGTTCCTCCAGAGCGGCCCGCTCCTCGGGCGAGGTCGCTCGCGTCTCAGCGGCCAGCGCCTCGTCCCAACCGGGAAGCGGGCGCACGATGCCCGCCTGCCAGAGCGCGTCGCGTAGCGCAGCAGCATAGCTGTTCTTCAAGCTCTTGCGCTGCCCTGCCCGCGGCCCGCGTCTCACCGGGAACACAGGTCCCGATGCCGGAGCTCCCTGACGGTGCCACCAAGCCTGGAGCACGGCGACCAGCACGGCGGGGAGCGTCAGGCGATCCCTGGTCTTGGTCTTCGGCCGCGGCACGTGGGCGTCGACCCAACTCGAGGTGTCCACGTGGCTCCAATCCCAGGCGTGCAGGTCGGACGTGCGCATGCCGCCGAAGGTGCGGGAGGCGAGCGCCATGACGTGCAGTCCCGGATCGACGTCGGGGCACGACATAAAACGCTCGAACTCCTCATCGGTCAGAATGACCCGCTCGCGAGCGTCGACAGCCGCGCCTTTCGGCACTGTGACCCGGAGAGCTACGTTCTCCGTCACGACCTCGGCACGCCATAGCTCGCCAAGCACGCCGGAGATGTCGACCTTGAGGTGAGTACAGGTCCGCCTGCTGAGCCCCTGGCGAGCCGTCGCCTCGAGGGTGGCACGCACGTGAGAAGGACGGATCTTCGTGACCTGCAAGGCGCCGATCTCGGGGAACGCGAACCGCTCGAAGCGGCTGAGACGCTCGGTCCAGGTCTTCAGTCCCTCGTCACCTTGCGCCGAGACGATTCTCCGCGCTGCCTGCTCGAAGGTCTCCGGCGCTGCAACGCTCGCCGCGTCGGCTTCGCCGTCCACGAGCCGCGCGAGCTTGGCGGTCGCCACAGCGCGATTGTCCGTGCCCAGCGAGACGCAGCGCCGAATGCGCTCGCCGTCCACGACGGCCCAGTACCGAGCGCTCCAGCCCTTGCCGCTCCAGAGGAGCTGGCCGCTACCGGCCTTCGCTCGCTTGCGGGTCTTCATTGTGCGACCTCCACCCCTAGCGCGCGCAGGCGCTCAGCCGCTACGCGCGCCGCATGCTGCGGGTCGAAGCTGCGCGTCGCCCGGATCTGCTTGACCAAACCGGAAGCCTCGGCATCGACGGATGCCCTGCTGCGCGGCACGGTGGTCGCCGTCTTGTTCTTCGCTGTGGTCAGAAGTCGTTGTAGAAACAACATGTCGATTCGGTCCTTTCGAATTGGCCGTGGCCTCCGGGGTGCTGGTTACACCCGCGGGGGCCGATTACTTCTCGGTGCTCCTCTTTCGCTTGGCGGTCCCTTCGCGCCGAAGCGCGCCGCGTGCTCACGCCTGATCAAGACGCGGATCACATCGGTACGATACAGCCCATCGACTGCGGCGAGCTCCTCCAGCATCCGCACCTCGGTTGGAGCCATGCGAAACCATGACCTGTTCGCTGCGATCTTCGCTGCTCACGAGTCTAGAGTATCACTCGGGAATCAGCGGCCAACAAATGATCGCGCTGGACCTCGGGGCACAGTTCATCGCCGACTGCTGCGCTCAACAGGTCGGCAGGATCGACGTCGAGAAGCCGCGCGGCGGTGTGCAGCGCGTGTCGTCGAATATGCTTCGACGCTGCGGTCGAAAGCGCGGACTCGGCCGCCGCGCTCGATGCCGCTTTGCCCGCCTCGGCTTTGGAGATCGCGTCGAGGCGCGCCCTGAGGCGATCCGCCGAGTTGCGCTGCAGTGGTAGCCCCAGCCCGCCGCGGTACACCGTGCGAGGGTCGCTGCGCAGCAACGCGGCTGCTCTGCGCTCGATGTGGGTGCTCAGAATGCTGAAGATCTGCCCGTGCTCTTCGGGTGTCAGGATAATGCCGCGCATGACGCGCCTCCCTAGTTCGATGGTCTCGACCAGCTACGTCGGCGTCCCTCCGGGTCAGCGGAGGTCCCTCCGGGGCTAACCGGAGGATTGAGGGTGCAACCCTCCACCGGGTTTCAGCGCGCCGGCGCGTCGCGCATCAGCAATGGCCCCCACCGAGCAAGGGCCGTGACGGTCTTAGTCCCCCTATTGGCCAATCCGGCACCCGATGCCCAACCGCGGTTTCCGGTTCTGCCCTCCGGAGAGCTGATCCAGCGTCAAAACGGCTGCAAGATTTTTTCACGCCCCGCACACCCACCGGCAGTCGTGTGCTCATCGCACCCGAAAAGCGGAACCAGAGACACGAGACAGACACGCTGCAACACTGTGTCCCAAGGTGAAGCTTTGCGCTGCGTGTGCCGTTGGTCGTCAGCATGAGAGCCACCGCCTGGTTCATTGCGCTCGCGCTTTGCGCCTGCAGTTTCCGGAAGGAGTTTCCAGCCGCCACACCAGCGGACGCGGCGGCGTGCCGCAACGTGGCTCGCGACGTGACCCGCGACACCTGGGGGCGCACTTTCGACGAGGCCTGGAACGACTGCATGCTCAGCAAGGGACTCAAGCCGTCTGAGTGACGCAGAATCTGGCGTGCTGTCTTCGCGCCGATCATTTCGTGCGTCTTGGCTTCATAGCGTGCCGCTCCTGCCGTCCCTGAGCTCAGGGAGGTGCAGCATGAAGAAGCTACTGGTTGTCCTCGGCGCCGCGTTCGTTCTCACGGGGCTGACCTGGGTTGAGCCGGAAGAGTGCCAGGCCGGGCGTGGGTGCTGCTCCCATCACGGCGGCGAATGTGGCTGCGTCGGCGGTCGCGATAAGTGCTGCGACGGGAGCCTCAGCCCCACCTGCACGTGTTAGCCGAGGGCAGCGGCGGCAGCCGAATCGACGGTTTCGCCTCGCGGGCTCGATGGTTGCGACCAGCGACGAGCTTAAGTCACCGCTCAAGTTCCCGAGCGAGCCACCGTCCCGGAAACGGAGGGGAGTGAAGATCATGAGCTACGTCGACACCAATCTGATGAAGGGTGAGCAGGTGGTTCACCGGGCGCAACTGCATTGGGCCATCTACATCGCGGGTGCGATTCTGTCGTTGGTCCTCGTCGGGTTGCCAATGCTGCTGGCAGCGTACATTCGCCAGCGAACGACCGAGATGGCGGTTACGAACAAGCGCGTCATCATCAAGACCGGCCTGATCTCGCGGAGAACCGTGGAACTGAACCTGTCCAAAGTCGAAAACGTGGCCGTCGATCAGGGGGTTCTGGGTCGAATGCTGGACTACGGCACGATCACCGTTGTGGGCACGGGTGGCACACGAGAGGTGTTTGCGCACGTGCTATTGCCGCTGCAATTCCGTCGCGCTGTGCAGGAGCAGACCGACGCAGGGCAAGGCATGCAAGCCCGCGCCGCCTGAACACGAACGCGCTATGGCTGCGTGTCCTTCGAGAGCTTGCTGCTGATTCCGCCCGCGTTGCCCGGATCACGCGCCGGCTCAACCGTCAGAGCATGCGTGTAGTATCCGGCCTGCAGCGGTCGCTCGCCGACAAAGTCGATGGGCCAGGTAGCGAACCGCTGCTTGCCGCTCGTGACGCTCATCGCCCCGTAGCTGTAGACGCATCCGCGCGCGAGCTGATACTTGCTTACACCGCCTCGTCGCACTGCGCCAAAGGCGATCCCGTTGACCTCGGCGGTGTCGAAGTCCAGCTCTGAGGCATTGCGTACGCGGAGGTGGATCGGTCCGGGGCATGCTGGTGCTGAGCGGCCCGATGCAGCGCCCACCCCTCCCTCGTTTATCGCCGCCGGCTGGTCCGCGCGGTTCAGATGGTGCGGCGCATAGTTCTGGGGTCGGTCCAGAGTCGTGCCGCATAGGCCCTCCTCCTGAGCGACCTCGCAGTTGACCTCGCCGCGGCAGTCTCCGCCTTTGCCGACGCCCCGAAACAGGCGAATCCCGACCAGCCTCTCGCCATCGTAGAAGCGCGTCATGTACTTCGTCGGGTAGCCCGCGCGCAGAAACCGCATGCCATCCGCGCAGGTCCCCGCGGACAGCGGAGCTTCCTTCGGGAGCTCCACACCGTGCCCGCCGCGCTGCTTGGGGCACGCCCTCAGCTCAGCAAACGCGCTGCTGTACGCGGCGCTGCGCGCCTTCTCTCGCTCCGAAAGCGGCCAACACCGGACGCTGCTCGGATTTGCGGCAACGTTCGCCATGCGCTGAGAGCCGTTGCACGCAGTCGGGTCATATCCAGGCGCGTTGAGGTACTCGTCTTCGTACGGACCGAGCGGCGAGCAGCCGGGCCGCTTGTATCCCGGAACTCCAGAGCCTGCCAGACCGTCGTCCTTCACGGGTCCCGTGGGAACGTCGTCCAGCTCGGGAATTGCTGGGCTTACCGGCTCCGCTCGAGAACTCGCGGGTCGCAACGACGCAGGGTCAGCAGCCGCTTCGCGCGCAGGAACGGGAGCTTCGGCACTCGGCGGCGGCGCGCTCTCTGGCGCCATGGTGACGGCCCCTCCGTTCTGGCAACCAATCGCGAGCAGCAGGGCAGCGAATGCCCGGTGCACCGTCACCTTCGGATGGATCGACGGGCTATGCTTTGCGAGGCCGCTGCAGCTGGCGCTCATAGAATGCAGGCCCCCATGCACTCGCCCCAGGAGGGGTGGTCTTGACGCGGCTGGCGGTCGCCACCCATGAGCCAGTCAGGCTTCTGGTGCTCGTGATGCCGCTTGTCGCCGTGCGGGCCCGGCTCTGGCTTCGCCCCTCTGGAAGGCGCTGCATTGGCATTCCTCGGCTTCGTATGCGTCGGAGCGATTGGCCCAGGCTGGTCGTCGAGAACGGCGGTGACGCCCGTAAGGTAGTGGCCCGGCATCGGCGGCTGAAGCTCGAAGCTCGGCGGCGTTTTGTCCGGCGCGATGGTCTCCCGCTGCTCCAGTGCCTGAACTGGCCTCACCGGTGCAACGACGGAACCGGGCGACCCGCTCGCAGGCGGCCCCTCCACGACCAGCGGGAGCTCAGTGTCAGCGGCCGTCCGGCACGCCGCCATGGCCGCCAGCAGCGCTGGTGTCACGATCAGCTGCAGCCGCGAACGCGCCTCGCCTTTCTGAGGCGGCAAGCTGTGGAGCACGGTACCATCGGCGGAGCACCGAACGCGCGCGCAGACCGGCTCGGGACGGTCCAGGACCTTGGCAGCCGCCTCGGGCGTCATCTCCGAGAGGTTGTGCACCGGCTTATCGCAGTGGTCGCAGTGGCGGCGCTCAGCCGTCCCGCGCATCGCCTCCCACGAAGCCGGACATGGATTGACGATCTGCAGCGTACGCTTCCGCTCGGCCATGCGCTCGAGCCTGCCACGGTCGCGAGCCCGCCTCAATCGCGGGCCTTGAATGTCACGAAAAAGCACCAGCGCAACGCCGACGAGGCCGGCTCGACAAAGTCGCGTTTGAGCCGTTCACCCCCTCGATACTGCACGCATGACGCGTGAACAGGACGCAATTACACTCGTTGCCTTCGTTGCGCTGCCCAAAGTGATTGCTGCAGCTACCAATTCCGCGAGCTTGTGACTCTGGAGCGCCGGCCTCTGCAGCCAGCGCTCGAGCGCGTGAGCCACTTCGTGATTGCGCCGCTGGTCATCCGGTGCACTCTTGCATCCCAGGCGGGGGCGAGGACTCCCACCAACCCGAGCTGCCTCCGTGAAACACCCTGACGCACTCCTCCTGGTCGCTATCCCGCTGCTTTCGGCATGCGCCACCGTGCTCTGGGACGGCGGAAAGTGCCCTCCGCCACCGGGCACCCAGTCGCTCGTAGCCGAGACGCATGTCGACGGGCTCGAGGGCGACGTAAATGGGCAGACCATGCGCGATCAGCCGGGCGGGCTCGAGAGCCCAGTCGTTGGCGATCCTCGTCGCGCTCGCGCTCGTCAGGAGCGCTTGCCGGCCGTTCCCCCACGCCTGCTGGAGGCGCCGAAGGCGTAACGTGCGTGGTGTCCTGGCCAGAGGTGCGCGACAAGCACCATGCGTACGACGACATCGTTCACCTGCGCAGCCGCTGCAAGCTCGAGGCCTTCTGGGAAGTAGCGAGTGACGTGAGCCCCAAACAGGTCGTGGTCGTGGTCGCACGCCGCGCTCGACGAGACGGGGGGCTCCTCCGCGATTCGGCAATCTTGCGGCACGCGTGCCGATGCCGATTTCGGCTGCTCGTCGTCGTGGCCAAGTCGAAGCCACGCGACACTTTCTCGAGGCTTCGACGATCGGATGCCAGGCGTCGGGGCTTGCGTCGAGCTCGCTTTCGTATCTGAGACATCCGCGGCTGCACAGCGGTTCGCCTCGGGTCTTGGGCATCGTCCCATCCGCCCTTCACGTCTCTTCATCACTACCCGGCCCTAGGCTAGCCTCCAGGCCTCAGACTAAGCGCACTGCCGAACGAGCATCGAGCGGATGCGCTCGCAATGGCCTCTGTATGCGCTTTACGGAGCCGTGTAGCGGGAGCGCCGGAAGAGCCTCACGTTTGCGTGCGTGACAAAGGCACCTGAATGGGCCGCACGGGTCGCTGCCTGGCGAGCGAGCGGCAAAACGTCCAAACAGTTCTGCAAGGAGCGAGGCTACTCGGCCAGTAGCCTGCTCTGGTGGTCGAGCGAGCTCAACCGTCGACGTACAGAGTCGTCGCGCGCCAACCCTCTGGCGTTGATGCGTGTCGTGCGCAAACGCGAGCCGGCAGTGGCGAGGTCTGCCGCACCGTTGATCGTGCACGGAGACGGCGTGCGCGTCGAGCTCCCTACGGGGGCGGATGCAGCCCTGCTCACGCTGGTCGTCGAAGTCGTGAGGACGCGGGCCGGCACGGGAGGACAGCGATGATCCCCAGCGGCGTCGAGGTGTTCATCGGGCTCGTCCCGATCGATCTCCGGTGGGGTTTCGAGCGACTCGCAGGTCTTGCTCAGGAGCACATCGGCCGCTCCGCGCGCAGCGGAGCGCTCTTCGTTTTCGTAGGCAAGCGAAAGGCGGCTCTGAAGATTTTGTTCTTCGACGGTTCCGGAATGTGCCTGTTCTACAAGCGGCTCGACCGCCGCACATTTCGTGTTCCCGAAGTGCCGAGTCCCGGTGTCCTGAGCATCGAGATGAGCGAGCGTGAGCTCGATGACTTGCTCGATGGCATCGACGTGGAGCCAGAGTCCACACCGCCGCGCGCTCGCAAGCGCTTACACTGAGAAAGTACGGCGCCGTCGCGAAAGGGGCTAGACAAGGCGCTTTCGAATGAGCACGAATCTTCTCGTGCGCGGCAGCGATGTAGATGTTCTGGACCCACGCTTCGCAGCGCATCCAGAGCTCTACGCGCTGCTGGAACGCGAGCGGACTCAGTGGGCGCGAGAGCGCGCGTCACTGGCGGAGCACATCACGCTGCTCGAGCAGGAGCGGGATCGCCTGCGCGCGTCCCACGAGCGGCTAAGCCAGGAGCTGGAGCTCTTCAAGCGCCGGCTGTTCATCGCCAAAGCGGAGCGCATCGACACTCGGCAACTGGAGCTCGAGTACGCTCAGAAGCTCCGCGAGCTCGACACCCTCGCGGGCACGCTCGGTCTCGCCAAAGAGCCCGCCAAGGCCGAGGACCCTACGCCCGCCAGCGATGGCAAACGCCGCGGCAAGCGGAAGGGCAATCGCGGCACGGGGCGACGAGATCTGCGCTTGCTGTGGCTCAAGGAAGAGCGCATCGAGATCACCGACCCCCATCTGGAAGCCCTCGTTGCCGAGGGGAAGGTCGTTCGCCACGGCTTCGAGGAAACTTACAAGCTCGGCCACAAACGCGGTGGACGCCGCCGCATTGTGATCGCTCGCGTCCGCTACAAGACCGTCGATGCCAACGGCGATACCGACGTGATCACTACCGCCATGCCCGAGCAAATGCTGCCCAGCGCGCTTGCCGCTCCTTCGCTCGTCGCCCACGTCATCATGGAAAACGTCGGCAAGGGCATGCCGCTGTTCCGCATCGAGGACGGTGCGGCGCGCGACGGCATCCCGCTCGACCGGGGTAGCCTGTCGCGGTGGAAGAGGGCCGTCGGCGAGCGACTGGCCAGCACCGTCGTGGAGGCCATGTGGAAGCACGCGCTGGCCACTGCGTTCTGCATCTCCACCGATGCCACCGGCATCTGCATTCAACCCATCCCCAACGACCGGGTCCGGCAGCCCTGCAAGAAGGCCCACTTCCTCGTCCAGATCGCCGACCGTGACCACATCCTGTTCGAGTACCTCGAGCGGGAAACCAGCGCCGCGATCTACGCTCGCTTCCGAGGCTTCAGCGGATACGTCCAGGCAGATGCCAAAAGCGTCTTCAATCTGCTGTTTGCCGACGAGGCCGCGCTGAAGGCCTCCGGCCACGACGTGCAGCACGACGGCGCAGAGCGGCACGAGGTCGCTTGCTGGTTTCATGCGCGCAGGCGTTTCTGGGAAGCTGCCGTCGCCAAGCAGACCGTAGGGCGTGAGGGCTTGATGCGCATCGGGCGCATCTTCGAGCTCGATGACTCCTGGAAGAAGAAGCCGCCCGCCGAAATCAAAGCGCTGCGAGAGGCTCACCTCCGCCCGCATGTCCGCGCCTTCTTCGGCTGGGTCGAGCAAACCAGACCCGAGTTTCAACACCAGCGCGGCCTCGTGCGGACCGCCCTCGAGTACGCCCACAACCACGAGGTCGCGTTGCAGCGCTTCTTCGAGGACGGCCGCTTGGTCCTGACCAACAACTGGGCCGAACGCGCCAACAAGTCGGTCGCTCTCGGGCGAAGAGCTTGGCTCTTCTGCGGCAGCGACGATCATGCCAAGAGCACCGCGGCCCTGTTCTCCCTCGTCTGCTCTGCGCGCCTCCACGGTCTCGACCCCGAGGAGTACCTGCGCTGCCTCATCCGGCTCGTGCCCCTGTGGCCCGCCGATCGCATGCTCGAGCTCAGCCCGTTGTTCTGGAGCAAGACGCGCGAGCGACTCGACCCCAAGGCCCTCGCGGCCGAGTTCGGTCACCTTTCGATCCCGTCCGAACTCTTGGACACGAGCCGCCGCCCGCCCCAGCAGCAAGCTCCACCCGACTGATTGCCTTCGCGTCACCCACGGTAGAGTGAGGCGAAGCCCGCTCCGACGCTACACGGCTCCGTGAAGCGGATACTG
>JAICTU010000072.1 GCA_025936205.1 Polyangiaceae bacterium | reverse complement strand
CCTGCAAATCGCCCGCTGCGCGGGCTCAGGAGGAGGTAGCATCATGCGGCACTGGCAACGTAGTCGACGAGCGGCCGCAGACGTTTTCGCAGGTCGCTGGGCGATGACGCTGGATCAAAAAGTCGCTCACGCCACGAAGCCCATCGCAAGGTGGCCAGCATGTCGCTGAAGGTCGTACCCGCTTTGTGAGTGTATTAGGTGCGCTCGACGGCCCGCTCGGTGCGATTCTGCGGGTCCTCGAAGCCGAGCTTGCCTTTCGGGCCGCGCGTGAATTTGCACGGGGAGGGAAGGTCGCGAGAGAGAAGTGGCCACGCTCGATGAAAATGGCATGTGCGCGGTCGATTTCGCTGTTGGGCTTCGTGCGTTGCTGGCGCCCGGCGCCCCGAGGTTTCGCCCACCGCCGTACAGGTGAGGTCCGGCCCAAATCAAGGAGCAGAAGGCAGCGCTGGCGGCACCGAGATGTGACGAATCCTCGGTGGCGCAGGGTGGGCACCCCTTTAAAAAGTGCTCAACTGTCTAGTACAGGTGCAACAGCTCGACGGCGCAGTAGCCGGCGGCCAGGCATACCGTTGCAACCAGGAGCACCGCCAGCCGCGCGGCGTACTTGGACCTGAAGCTGACGGGCGGCTCCGACGGCACGGGCTGCTCGCTGCTCGCCCGATGGGGCTCGGCGTGCACCGGTTCCGGGTCTGGCAGCGTGACTGCCTGCTTCGCGCGCAAGCCGCTGAGCTCGCTCGACGGGGGCGGTTCATCGTCGCGCGGGCGCGGGGCAACCGGAGTGACGGCCACGCTGCGCGCCTTGTCCTTCTCGCGGTTGCGAGCCAGTACCAGCAGCTCGTGCGGTACTTGATACGTGATCGTTTCTCCGCCCGTGGGGAGCGGAGGTGGACCGGAGACCGGGCGTTGTGCGAGGACGGGAGCAAAGGCTCCCAGTGCGGCCGGGGCTTTGTCCCGCCCCGACTCGGGTCGTGCTCGCTTGGTACCGTGCGAATCAGCCGTCTTGGACATTTGAAAAGAACTCTCCAGTTCTCGAGGCTCATGAACGTCAGTGTCGGCGCGAACGACAGCGTTTTCGGGCTACCGATTCGCGAAGACGACCGTGGCAATCGAGCGCGGCGGCATCGTGAACGACTGTCCCGCAACGACGCTGCCGATCGCCTGGCAATGCTCGGCTGCGCTGGTCCTGTACAGGTCGCCGCCCTGGACGGAGACGTTCGGAACATCGATGCGCAGCCGGTAGGTTTGTTGCCCCGTATTGAGCGCCACGACGGTGAGCCGCCGCCCGTCGTCGGATCGGAACGCCACGGGTTCGATGGACTGCTCCGCGGACACGGCCGCAACGCGTTCGTCGCCCGGCTTCGTGAAAGCGGAAAAGTGCTTCAGCGAGTAGTAGGTGTCCTGGATCTCGTAGCCCCGGGCGCTCCGCCACGCGGCGATCTGTCGGGGGTCCTCGATGCCGATCAGCCCGTCATAGCCGGTCCAGATGAGATCCCAGTGCAGGTAGGCGGACGCGCCGAGCTCGACCAGCGAGTTGCGGATCAGCCAGGCCGTTTCGAAGGCACCTTGACCACCGGGGACGCTGAACTCGGTCTGAAAAATGGGCTTGGCGCCCATCTGCGTCGCGACGCCGCGCATCTCGGGCAGATAGCTGTTCGGGAGCCGCCAGCTTTGCCCCTCGTACAGGTGCGAAGCGATGCCATCGAGCAGATCGAGATCGAGGGACGCCGCGTAGGACTGGAGTTTGTTACCCTGTAGGCCGGTCACCTCGGGCCCGAGCATCCCGACCCGGAGTTGGTCTCGGTCGAGGCTGGCACGCACTGCAGCGAGGGCCTTCTGGTAGCTGGGATATATGCCCTCCGTGGCGTCGAAGCGACAGCCTTCCCAGCTCGGCGGGATGAAATCGGGCTCGTTCTGGATGCTGATCCAGGTCGGCGTCACGCCGAGGCCGGCGTAGGCGTGCAGTGATCGCCGCCAGTATTCGGCGAAGTCGGCGTACAGAAAGGAGCCGTTCTCCTGCTTCAGCGTGCAGGACGGCTCGCCGCTGCACTCCGTGGTGCCGTTGGCCTTGAGCCGTGCGGGAGGGGACCAGGAGGTCAGCAGCACGCGCGGCGGGTGGCCGAGGGAGGAGGTGGCCCCGGCGACCAGCTCCGCGGCGACGGGATCGAAGTCACCGTCCGTGTCCCGGTAGTTACTGCGCAGCCGCAGGATGCCGAGTCCGAGATCACGAAACATGAGCTCGTAGATCTCGCGCTTGCGAGGATGGGCCGTGAGCCAATCGCCATACCAGGCCACGGAGGCACCGAAGCCCTCGAGCACTTGAAAGCGCTGGCCGACGTCCACGGTGAGGGTCGCGTCGATGGGCTCTGGCTCCGAGGCTGCCGTGCTGCCGCCGTCGCCGGCTACGGCGGCGTTGCCTCCGGAGGCGAGTTGCTCATTGGCTGCAAGGCCGCCCGCTCCGCCGCTGGCGCTCGGGGGCGCAGTCCCGAGATCCACTTGCGAACAGGCACACAGGGCCAGACATGCGGTGAGATGTCGGCGGGAAGTTGAGCTCAGCGATACGGCGGACAGACGGTAAAACTCCTGGGATTCAGGCGCTGCGACAACCTCGGGGTGGCTGTTCCCAATAGGTTGCCTCTTCAAATCGAGGCTGCGTGATCCGTAACCCCGTGGGATGGATCTCTTTGCTGTTCGCCGCGCAGCGACGCATACGCTGTATGTCCTCGTGAGCATTCAGGCGAGCGCGTGCACCCTGCAGGACTTTGACGAGCTGGATAAGACCTGGGGTGTGGGCGGACAGACCGGGGCTGCGGGCGAGAGCGGCGCGACTTCGGCAGCCGGCGCGTCTTCCGCAGCCGGCTCGTCCGGGGCCGGCGGCTCGTCGGGCGGCACCGACGTGGAGACACCACCCGAAGGGAACCTGATGGCCAACCCCAGCTTCGAGATGGGTCACAGCGGCTGGACTCCCTTCGGCATGTCGACGCTCTCCGACGTGAACACGGGCGCGCACTCCGGCCAGAAGTGCCTCTTGTCCTCGGGACGCAGCGCCGCCTACATGGGGCCGTCCTACCAGGCGGCGAGCTTGCTCACGCGCGGCGCCAGCTACGCGGTGTCCGCCTGGCTGCGCATGGTGACGAGCCAGGACAACATCCAGTTGACGCTGAAGAGCGATTGCGACGCCACCACCGCGTTCACCGCCATTGCGGCAGTGCCGGTGAGCACGGAATGGACCCACCTGGAGGGCACCGTGCACGTCCCCGACTGCGAGTACGTCGACCTGACGCTGTACTTCGAAGGGCCCGTGCCCGACGCCGACTTCTGGCTCGACGACGTCACCATCACGCCGCAGTGAGCGCACGCGGAAGCGCTGAACTTCAGCGCTTCCGCCCTGGCCCCGCGAGCGAGCCCCGCCGCTACTTGCCAATGCACTCCCGGCGATAGTGCTTGATGCCTGCGGCATCGAAGGTGAACGGCACGGCACAATCGGCTGCCGGTTGCGCCTGAGGGGCCTCTGCCGGCGCGGGCCGCGCCGGCTTGGCTGCGGGGCGCGCGGCGCGCCGTGGGAGCGCTCTCCGCGCGGAAGCGGCTTCCTGCGCCTCGGCAGCGGCGCTGCGAGTCAGGCTGAGCGAGAGGTCCAGATCGCTCTCCATGTGCAAGCTGCGCGTCAGCGTCTCGAAGCCCTCCGCCTTGACGACGAGCTCGTGCTCCTGCGCGTCGCGCGCTCGGGTCGTCGAGAACGGGTTGGAGGGCAAGCGCTCGCCATCGAGGTACAGCACCGCTGCTTCGGGCTCTGCCTGCAGTACGAGGTGGACCGGCGCGGGCGCTGGGGCAGCCACCGGGGCTGCACTCGGGGCCTGCTGCACCTGTAACGCGGCGGGCTTGGGCTCGGCGCGTGGCTTCAGTGCGACGCCGCTCCACCACAGGCCAGCGGCAACCGGCACGATCGCGGCCAGCAGGGCCCACCGCCAGCGCGGTGCCCCCGGGCGGGAGCCGTCATGAGCCGTCATGGCGTAGCCATTGCCCGCTCCGGTATCGGGCGCGCGCCGCCGGGAGCCGCTCTCGGTGGAGCCGTCCCCCGTCCGTTCCAGGTTGTTCTGACCGCTGAGCTCGCGCAGCCCCGTCGAGGACTCGGAGTACTCAGCCAGCCGCTTGTCCATCTGCTCGCGCGCGGCGCTTCTCAGATCCGCGCAGGCGCTGCTGATCCAGCGCCCGATGCTCGCGTCGGGGGAGACGCCTTCGCGTGATTCGAGGAACAGCTGCAAGTCTTCGAACAGAGCTCGAGCAGTCGGATAGCGTTCGTCGCGATCGGCCGCGAGCGCCTTGCGGCAGATCCGAACGAGCTCCGGATCTACATTCGCCACACTGCCCAGATCGGGGATGTCCTGCAGCACCAGCCGCTTCAGCACGGCGGCCTGGCTCTGCTCCGTCCACATCCTTTTCTTTGCGGCCACCTCCCAGATCATCACGCCGACCGCGAACACGTCCGCTCGCCCATCGAGCGGGCGGCCGTCGACCTGCTCGGGCGACATATAGTCGATCTTGCCCTTGATCAGCCCGGTCTTGGTCTTGCCATCCATGGCATCGAGCTTGGCGATGCCGAAGTCCAGCAGCTTCACGCGCCCATCATACGTGACCATGATGTTGTGCGGCGACACATCGCGGTGGATCAGATTCAGTGGCTGTCCATCGAAGTCTGTCAGCGTATGGGCGTAGTCCAGCGCCTCCAGCGCGCGGCACAGCACGCTGAGGCCGAGATCGAGCGAACCGCCTGCGCCTTCGAAGTAGCGCTGCTGCAGCCGCGCGAACGACTGCCCCTCCAGATACTCCATCACGATCACGGGGAGGCCGTCCTCCTCGTAGACCTCGTTGACCTGGACCACGTTCGGGTGGTTCATGCGCGCCGAGATGCGAGCCTCGTTCAAGAACGTGCTCACGGCCTCGACTTGCGCAGCGAATTCGCGGCGTGGCCTCTTGAGCACGACGACCTTGCTGAAGCCAGCCAGCCCACGTGAGACGGCCGCTTCGACCACGGCCATTCCGCCGAGGCCGAGTTCCATCAGGACGTGATACTTGCGTTTCGGGGTCGCCGCTTCCGATGCGGCCGCTTCCTCGACTGCGTTTTCAGCAATGTTGGGCACCCTTTATTCTGACACGTCCCGCGCGCGCATCCTGAACTCTCGTTAACTCTACGGGGTGATGTCCCTGAACGGCCCGGTGCGAAGGAGTGTGACATCGTCGGGTGGAGGGCGGGGGTGTGTCACCAACCACTGCGGGCTGCGCACTTCGCCCGATGAGCTTCTGCTGAACAGCGGTGCAACATCCAGCGATTGGCTACAGTCGTTCGGCGTCGGGTCGTTTCGAAAACAGCATGTCTTCGCGCAACGCTTCCACGAATCCAGCGCATCGGTCGGGACGCCGGCTCAGCTCACGAGTGCGGTGGTGGCCCACTGCCGTGGCCTCCGTGATCTGCGCGCTCGCCGCGCAGTCCGCCCGAGCTCAGGAACCCGCGGCCGCGCAAGACCCCGCGCCGGCCGCGGCACCCTCGGAAGTGGAGGTGTGCCTGGCAGCTCACCTCCAGGGGCAGGAGCTGCGCGCGTCGAGCAAGCTGTTGGAGAGCCGTGAGCAATTCCGGCAGTGTGCCCAGCCGGGGTGTCCCAGCGCCATCGCACGCGATTGCGTGGAGTGGCTCGGGCAATACGAGCGCCGGATCCCTTCGATCAGCGTGCGCGTGACCGCGGATGGAGCAGGGCGGACCGACGCGCGAGTCTCGCTGGACGGCGTGCCCGTTGAAAGCCTCCAGGGCAAGGCCATCGAGCTCAACCCGGGTGAACACGTCGTGCGCGTGGAGCTCGCTCCCTTCGCGCCATACGAGACCACGGTACTGGTCAACGAGGGCGATCAGTTCCGCGTCGTCGAGGCGACGTTCGCGACCGGGCCCAAGCCGAGCCTGGCCGCGCCGGCGCAGCCGCGGGAAGCGCCGGTGGTCATGGAGCGCCCCGTGCCCACGCTGGCGTACGTCTTTGGTGGCGTCACTCTGGCGGCCGCAGCAAACGGCGCCGCGTGGGCGCTCTCCAGCCTGTCGCTTCGCCACGATATGGAGAAGGCGTGTGCTCCCGCCTGCAATCCAGATACTGTCGCGGTGCTGCGCCAACGCGCCACCATTGCGGATATTTCCTGGGGCGTCAGTGCCGCGTCCTTGATCACCACGGTGACGTTCTACGCGCTGCGTCCGGAGGTGCCCGTGCAATCGGAGCAGCCCATCAGCGTCGGCTTGAACGTGCTGCCGGGCGGAGCCGTGGGCAGCGTCTCCTTCTCCGCGTTCTGAGCGCCCCCGCCATCCTGAGCGCCCCCGCCATCAGCGCAGGGGCGCTCGCCTGCATTCCGGGTGACCGGGTTCAGGGCGACAGCGTGAGCGAACCCGCGTCGAGCGATACCTCGTAGTAGCCGTGGTCATCCCAGGTGAGCGGGATACCGCCCTGCGACAGGGTGCCCCCCGTGACCGTGACGCGCACCCGGTGCCGCGGCGGGTAGTGATCCGGCAGGACCCAGCGCCAGGTCGTACTGGTGCCTTCGGTGACCGGCGTCGTGTCGCGGATGGCTTTCTGTGCGCACCAGTAGGCGCCCACGTCGAGGACCGTGCCGATCCAGACGTCGCCGAGGGACTTCGTGTACTGGACCGCGGAGACGAACTCCGACAGCTGCACCGGCTGATAGGCGCCGCCATCTCCCGTGAAGCCATGGACGAGGATGATCTTCCAGCCGCCAGCCGTCCGGGTCGCGTCGACCTGCCGGTTGAACTCGCTGGCGAGCGCACCTTCGGCGGGAATGAGGGTGGGCAGCGAAAAGCGGTCGGTGCCGCCGCTGGTGAGAATCATCGCATCGGAGATGCTGCGATTCATCAAGTAGCGGTTGCGCGCGACCTCGATATATTGGGACGCCCCGTACGGGGCCGCCATGGTGTAGGTGGCCACGCCGAAGTTGTGCTGGATGAAGAGCTCACCCGCATCCGTGTCGGTATCGAGGCCCGGCGATGACCCCTGCAGGTGCGACTGCGTGTGATTGCCCAGCTCGTGCCCGTCGGCGACCACTCGCTTCCAGATCGTGTCCGACGCGCCGGGCCGGCTCGTCCACAGATAGAACGTAAACGGTACGCCCAGCGCCTGTAGCGCGTCGTAGTTGGTGATCTGCGACTGATTGGCGTCATCGAACGTGTACGTCATCGCGGCTTTGAAGCCCGCCCAGTCCAGCACCTTCAAGCCGCCCACCGCGCCCGAGGGGGCAGCCACCCCGCTCGTCTGCGGTACCGGAAGCTCCGGCGTTCCAGAGGCGGGCAGGCCGTTGGTGCCCGGTCCCTCGCTGGCGCCGCTGCCAGCGGACCCCGCGGAGCTCGTCCCGGCAGACCCTCCAGCGCCCGCGCCCCCGCCACCCGCAGCGCCAGCAGCGCCTGCCGAACCAGCAGCACCGACAGCGTCATCCCCCGGGGCACCGCCGGCGGGCGGTTCATAAGGAGCTAGATCGACCTGGGAGCAAGCGGCGGCTGAGAGGGCAAGCAGGGCTGCGCGGAGATGCAAATGGGTCTTCACGGTTACTGGAGACGTTGAACGACAGCTGCACGCCGCACACGAGCGCAGCGAACGCTGACGTCTGGGTAGCCGGTTGTGCGCCGTGCGCGAGTGTTTCATACGTGGAACAACAAAGTTAGTGCGCCGTAAATTCGGCGTTGGGTCGCGTTAAAGTCTGCCGTTCTCGGTTCCGCGCGTCCCCCTCGCGGCGCTGGGGCGATGACGCGTTGGGAACGAAAAACGAGTCAAATGCAGTACAATTTGCGTTCGAGTGGGTTGGTTGCCATCGGGGTCCTCGCGGTCGTCGGCTGCTCCGACGTAGATCGTACGAATCTCTTTCCAGACGGCCCAGCTGATTGGCAGAGCCTCGAGAAGCATGAGAATGCCGCAGTGGTCGGCGAGGCGGGGGCAATCATCGTCGCCGGCAACGCAGCGATCACCATTCCCAGAGGGGCGCTCGCGGACCCCGTCGAGATCAGCGTAGAGCAGGTGCAGGCGGGGTACCCCGAGGCACCGGGCCTGGCGAACGAGCAAATGTTCGCCTTCCTGCCGCACGGCACTCAGTTCCTGGAGCCGGTGACCATCACCATCCCCCATGCTCACGGGGATGACCAGAACCTCGCGCTCTACACCTCGGAGCCGAATGTGGCGTGGTCGCTCGTGCCCGGTGCCACGTTCAGCACCGAGTACGCGAGCGCGCAGGTGAACCACTTCTCCTTCTTCTTTGCCAGTCCCGTCACGCTCGATGAGCTCGTGCCCGGTGCCGGCGGGCAAGGCGGAGCCGGAGGCGGTGGCGCTGGCGGCAGCGGCGGCACTGCGGGCGCCTCCGGAAATGCAGAGAGCGCCAGCGGAGGCCAGGCGGGCAGCGCCGGCGCGGCGGGCGCATCTGGTGCGGCGGGAGCCCCCGGTACGGCTCCCGATCGCACCGTCAGCTATCTGGAGGCCGATCCCTGGCATGGCTACCTTTACTCGCTCCCTTTCGGCAACTCGTCGATCACACGCGAGGGCATGTGCGCGTCCGGTCAAGTCGAAGCGGACGCGACCTATGGCAGCTATGCGTTGTGGGGCTGGGATGTGAATCAGGATCGGGCGGCCAACAGCGGCACCTGGCAGCCGGATCGGCCCAACCTGCACTACGACATTCAAAGCACCGGCGAGCCTTTGCGCCTGGTCCTCTACGATCAGAACCACAAGAGCTGGTGCTTGCCGATCAGCGCGGCGTCTGGAGACGTTCCGCTCAGCAGCTTCACGACCACGTGCTGGAACGATAGCGGCACTCCGTACGATGGCAGCACGCCCCTGATGGGCGTGCAGGTCATGGTGCCGGGCGCCAGCAGCACCGCGACGCCGTTCAATTTCTGCGTCAACGCGCTCTCTCCGAGCGGGGATGTGGTGCCTGTGGGCGGCGGCGATGGCGGCGCCGGCGGCAGCAGCAGCAATGGCGGCGCTGCGGGTAGCGCGGGCGAGGGCGGCGCTGCTGGCAGTGCCGGTGAAGCGGGAGCTGGCGGCGCCTCCGGCGAAGGCGGAGCGGGCGGTAGCGCCGGCGCTGCGGGCGCGGGCGGCGCTGGCCCGGACACGACGGTCGACTATCTCGACGACGGCACGTGGCATGGCTACCTGTTCGCGCAGTCCTTCGGCCTGGCGTCGGTGGAGCGCGCCGGTGTGTGCGCGTCGGGCGACATCCCCGCGGACGCAACGTACTCGAGCTTTGCGCAGTGGGCGTGGAACATCAACCAGACGCCGGACAACACGACCGGCACTTGGGTGCCCACGGGCTCGTCCGTCGTGTACGACATCAGCTCGCACAACGAGCCGTTGCGGCTGGTGGTCTATGACCAGAGCTACCACAGCTGGTGCTACTCGCTGAGCTCGAGCTCGGGCGAAGTGCAGCTCAGCGACTTCAACACTCAGTGCTGGAACAACAACGGCAGCTACTACGACGGCAGCACGCCGCTGATGGGCGTGATGGTGCAGGTGGTGGGGTCGCCGACCGTGGACACGCCGTTCGACATCTGCGTCAATCAGATCGCTGCTGGCGCGCCGAGTGGCGGCTCGGGGGGTGCTGGCGGGGCGGGCGGCGCAGGTGGCGAGGGTGGTGCTGGCGGGGCCAGCGGCTCTGCTGGTGCTGGCGGTGAAGCTGGAGCTGGCGGTGTTGGTGGCGCTGCGGGTGAAGCGGGCGGGGCTGGTAGCGCGGGCGAAGGCGGCGCTGCTGGCAGTGCCGGTGAAGCGGGCGCCGGCGGTGAAGCGGGCGCCGGCGGTTCGGGCGGCGGTGGGCCCGACACCACCATCAGCTACCGCGACATCGGCGAATGGTATGGCGACCTCTTCGCGCAAGCGGGCGGGCAGGCGACCATCGATCGCGCCGGCATGTGCGCGAGCGGTGACGTCCTGGCCGATCCGACGTACGGGAGCTGGGCGCAATGGGCGTGGAACATCAGCCAGACGCAGAACGGCAACGCGAGCACCTGGACGCCGACGAGCACCGGCATCTACTACGATGTCAGCACCTCGTACAACGAGCCCCTGCGCCTGATCATCTATGATCAGAACTACGAGAGCTGGTGCTATCCGTTGAGCTCCAGCAGCGACGTCGTGCCGCTGAGCGCCTTCAACACCAAGTGCTGGGACAACAGCGGAGCCTCCTACGACGGCTCGCCCTTGCAAGGTGTGATGATGCAAGTCGTCGGGTCGCCGTCGGTAGACACGCCGTTCAATTTCTGCGTGAACGATCTGGCGCCGGTTTCGGTTCCTTGAGCTCCATGGGCTCCAGGCCGCGTCCGGCATCACGTCGACGCCTCACCACCCGGGTATCCGCGCTGCGCGGATACCCGCTCGACGGAACAGCGCAACGCGAGCGGCTCCTCATTTTTTGCGCGAAGTGAGGTTCCACATGGAACCTGAGATCTTCACAAAAAAACGGACCGCCGCGAGTGGTGAGAATCAGACAGGGCTCGGCCCCACGGCTCCCCCCCACGTCCCCAGGATATGCCCGCTGCCGCTCTCAGTTCAGCAGCAGTGCGGCCACGAGCGAGCGCCCGAGCGCTGGCGCCGCGGAGCCCGGCAGGAGCGCCCGAGCGAGGCGCTCAGTCCGAGGAGGAGCGTCAGAGCCGCCCAGCAGGAGTAGTCCGTGCGTCTCAGCTCACGCCGAAGATGCGCGCTCCGTTTCGCACCCAGCGCGTGCGGTCGTAGTGGTCGAGGTTCTTGTTCAGCACGAGCTGGAAGCAGGCGGCGTTGCCCTGCGTCGCGATGCTCGCGGACCAGGCCAGGAACATGTGCCAGATGCGAAACCAGCGCTCGCCGTACCGGGCCTTCACCAGCGCCTCGTTGCGCAACCAGTGCTCGTGCCAGCGCGCGATCGTCCAGCTGTAGTGGATGCTCAGGTTCTCTGCGCTATGTAGCTCCCAGCCCGCCTTCTCGATCGGCTTCAGCATGGCGGCGGGGCACAAGCTCGCGTCCGCACCCGGGAAGATGTACTTGGACATGAACATGCCCCAGATCAGGTCCTCCGGGCGCAAGCCGCGCCGCAGCCCCGTCCACTGCAGCACGAACAGGCCCTGATCGACCGTCAGACGATTCACCAGCCCGAAGAACGAGCGCAGGTTCTTCACGCCGACGTGCTCCACCATCTCCAGGCTGACGACCTTGTCGTAAGGCTGATGCGCCGAGATCTCGCGGTAGTCCTGGCACAGAATGCGCGCTCGAGCGCTCAGGCCCGCCTGGGCGATCTGGGCGTTGCCGTATTCTGCCTGGCGCCGGGAAATGGTGACGCCGGTGGCGTCCACTCCGTAGTGCTGCGCGGCGTAGCGTGCGAGCGTGCCCCAGCCGCAGCCGATGTCCAGCAGGCGTTCGCCCGGGCGCAGCTGGAGCTTTTCACAGACCATCTTCAGCTTGTTGTCCTGCGCCTGCTCGACGCTCTCGCCGGGATCTTTGAAGTAGGCGGACGTGTACACCATGCGCGGACCCAGGAACCACTCGAAGAAGTCGTTGCCGCGGTCGTAGTGCTCGCGCACGATGCGGGTGTCCTGCTGCCGCGTGTGGAGCAGCGCCTCCGGCAGGAAATGGGTCACCAGCCACTCGAGATGGCGGCGCTCGATCCGGTAGCTGACCAGGTGCTCGCGCTGGGCGATGAACTGCTGGATGTCGCCGGGAATGTCCAGGTCGCCGTCAAAATACGCTTCGTACAGCGTGGCCATCGGCATGCGCCGACGCGCGTAGCGAGCCGCGAGCTTTGCGTCGCGAAAGAGGATGTGATCGGTCAGCTTCCCGAGCTTGCTCGGTCCGGCGCTGTCTCGCGTGCTGGTACGCAGCTCGACGCTCTCCTGATGTAGAACCATGGCGCGAGTATGCAGCGCCGAGAGCCGCTCGGGCTACTCGCATACCCTTCAGGTTTGGCGGCGCAGAAGGCTCGAGGCGCTGCGCAGCACGAAAATCGCAGTAGCAGGGACGCTCGCGCGGCAAGGTCGAAGCCGCTGGGCTCCGGCCATTCGGATTTGGCTTCATCTGCGCCCAGCAGGCGGGCGCTCAACGCATCCGGTCGTTCACGATCGCCGAGAGCTGCCGCGTGTCGAACGGCTTCTCCAGACGCTCGTTTGGTACTTCATCCAGGAAGGCACGGGCCGCCGCGGTGAAGGCTCCGCCGGAGAGAAACACCATGCGCTCCGCCTGGTCTGGAGCGTTCTCCGCGAGCGCCGCGTGCAGGTCCATGCCCGTCATTTGCGGCATCATCAGATCGCAGAGCACGACGTCGAAGCGCTCGCCCGACAGGATCTTCTCCAGCGCGTCCGCCGCGTCCGCGCTGACGATGACCTCGTGATCAAAGGCCAGGGTGCGGCCGATGGCCGTGGCGATCATGGGCTCGTCGTCGACCACCAGCACACGCCCGCGGCGCGTTTTGATGGGTGTGGGCAGACTCGGCCGTTCCAGCGGCCGCACGTTGCTCTTGGCGGGCGGCAGGACCACACGAAATACCGAACCTTTGCCGACCTCGCTCTCGACCTCGAGCGTGCCGCCGAGCCCCGTCACAATGCGATGGCAGATGGAGAGCCCCAACCCGGTGCCGACGCCGACGGGCTTGGTGGTGAAGAAGGCGTCGAAGATGCGCGTGAGGTTTTCTGCGGGGATGCCCGTGCCGCTGTCGTGGATCTCGGTCACGACACTGCCGTCGCGCTCCTGCTTCGTGACGACCAGGATCTGGTTGTGATCCGCGTCGCCTTCGCGGATGGCCTGCGCGGCGTTGACGATCAGGTTCAGAAAGACCTGGCCCAGGCGAGCCTCGTTGGCCTCCACCGGCGGAACGTCGCTGTACTGCTTGACCAGCCGCGCCCGGTGGCGGATCTCGTTCCAGGCCATGCGCAACGATGACTCGAGCACGCGCTGTACTTCCACCGCGCCGCGATGTTCCTCGTCCGTCGCGCGCGAGAAGATCTTCAGGTCGCGCACGATGTGGCGCAGGCGGTCGGCGCTTTCGCGCGCGTCGGAGAGCTCGTCGAACACCTCATGCAGGCGATCGTTGAGGTCCAGCCGCTCGGAGACCGAGGTCAGGTCCCGCGACATCAGCTCCAGGTTGGCCACGATCGCGGCCAGCGGATTGTTGATCTCGTGCGCGACGCCGGCGGCCAGCGTGCCGACGGACGCCATGCGGTCCGAGATCAGCAGCTGCTCCTGCATCTTCTTCTGTGAAGCGCGCAGCTCGGCCTCGCGCAGCTCACGGTCGATGGCGGGGCAGAGCCGGACCAGGCTCTGCTTCAAGACGTAGTCGTGTGCGCCGGCGCGCATGGCGCCGACCGCAGCCTCTTCTCCGACCGTACCCGAGACGATGATGAACGGGACGTCGATGCCCTTGCGCTTGACGATGCTCAGCGCCTCGAGCCCCGAGAAGCTGGGCATGGAGTAGTCGGAGAGCACGATTTCCCAGTCGCCCTCCAGGGCGCGCTCCAGGTCCGGTCCGGTCTGCACGCGCTCCCAGCTGACCTGGTACCCGCCGCGCCGCAGCTCGAGCAATACGAGCTCCGCGTCGTTGGGCGAGTCTTCGACCAGCAACGCGCGCAGCGGTTTGTTCCCCGCCGGCATTAGTCCCCCGTCCTTTGACCCAGCACCCCGGTCACTTTCTCAATATGACAGCCGACTCCACGTCAGGCTACCGCAAGGGACGGTCGTACCGAGATGGGGCTTAAGTGCGAGAATCGGTGTCCGTTGGCGCTAGGAAGGCCGGACGCGATGGGGACTCGCAAAATCTTGATTGCCGATGATTCGCCCGTCGAGGCGGATCACATTCGCGGCGCGCTCGAGTCGCTGCGCGGCGCCGACGTGCAGGTGGTAGAAGACGGGGCGACTGCAGTGCGCGAGTGCAAACGCGCGCGCTACGACCTGGTGCTGTGCGATTTCGAAATGCCCGGCTTGAACGGGCTGCAGGTGGTCCGGCTGCTGCGATCCAGCTGGTCGCGCCTGGAGCTCCCGATCTTGATGTTGACCGTGCGCGACGACGTGCAGACCAAGGTGCTGAGTCTGCGCCAGGGGGCAAACGACTACGTCACGAAGCCTGTCGAGCCGGAGGAGTTGCTCGCGCGGGTGCAGGGGCAGCTGGATTTGAAGGCCGCAGTCGAGGCCAACATCGACGCGCGGGTGCGCATGATCGAGGGGCGGAAGCTGGCGACGATCGGCCGCCTGGCGGCGGGGCTCGCGCATGATCTCAACACGCCGGCGCAGTTTACCGCCGACAACCTGGTCTTTTTGCAGAAGGCGGTCGCGGGCAGCTCGCAGCTGCTGGAACGGGTCCGCGAGTACCTGGTGTCGCGCCCGGCGGCAGACTCGGCCTTCGCCGATGAGTTCCTGGGCGTCTGGCAGCAGAAGCGCGTCGGCTATCTGATTGGCGAGGCGCCGAAGGCGCTGGAAGAGGCGCTGAATGGCATCATGCGCATGGCGCGCACCGTGCGCGATTTGAAGGAGTTTGCGGGCCTGCCGGGCTCGAACTGGGGACCCGCGGATATCAACCGCGCGCTCGAGAACACGGTGGCAGTCTCGCGGCAGATGTGGTCCAGTGTCGCAGAGGTGTCGCTCGAACTCGATCGCAGCGTACCGCTGCTCGGCTGCGACGTGACGGCGCTGAAGCAGGCGTTCTTCGACATCCTGATGGCTGCGGTCGAGCGAGCGCCCAAGCCGGCGCCCGCGGCGCGCACGCGCGCGGCGCGCGGAGCGGCGGCGCCGGTCGGGCACCAGCTGCTGATCACGATCCGCACCCGGCGCGTCGACGACGGCGTCGAGGTCTCCTTCCGAGACAATGGCCCGAGCCTGCCGGCGGAGTTGCAGCAGCTGCTCCGCAATGCCGATCTCACGCCCGAGTTGCTCGAGCTGCTCGATGGCCAGGGGCTCGGCATGGCGCATTCCGTGGTGACGGTTCAACACCAGGGTAGGCTGATCCACGAGTCGGAGCCGGGGCAAGGTGCCACGCTGGTCGTGCGCTTGCGCGAGGACCTGCAGACCCCACGCGCAAAGGAGCCACCGGAGGCTCCTCCCGCTTCCGTCGCGAGTCGGCGCTGACGCTGGCTGGGGTGTTTGTGGGCCCTGGCCCCACACCCGCGGGCGCAGGGTACCGCCAGTTCCTGCCCTTGGGGTGATGTCAGAGGCGTTGGGGTCGATTTTTCGCCCCGGCGGGCCGCCCACTGCCCATGCTAGTCTCCGGCGCAACGGAGGGAGACACGGCAATGCTCGAACGAGAAGACTGGCTGCCCCTGGCCAGAAAGCTCGACTGGGAGTTCTCCTACGTATCCGAGCGAGACGTTTTTCCCGAGCCCGTGAGCGGCTCGCCCTGGCTCGAGCACGCTGCCTGGCAAGGCTGGGACGAGCCCTATCGCACCAGCTATCGCGAGTATGTGCAGGTTCAGCACCAGAAGGAGAGCCGCTGGTCCGCCGTGCGCGAGGCCATCGGCAGGGTGGAGGACGCGCGCAAGCTCGACCGAGGGTGGCTGAGCGCCGTCAAGCTGCACTCGGCCACCTTCGCCCTGGCCGAGTTCGCCGCCGTGGTCGGCAACCTGCGCGCGGCGCGCTTCGGCCGCGACGGCGCCTGGCGCAGTGCCGCCACCTATGGCGCGCTCGACGAGCTGCGCCACACGCAGATCCCGCTCTTGCTGCTGCACGATCTCGTGCGCTGGGACGTGCAGTTCGACTGGGCGCACAAGTTCTTTCACACCAACAACTGGGTCGCCATCGCGGGGCGGCACCTGGTGGACGAGCTGCTGCTCACCGCCGACCCGATCGAGTTCGCGGTCGCGACGCATTTCGTATTCGAGACGGGCTTCACCAATCTGCAGTTCGTGGGCCTCTCGGCGCTGGCGCGCGACGTGGGCGATCGCGTGGTGGAGCTCATGTTGCAGAGCATCCAGACGGACGAGGCGCGCCACGCGCAGATCGGCAATCCTGTCCTGGAGACGCTGATGCGGCACGACCCCGCGCGCGCCCAGCGCCTGGTCGACAAGTGGTTTTGGCGTAGCTGGCTGTTCTTTGCCGTCGTGACGGGGTTTGCGATGGACTACCTGACCCCCCTCGAGCACCGCCGCCAGTCATTCAAAGAGTTCGTCGAAGAGTGGATTCTCTCGCAGTTCAAGGAACAGCTGCTGCAGCAGGGCCTGCGACTGCCCTGGTACTGGCCCACGTTTCTGCGCAGCCTCGACTATTACCACCACATGGTCTACGCGAGTGCGTACACCTATCGCGCCAGCGTCTGGTTCGACTGCGTTTTGCCCGGTCCCGATGAGCGCGCCTGGCTCGCTGCCAAGTATCCCGCCTCGTTCGCGCAGTTCGATCCGGTCTGGTGCCGCGTGGCGGAGCGGCAGCGCCAGGCGGGGCCCAAGGTCGAGTGGTACACGCATGGCACCACTCCCGTCACCTTCTGCGATCTCTGCCAGCTGGTGCTGTGCGGCGGCACACCCCGCGAGAACAGCGCGCGGACACTGATGCGCGACGGCCGGCGCTACATTTTTTGCAGCGAGCCCTGCCAGTGGATCTTCGAGTCGGAGCCGGAGCGCTACGCGGCGCATGAAAACGTGGTCGGGCGCATCCTGGCAGGCAAGGCGCCCGCCAACTTGCTGGAACTGCTGCGCGTGTACTTCGGCTTGCACCAAGACATGTGGGGCAAAGACGCGGCGCGCGGCGACTATCCATGGCTCGCCGCGGGCGAGGCTGCCGCACACACGGAGGCAGAATCTCCCGGAGTATCTTCCGGAGAGCCCGGCGGAGAGCCGCCATGTTAGTGCCGCTCCACGGCTTCGTTCAGGGAGACACCGTCGGGCTCTTGGTCCTGGTCCACGATACGGACACCATCGCTCAGCTGACGAGGGTGCTGGTCGACGCGGCGGCGGTGCGCGTGTTGCCCGCGCCGGTCGCGCGCGTCTACCTCGGCGGCAGGGAGCTGGATCCGTCGCTCACGGTGGCGGGAGCGGGGCTCAGCGCGCTGGAGCGCATCGATCTGGTCCCCGAGTGGCCTCTCGTGGACGGCCCAGCAACGAGCCGGACGGAGCCCGGCGCATGAGTTTCGTCGAGGCGATGCCGGACTCGGAGCTCTGGATCGGGGAGTTGCGGCAAGTGCGCCTGCAGGGCGGGCGCGTACTGCTGCTGCGCACGGACGCGGGCATTTTTGCCTATGAGGACCGCTGCCCGCACCTGGGGCTGCCGCTGAGCGCGGGGACGCTGGACGGCCACACGCTCACCTGCGCCGCGCACCATTTCCAGTTTGATGCCACCACCGGTGAAGGCATCAATCCCAGCTGCCTGCACCTGCGGGCCTATCGCGTGGAGTGCCAGGCAGGCGTGATCCGCGTCGAGCTGGCGGCGGAGGCGAGTGAGCACTGAGTTGCGCAGGGTAGGGCCGGTGCTGCAGGCGAGCGACGTCGGCCGCGCGGTGCTGGCCGCGATCCAGCAGCTGAACCCCGGCGCCGAGGTGATCGATCGCGGCGCCTATTTGCGGGTGAACGCGCCGCCGCCGTGCGTGCTCACCCGGGCCGCGGTGGAGCGGATCACGGGCCAGAGCTTCCTGCTGCCGGGCGACCTGGAGCAAGTGATGCCTGCCTTCCACGGCTTCCTGGCGCTCGGCGCGGATCGCGTCGAGTGGAGGTCCGAGCGAGCGTGACCGGACAGCGCAGCTACTGGCACCTGCAGGCCCGAGGGCGCGTGCCTCAGCCGTATGAGATCGCCACGTCGCAACTGCTCTACCATACGGAGCTGGGCTTCGCGCTGCCGACGCCCGGTGCGAGCTGGATGCAACGCTACGGATTGGGTTCGCCTCTGCACGGCAAGTTTCGCGAGTTTCAGGACCCTCGCGCTACGACCTACGGGCGCTACGTCGAGTTACAAGCGGCGCGCGAATCTTTCGTGGAGCAACTGTTGCAGGCCGCGGAGCAGAGCGGTGAAGACCGCGCGCTCCCGTCCGGTTGGCTCGACGTGCTCGGCTCCGTGCTGCCCGTACTGCGCTATCCGAGCCACGCGCTGCACATGCTGGCGGCCTATGTCGCACATCTGGCCCCGGAAGGGCGTGTGGTGGTCGCAGGTGCGTTTCAGGCGGCGGATGAGCTGCGCCGCTTGCAGCATTGGGCCTACCGCATGCGCCAGCTGCAGGATGTGCGCCCCGGCTTCGGGGAAGCAGCGCGGGCGCAGTGGCAAACTCACCCGGCCTGGCAGCCCCTGCGCCGTGTGCTCGAACGCCTGCTGGTGACCTACGACTTTGGCGAGGCGTTTAGCGCGTTGCAGCTGGTGGTGAAGCCGGCGATCGATGAGTTGTACATGGTCGAGTTTGCGGCCCTGGCGCAGGAGCGCGGCGATCGGCTATTTGCGGCGCTGGCGCAGGCGCTCGAGGCGGACTGCAGCTGGCAGCGGACCTGGAGCGATGAGCTGGTCCGTGTGGCCCTGCGTGAACATCCGGGCAACCTGACGCCGCTGCGCGCCTGGGTTGCCCATTGGTGGCCGCCTGTGCAGGCGGCGTTGCCCCCCCTGATCGGGCTCTGGGGGCTGAATTCCGAGCAAGCGCGACGACACATGAACTCGCTGGAGACGAAGTGCCGTGCCCGCTGGGGTGCGCTGGGGCTCGGGTCGTATTGCCGGGGGGGGTGGGGAAGGGAATGGGTACGTTTCGCGAAGCTGGAGCTGGGAGCTGGAAGGGTGCGGCGGAAATCGAGGCTGCGCTGCGCCACGCGGAAGAAACCGAGAGCCGGTTCCGCACGCTCGCCGACTGTGCTCCGGTGCTGCTGTGGATGTCCGGCGAGGACGGCCTGTGTGACTTCTTCAATCAGGGTTGGTTGAAGTTCACGGGCAGGACCCTGGAGCAGGAGCTCGGCAACGGCTGGGCCGAAGGGATCCATCCGGAAGACTTCGCGCGCAGTATGCAGACCTATATGGAGGCGTTTGTGGCGCGCCGGGCGTTCGCGATGGAGTACCGGTTGCGCCGACACGACGGCGAGTACCGCTGGATTTTCGACCAGGGGGCGCCACGTTTCGACGGTTCGAATCGCTTCGTCGGCTTTATCGGCTCATGTGTCGACGTAACGGCGCAGCACGACGCCCATGCGGCACTGGGCCAGCTCAATCAGGTGCTGGAGGAACGTGTGCGGGAGCGCACGGCGCTGGCGAATGAGCGGGAGATGCTCCTGCGTGAGGTTCACCACCGCGTCAAGAACGATCTCCAGCTGATCTGCAGCCTGCTCAGCATTCAGGAGCGCGAGCTGGGGGACACGATCGCGGCCCGCGCGCTCGAGGACTGCGGGCTGCGAGTGCAGGCCATTGCTCAGATTCACGAACAGATGTACCAGTCGAGCGACCTCGCGCAGCTCTCATTTTCGGAGCATCTGCGCACTCTCACCAGCCAGGTCCAGCGTGTCGGCGGCAGTGCTCGAGTGGAGTTTGCGCTCGACATCGGCGACGGTGTAACCCTAGGAGTGGATCGGGCAATTCCGTGCGCGATGATCGTCCATGAATTGGTCGTGAACTGCTTCAAGCATGCATTCAGCGATGGCAGAAAGGGCAGAGTGACGGTGACGTGTCGGCGCGAGGCCGGCTCCGTCGTTAGCGTGGCCGTGCAAGACAACGGGGTGGGGATGCCCGAGCGTTCAGCCAATGGCATCGGCAGCGTTCATGGGGATCACGGTGCACATGGCGATCGCTCGGGAGGCCTCGGCTGGACGCTGATCGATGCGCTGGCCCGCCAGCTCGACGGCACGCTGCTGGTGCAGAGCGGGGCCGGTACCCGAGTCGAGCTGCGCTTCAGTGACGAGTCACCGGGCCACAAGCTCGTTCGCCCGCCGGTTGCTGCTACTGGAGGAGCCTTTTCTGCAACCAGCTCTGGAGCGAACGGCAACGCGCACCGCCAGGCGATGTCGTGAAAGCAGAGTCATGAAAGAGGCATGGTCATGAACGCGGTGATGGTCGTCGAGGATGAGCAGCTGATCGCGAAGGACATCGCGGATACGCTGACCAAACTCGGCTATGACGTCACTGGCACGGTCTCGTCCGCCGAGGCCTGCGTGGAGAGCGCAGAGACGCAGCGCCCCGATCTGGTGCTGATGGATATCCACTTGCAGGGTGAGCTCGACGGCATCGAGGCGGCTCGCCTGCTGCGCGAGCGCTTTGATATTCCGGTCGTGTTTCTCAGCGCCTACGCCGACGAGGGCACCGTTGCGCGGGCGAAGCTGAGCGCGCCACTCGGCTACCTGCTCAAGCCATTTCGCAAGAGCGAGCTGCGCAGCGCCGTCGAGGTGGGTCTGTTTCGCCATCAGATGGAGCGCCAGCTGCGCGAGCGGGAGCGCTGGTTCTCGACCACCCTGCGAGCGATCGGCGACGCGGTGGTGGCGGTGGACGCCACCGGCCAGATCTCGTTCATGAATCGCGCCGCGGAGAAGCTGATCGGGCGTACGGAGAGCGGCGCGAAGGGCAAGCCGCCCGAGGCCGTCTTCCGGCTCCTGAACGAGAAGACCCGAGAGCCCGTTCCGGATCCGATCCAGCTGGCACTGGCTCGTCAGGAAGTGGTGCGCTTGCCGGCGAACACCTCGCTGATCGCGGGCGAGCGCGAGCTCCCGGTCGAAGACAGCGTCGCGCCCATCGTCGATGAGCGGGGCGAACGCCTGGGCGCGGTGATCGTGATGCGCGACATGACGGAAGACCGGCGCGCGCGCCAGCAGATCGCAGCCGCCGATCGCCTGGCTTCGCTCGGAACAGTGGCGGCCGGGATCGCTCACGAGATCAACAATCCGCTCACGTACATCCTGGGCAATGTGAGCTTCCTGAGCGAAGAGCTGGACCGGGTCGGGCGCATGGTGCAGCCGTTGCTGCCCTCGCACCGTCAGGAGGACGTAGCCATTGCGCTCGGTCGCCTGAGCGCGTTGATCAGCGAGGTCGAGGAGGGGGCCAGCCGCGTCAGCCGCATCGTGGCCGATCTCGGCTTGTTTGGCCGTCGCGAGCAGGAGGAGCGCGAGGGCGATGCGGTCGCGGCGCTCGACTGGGCGCTGCGCGTGAGCCACACGGCGCTCTCGCGCGTGGCCCGCGTCCGGCGCAACTTGGAGCCCATTCCCAAGGTGCGCGGGGATGAAGGCCGCCTCGGTCAGGTGTTCCTGAACATGCTGCTGAACGCGGCGCACGCGATGCAAGATGGCGACCCGGCCTCCAACGAGCTATCGGTCTCGGCGGCGCTCGAGCCACACACCGATGGTCCGCCGCAGGTGTGCATCACCATCAAAGACACCGGCTCGGGAATGACGGCCGAGGTGCTCGATCGCATCTTCGACCCGTTCTTCACCACCAAGCCGATCGGCACCGGCACGGGCCTGGGCCTCTCCGTTTGCCACGGCGTGGTGGAGGAGCTCGGCGGCACCATCCGCGTGAGCAGCGAGCCAGGCCGTGGCTCGACCTTCGTCATCCGGCTGCCGACGGCGGCCCCCGAGCAGGCGCTGCTCGACGAGCCCGAGACCGAGCTGTCGGGCGCGCGCGGGCGCATCCTGATCATCGACGATGAGCCCCGGGTGCTCAGTGTCCTGAGCCGCACTCTGGGCGGCACGCACGACGTGGTCGCCGTGAGCAGCGCCCAGGAGGCGCTCGAACAGCTCGGGCGCGGGCAGCCCTTCGACGTGATCGTCTGTGATCTGTTGATGCCGGAGATGAGCGGCATCGACCTCTATTACGTGCTGGAGCAGCAGGCTCCGCAGCTCGCGCGGCGCATGATTTTCTTGTCCGGCGGCGCCAACACCAGCGTGGCGGGGGACTTCCTGTCGACCGTGCCGAACCAGGCACTGGAGAAGCCGCCGGCACGTCTGGACCTGCTGCGCGCCATCGACCGCGAGATCGGCGCCCATCCCTCCTACCGCCCCCTCCCGAGCGCCGTGGTGCCCCGCGACCCGAGCTCCAAGCCCAACTGACGACAGCCCACGAAGCAACTTTGCTGAGCCTGGAAGGCATCCTCTCTGCGCGCCAACGTCTCGCACCGCACGTGCGGAACACGCCGGTCTTTCACTCGCCGCGGCTGAGCAAGCGCTGCGGCGTCGAGCTGTTCTTCAAGCACGAGTACCACCAGGTTACCGGCAGTTTCAAAGAGCGGGGCGCCTGCAATCGCCTGCTGCTGCTCGGCGAAGCGGAGCGGGCGCGCGGCGTCGTGGCCGCCTCGGCGGGCAATCACGCGCTCGGCCTCGCCTATCACGGTCAGCGCCAGGGCGTTCCGGTGCGCGTGGTGATGCCGCGCTTCGCGCCCATGGTGAAGGTGGCGCAGTGCCGGGGCTATGGCGCCGAGGTGGAGCTGGTCGGCGAAAGCTTCGATGAGGCGCGCGCGCGGGCGGCCGCACTGGCTCAGACGCAGAGCCTGACCCTGGTGCATGGCTTCGACGATCCCGAGGTGATCCAGGGCCAGGGCACGATCGCGCTCGAGCTGCTGGAACAGATCGCTGGCCTCGACGCCGTGGTGGTGCCGGTCGGCGGCGGAGGACTGGTCGCGGGAGTCAGCGTCGCGCTGGAACGGCTGCGCCCGGAGCTGCAGGTGATCGCGGTCGAGGCGAGCAACGCGCCCACCCTGACCCGCGCGCTGGAGGCGGGGCAACCGGTGGTCGTGCCCGTGCGTCCGGGGCTCGCCGACGGTCTCGCGGTCGCCCAGCTCGGCAGCCACGGCTTCGCCGCCATCGCGCGCCATGTCCGGCAAGTCGAGTGCGTGAGCGAGGCCGAGATCGCCACGGCCATCGTGCGGCTGATGGAAGTGGAGAAGGCCGTGGTGGAAGGCGCGGGCGCGGTCGGGCTGGCCTGGCTGCTGCGCCAGCCGGCGCAGCTCTCCGGCAAGCGAGTCGGTGTGATCCTGAGCGGGGGGAACATCGATCTGAACATCGCCGCGCGCGTGATCGAGCGGGGACTCTCTGCCGCCGGCCGGCTGTGCCGCGTCGACATCGAGCTCTACGATCAGCCAGGAGCCCTGGCCCGGCTGCTGGCGTTGATCGCGAGCACCGAGGCGAATCTGATCCAGGTCGATCACGACCGCAATTTCGCACCCGCTGATGTCACCATCGTGAACGTCTGCCTGGTGCTGGAGACGCGCGACAGCGGTCACGTCGACCAGGTGCGCCAGGCCCTGGCCGATGCCGGCTTCCGCTTTCAGTTCAGCGACTGAGCCAAAACGTGCTTCACTGTGCCGAGGCATGGACCAATTTGGCCCCTGGAAGCGTCGCTCCGTCAGTCAGCGCTATGAAAATCCCTGGATCCGCGTCGACCACCACGAGGTGGTGACGCCCGGAGGCAGCGACGGCATCTACGGCGTCGTGCACTTCAAAAACCTGGCCATCGGCATCATCCCGCTCGATGCCGAGCAGAATACCTGGCTCGTCGGTCAGTATCGCTACCCGCACCGCGCGTACTCCTGGGAGATCCCGGAGGGGGGAGGGCCGGTGGGGCAAGACCCGCTGCTCTCGGCGCAGCGCGAGCTGGCGGAAGAGGTGGGCCTCACGGCACGGCGCTGGGACCTGATCCTGGAGATGGACCTGTCGAACTCCGTCACCGACGAGCGCTGCCTGATCTACCTCGCGCGCGACCTCGAGCCGTGCGCCGCTCATCCGGAAGACACGGAAGAGCTGGCGCTCCGCCGGATCTCCTTCGCCGAACTGCACGAGGGCGTGCTCGCCGGACAATTTCCGGACAGCATCACCGTGGCAGGCGTGCTCAAGCTGCAGCGCCTGCTCGAGCGCGGCCTGGTCTGAACGCGCCTGGGTTTTTTTGAAGGCTGTCATGCCGTGATCACGTGCCGCTCGTTGCGGTCCCGAGATCTGCTCCAGCGCTCGGGCTTCCTACCTGGATGCCCAATCAGTGACGGCGAACGCGTTGCCCTTCACGGCAGCGAGCCGTTTCACTTGCCGGCTCGCTTCGGGCATGGCGTCATATGTGCTGGGGGTTTTTGCCGGCATGTCGATCATGGCAGACCGAGACCCGAGCAGGCAGCAGGGAGTTGGAATGCGCAGCGTGTGGCTCATCGCTGCAACGCTGGCGTGCGGCACGGACGAGCGCTTGTTCACCGCGCCGCTCCCCGCCCCGAAGGTAGAGACCCGCGCGCGGCCCGCCCCAGCGGCGCCCGCGTTGCCGGGTCCGACGCGCGCCCCGGTCGCGCCCAGTTCTTCCGCGCAGAGTTCCGCTGCGCAGAGTTCGGCGGCGCAGAGTTCGGCGGCGCAGAGTTCGGCGGCGCAGAGTTCCCCCGTCGCGCCCGCGCCGGCGCCGCAGCCAGCGGCACCGTCGCCCGAGCCCGCTCCGCGCCCGCCCGAGCCCGCTCCGCGCCAACCCGAGCCTGCACCGTGCAGCGCCTTCGGCCCCTTCGGCGCGCCGGAGCCGCTCAGTGGTCTCGGGCTCGAGGTCGACAGCTTCGGACCGGTGTTTTCTGCGGACGGGCTCACGCTCTTCTTCTCGGCGTTCGCCGAGACCGAGGACATCTACAGCGCCGTCCGCGAGCCCCGGAGCGCCCACTTTTCCGCGG
>JAICTU010000460.1 GCA_025936205.1 Polyangiaceae bacterium | reverse complement strand
CTCGGAGTACTGCGGCTCCCAGCAGTCGATCATGCCGAAGGCGCCGAGGCTCGGCAGATAGAGCAGCAGCGTGAGCGCCGTGGCCCACGACCCCCGCGCCAGAGACCCGACCCCCTGCGCCGGCTCGCCGGCGATGCCGAACAGATCGATCGCGCGCAGGCAGGCCCAGAGCAGCCCCAGGCACAGGCCCGTGACGAGCACGCCGAGCGTGAGGTATGGCGCGGGCAGCGTGCCGTGCAGCGCCCGGTTGATGACCCAACGGAGTGCCAACAACAAAAGCACGATGGGCCCGAACGCGTTCAACAGCGTGTTGCCGTCGATGCTGCGCTCGGGCGGCGCATCGAGATCGGGGCGCGCGGGATCCGGGCGCGAGAATGGGGCCAGCATCGCCAGCAGGCCACCGCCGGCCAGCAGCACGCCGAGCGTGACGATCGCTGTTTCCAGTGAGCGGTGTTCGAGCCCCGCGGGCTTCTGCAGCATGCCTCCGAGCGCCAGGAGCGCGCCTAGCAGGAAGGAGCCCCCGCCCCACGCGAGCCCCGAACGCCAGTGGATGGCGGGGCGTGCGGCTGTGTCGAGCATTGGGGCGCGTATAGCAGAAATGACGGGCCAAGGGCGCCCAAGGCGCGGGTGAGCCCGTGGATCGCGGACGGGGGCGCGAGGCGTTCCGCTACGGCGGAATCGCCCATGGTAGCGCGATCAGGGGACTCGCTCGCCGCGAATGTCTTGCCCCTGTTGATGCACGATCAACGCCCGGGCTGCGCCGTCCTGGACCTCGAAGCGGATGCGCGCTTTCAGCTCCGGCACGGCGTACACACCATTGCCCTGAGAGCGCAGGCGGAACGTCTTTTCTGGGTGCTGAGCGGGACCGATCCGCAAGGCACCTTCGCTCCAGGCGAGTTGCAGCGTCTGCCCGAGCTCGGCGATGTGGTAGGTGCCGAGCAGGGGTTGTACCTCCGCCTCGGCCACGGGCAGATCCTTCAGCTCGGCTTTCGGGACATCGAGCACGATCCGCGCCAGTTGCTCGCCGAGCAGCGAGGCCACGGGGCCCTCGGTGTTCACGAGCACGGCAATGTACAGATCGGCATCCGGATACTGAGCAAGGTCGCTCACGAAGCCGTCGATACCGCCGCCGTGGCTGATGCGCGGATGGCCCTCCAGCTCGCCCCGGACAAGGCCGAAGCCGTAGGGGCTGTGCTGGCCCCCGGGCAGCGCCGTCGCGGAGCTCATCCGCGCGAACGCCTCGGGCTCGAGGATCTTGCCGGACGCGAGCGCCTGGCTCCAGCTCACCAGATCCCTGACGCTGGAGCACAGACCGCCCGCGGAGAACGGGATCGTCAGCGAGATCGCAAACGCGGGGATCAACTTGCCCGTGCCGCGCCGATAGCCGGGGGCTGCGCGCGGATAGTCTTGCGCGTCGGGGCAGTAGCGGATGTCCGAGAGCCCTGCCGGCGCGAACAGGTGCTGGCGCAGGTAGTCGATGTACTTCTGGCCCGACACCTGCTCCAGCACGAGCCCGAGCAAGAAGTAGCCCGAGTTGCTGTACGCGAAGCGGGTCCCCGGCTCGAACTCGAGCGGTAAATCCGCAAATGCCGCGACCACCTCCGCGGGCGAAGTCGCTTCTCCCTTGTGGCTTTCGTACCAGGGCAGATTGGTGAAGTTGGGGATGCCGGACGTGTGCTGCAGCAGTTGCCGCAGCGTCACTCTCGCGATCGGCTGATCCTCGCCCTTCAGGTACGGCTCCTTCAGGTACCGGGAGAGCGGCTCATCGAGCCTCAGCTTGCCCTGTTCCTCGAGCTGCAGGATCGCCGCCGCCGTGAACTGCTTGGTGATCGAGCCGATGCGGAAGATGGCGTCCGCGGGCATCGGCTGCTGGCGATCGAGATCCAGGAAGCCGTAGCCGCGCTCGAGCAGCGTCGTGCCCCGGGCCACGACTTTGACGGCAAAGCCCGCGACGGGCGCGTCCGGGGCCGCAACCGCCACGCGCGCTGCGGCGTCGAGCCGATCAGCGATCGCCTGCTGCGCGGGGTCGAGCTGCGGCCCCGCCGGCGTGGCCGGGGCCTCGGGCGGGAAGGCGTCGGAAACGGTGGCGGCGCAGCCCAGGCTGCCGAGCACGACCAGCGAAAACAGAAAGCGAAGCGAGTCCCTCACGATGTCGCGATGGTAGACTGCGCGGTGTGACGGATCCAGCCGCCCGAAAGCTCGACGCGATCGTCGCGATCCTGGAGCGCCAGGGGCGCTACCTGCTGGGCAAGCGCAGCCCCTGGAAACCGGTCGCGCCGGGCTACTGGTGCCCGATCAGCGGCCGGGTCGAGCCGGGCGAAGCGCAGCCGGACGCCGTGGAGCGCGAGGTGTTGGAGGAAGTGGGGCTGCGCGTGCGAGCGCTGCGCAAAGTCGGGCAGTGCGATACGCATGACGGCAGCGCCGTATTGCACTGGTGGCTCGCGGAGCTGCTCGACGACGCGCCGGCTCGGCTGATGAACGACGAGCACACCGAGCTGCGCTGGCTCACGCCCGAGGAGCTGGGCGCGCTCACGCCGGTGTTCGAGGAAGACATCGCCATCCTGCTCGATGCTGCGGCGGCGGCTCGTTCGTCAGGATGAGGGCGCGCTGCCGGCGGGCAAGCAGAAGCGCCACACACTCGGGGTCTTCATGAGGGAAAATTGCTTCACTTGCGGGATGCGCGCGGGGCTCGCTTGCCAGCGATCCGCGCGCGCGGAACAGTTCCACGCATGAAGCTGTACTACGCGCCGGGCGCTTGCTCGCTCTCTCCGCACATCGCACTGCGCGAGGCGGAGCTGGACTTCGAGCTGGTCAAGACGGACACCAAGACCAAGAAGCTGGCGGATGGCAGCGCGTACACGGCCATCAATCCCAAGGGCTACGTCCCCTGTCTGGAGCTGGACAACGGCGAGCGCCTGACGGAGGGCCCCGTGATCGTTCAGTACATCGCCGATCAGGTGCCGGCGAAGAAGCTCGCTCCCCAGGCGGGCACGTTGGATCGCTATCGCCTGCAGGAGTGGCTGAACTACATCACCTCCGAGCTGCACAAGGGCTATAGCCCCCTGTTTTCTCCGACGACGCCGGAGGACTACAAGCCGATCACCCGCGAGCGGCTGACATTGCGCTATGAGCTGATCGAAGCCACGCTGGAAAAGCAACCGTACCTGCTGCCGTCGGGGTTCACGGTGGCCGACCCGTACCTGTTTGCGGTGACGAACTGGGCGCCGCGCGTGCAGCTGAATCTGGATCGTTTCAAGGCTTTGCGGGCCTTTCAGGGGCGCATGCGCGAGCGGCCTGGCGTGATGGCGGCCTTGAAAGCCGAAGGACTTTCCTAGACGGCTTCGGGCTTGGGGGCCGAGTCTCTGCCGGGCGCTCCGGGCGGACGTATCGGATGCCATGGAGCTACCACGGAGCATCCGACCGGCGGCAGCCGCCAGCACGACGGCGACCGAGGAGGGGCGCGCCTTCTTTCAGGAGCGGCTCTCGATCTTTGGCCTGTGCCTGTTCGTGCTCGCCGGGGCCAGCTGGTTGCTGCTGGCGCTCGCCGACTGGTCCGGCTCGCAGGGGCTCGATGAGTACAGCCCGTTCTCGCCGGGCGGGCTGTTGCACCTGGCCAACGCGCTGCTGGCAGGCGGACTCTGGCTCGCCACGCGGCGCGAGAAGCGGACGGGCCTGCAGCTCCATGCCCTCGACGCGGGCGCGTCCTTGGCGCTGGTCGCGGTGTGGGGGCTGACCGGCGCGAGCCTGCCGGTGCCGATCGGTGGCTTCGTGGCGCTGCTCTCGTTCACGCTGGGCACGCTGGCGCGCGCCATCGTCGTGCCCAGCACTGCCTGGCGCACGCTGGCCATCGGCGTGCTCGGCACGGGCCTGCTGGTGCTGTTCACGGTCTGGCACAATGCTCCCTCGCGCAGCCTGCTGGGGGGCGCGATCGCCACCACCAGCTGGGCGCTGTCGGCGACCACGATCGCGACGCTGGCCTCACACACCATCTTCGGATTGCGGCGCCAGGTCCAGAAGGCGCGCGTGCTCGGGCAGTACACGCTGGACGTGAAGATCGGCTCGGGCGGGATGGGCGACGTGTGGCGCGCCAGCCATGCGCTGCTGCGACGCCCGACGGCGATCAAGCTGCTGAGGCCAGGTCGGCTCGACGAGCAGGCGACCGCGCGTTTCGAGCGCGAGGTGCAGCTCACCGCGCGCCTCACCCACCCCAATACCGTGTGCGTCTATGACTACGGGCGCACGCGCGACGGGGTCTTCTATTACGCGATGGAGCTGCTCGACGGCATCGATCTGGAGCAGCTGGTGCGGGAGCACGGACCGCAGCCGGCCGAGCGCGTGATCCATCTCCTGCTACAGCTGTGCGGTGCGCTCGCGGAGGCGCACGAGCTCGGCCTGGTGCACCGCGACGTCAAGCCGCAAAACGTGCTGCTCTGCCCGCGCAAGAACGACCAGGAGTACACCAAGCTGCTCGACTTCGGGCTGGTGAAGACGCTGCATCCGCACCCCGAGAGCGGGCTCACGGAGGCGGCGCTCACCGGCGTGAACACGCTGGCGGGCACGCCGCTCTACATGTCGCCGGAGGCGATTCGAGCGCCGGACAGCGTCGATGCGCGCAGCGATCTGTACGCGCTGGGCGTGGTTGCCTGGTATCTGCTCGTGGGCCATCCGCCGTTCGAGGCGAACAGCATCATCGAGGTGTGCGGTCAGCATCTGCATGCGGTGCCGCGCCGGCCCTCGGTGGCGCTGCGATCGAGCGTGCCGAGCGAGCTGGAGGACATCGTGCTCGCTTGTCTGGAAAAGCGGCCCGAGGATCGTCCGGCGAGCGCACGCGAGCTGCGCCGCCAACTGGAGGCCTGCGACCTGGAGCAACGCTGGACGACAGAGCGCTCGATGGACTGGTGGCGCACCCGCTCGAACAGCATTCCGGTCTCCGAGCCTCCGCCGAGCACCGGCCAAACCCTGGCGCTGGACCTGACGGCGCGCGAGCAGCCGGCCGCCCCCGAGCTGGCCGCGCGCGCGTCGTGACGCCATGAGCGGTGATGCCTCGAGCGTGGCGTTCCGGTGCAACAGACGTGGATCGATGGGACGGCGAGTCGCTTGGCCCAATCTCGCGCGCTGCGGCATTCTGGCTCGGCTCGGCGCACGACCTGCTCTCGGATCGCTGGCACTGCGCTTGCTCAGCCGCGCCCCATGATGCGGCGGTCTCTCGACATGGGACTCGGGCTCGAATTGGAAAGGGCTGTGCGAAGTATGAAGAAGCAGAAAAAGGCGAAGACCGGCTCCAGCTCCTCACGCCGTGCGTCACGCGCCACCCCTGCTAACACTTCTCCACAGGTTGCCCACAGGTCCGAGATTCCCGCCAGCAGCCCCGCTTCCGGCGCTCCGACCGCGCCCGTGAGCGAGATCGTTCCGAGCGGCATTCGACTGCGCGGTAGCGTGCGCTCGGCCCCGGTGAGCGCCGGCGATCCGCTGCTCGCCTACGCGGCCAAGTGCCAGCAGGTATACGCAACCGCTCGCAGCACGGATGCTTCCGGAACGATCCGCCTGGATGAGGACTTCCTGGCCCAGGCCCTCGCCGACGCCGGCATCGGGGTGCTCGCGGAGCAAACGCTGTACAGCCTGGCGCTGATGGCGGCATCGGACGGACAGGAGACGCTGGTCGAAGACGATGTGCTCGCGGCGCTGCAGCTGACGGCGCAGGCCAGCTGACTCGGCACCCGAAGGTACGTCATCGCTTCGCTCGCGGGCGGCGCACGGCGCGCACCTTGCCGCTGTTGCCGCCGCCGCAATAGAAGAGCTCGGCGCCGTCGGATTCGAGGCCCGAGATGCCCGCTCCGGCCGGCATCTGCAGGCGCTCCTGCACCTCACCCGATTGCGGGTCGATGCGGCGCAGCTCGCTCTCTTCGTTCTCCCAGGTGGCGTGCCAGAGCTCCCCTTCTACCCAGCTGACGCCGGTGACGAAGCGGTTGGAGTCGATGCTGCGCAGGATCTTGCCGGTCTCGGGATCGACCTGGTGGATCTTGCGACTTCGGTACTCCCCCACCCAGAGCGTGCCTTCGGCCCAGGCCATGCCCGAGTCGCGGCCCTGACCCGGCGCGGGGATCGTGCTCACGACGCTGCCCGTCTGCGGATCGATCTTCTGAATGCGATCGTCGGCGAGCTGGTACAGGTAGCGGCCATCGAAGGCCGTGCCCGCATGAGCGGCCACATCGATCGCGCGCACGGGCTCGCCGCTGCTCGGCTCGAAGGCGCTCAGGCGATCACCGGAGGCGTACCAGACCTGCTGGCCATCAAAAGTGACGCCGTTGACGCGGTCAGTGCCGGGAAAAGGGCCGTACTCGCGCACGATCTCTGCTACCGTTTCGGTGATTGCTGATTTCGTTGCCATGCGGAAAAGCTAATCCAGCGGCAGGGCAGCGGGGAGTAACAAGCTCGTCGTGAATCCGGCGCTGGGCGGCGCGAGCCAGCGCTGCGCGCGGCCGCGACCCAGGCTACGCGCCGTGCCTTCGCTCTCGAGCTGGAGCAGCGCGCGCTGGACGGTGCGCTGGCTCGCGCCCAGCGCCAGCGCCAGCGCGGAGCTGGACCAGGCCTCACCGTCGGAGAGCAGCGCCAGCACGCCGGCGTGCTCGTGATCGAGCGGAGGAGCGAGCACGCACACGCCCGCCGCGTCCCGGGGCTGGAGCTGAAAGCCGGCGGGCGTCGCCTCCAGCGCCGCCAGGGCGCGCAGCGCGCGTCGCAGGCGACCGATCTCCACGCGCAGGCGCGCGCGATGGGAGTCGTTGGCGCGCCTCGGGGTGCGGGGTGTCCCCGCAATCTGGGTCTCGAAGGCGCGCGCGATCAGCTGCTCGCGCGTCACGTCGCCGGGCCACGCTTCCGCGAGCGCCCGCGCCAGCGCGAACAGCACCGGGCGGCGCCGCAGCGATACCAGAGCGCCGGCGCTGCGCACCGCGCGCCGGCAAGCGTCGACGATGAACGCGGGCGATGCGAGCAGCGCCTCGACCTGTTCCAGGAGCAGCGGCTGTGCCCCCTGCGCGGAGAGGCGGCGCGCCGCGGGCTCCGTCAGGGCGCGGCGGGCCGTGGCGACCTCGGCGAGCAGCGCGGGGATCCCCGCGCTGCGAGCGGAGGTTTCGGCGCGTTCGAGCGCGGCGCGAGCCGTGCTCCAACGCAGGGTGCGCAGCGCGACATCGGCGCGCAAGAGCTCGCCGATGGCCGCGAGCCGGGGTGGAGCGCCGTTCAGATCGAGCTCGGCGAGCGCGGCTTCCGCGCGCGCGACGCGCCCGAGCAGCAGCCAGTGCCGGAGCTCGATCAGCCGCGCCTGGATCGCATTGTGGG